>SLDE01000140.1 GCA_007125455.1 Ectothiorhodospiraceae bacterium
CGTACGTAATAGCCCGCTATTGCGAAGATTTGCAACGCAGAGAGCGCGGATTTGAGGGTTCAAGATGCGTGCTCACGAATATTTAGAAGTGCCCTAAAGCAGTCGACTCACCCATCCAGCAATAAGGAAGGCCCCATGCGAGTCACCTTTGTCCACCCGGCCGGATTCAACTTCGTGCCCGGCCAGCCCGATTTTTCAGTACTGGCCAACCGCATGGCCCCCATCGGCATCCTCTCCCTGGCCGCCTGGCTGGAACAACACGGCCACCCCTGCGAGGTACACGACTGTCTGGGCCCACAGGCACCCACCACGGCGGCTGAAAATGCCGAGATCATCCTCGCCACCCAGCCCGAGCTCGTGGGCTTTTCCACCACCACCTCAGCGTTCATGGATGCGCTGGAGATCATCGCCTGCCTCAGGCAGCAGCGCCCTGATCTTCGGATCATCTGTGGCGGTGCCCATGTCTCGGCGGTGGGGGCCGAGCTGCTCAAACACTTCCCCGAGATCGACTACCTGTGTATCGGTGAGGGGGAAGGGCCGATGCTCGATCTGGCAGAAGGGGTCGAGCTTCACCGGATCGACAACCTGGTCTACCGGGAAGGGGAGCGGGTGATTGCCAACCCGCGCCGCGATCGCATCGGCCACCTCGACGAGCTGCCCTTCCCCGCCTACGAGAAACTGGCGGGCTTTCCCGAGGGCTACCACCTGCCGATCTTCTCCTATGAGAAGCGCTGGGGCACGTCGATGATCACCTCGCGTGGCTGCCCCTACACCTGCTCATTCTGCGACCGCACGGTGTTCGAGCGCCTGTACAAGTACAACACAGCGCAATACATCTACGACCAGATGAAATACCTGCGCGATCGCTTTGGTATTCACCACATCAATATCTATGACGACCTGTTCACCGCCAACAAGAAGCGCGTTTACGCGCTGTGCGAGTTGCTGATCGCGCAGCCGCTCGGGGTACAGTTCAGCTGCGCCATTCGCACCGGCCACACCTCCGATGAGATGCTGCAAAAACTCAAGCAGGCCGGGGCCTTCATGGTCTCGATGGGGGTAGAGTCGGCCGACCCGCAGATGATGGAACGACACAAGGCCGGGGTGACCCTGGAACAGGTGCGCAGCACCGTCGAACAGATCCATCGTGCCGGTCTGCGCGCCAAGGGGCTGTTCATCTTCGGCCTGCCGGGCGAAACACCGGAGAGTATTCGCGCCACCCGTGATTTCATCCTCTCTCTGGATCTGGATGAAATGAACATGACCAAGTTCAGCCCGCTGCATGGGGCACCGATCTGGGAGGAATGTGCCTCAGGAAGCGAGGGGAGCTTCCACGAAGACTGGCGACTGATGAACTGCCTGAACTTCGTCTTCGTCCCCAAGGGCTTTCGCTCCCATGAGGAGATGGATGCCCTGTATAACGACACCGTGCGCAGCTTTTATCACAGCAAGAATTTTCGCCGCCGCTTCGTTAAACGCCTCTGGCAACACCGCTGGAGCCTATTACACATGCTGAAAAACCTGCCCAACGTGATCAAGGCCGCGCGCTATTTCAGCGCCAACCAAAAGGAGCTGGAGGCCATCGCCAAAGATTTCCCCTTAGACCCTCGCCAGCCACGGGGGCTAAATGCCAGCTTTAGCCCGGATATGCTCAAGAGCCTGCAACGGATCGGGATCAAGGAAGAGCAACACCCCGGATAACACAACCGCCAACGCAGCCGGGATAGCTGGGACGACAGGGATAAAAGGCCTGGCACGGCTGCTGAAGGCAGCAAGCTCAGTAACTGGCAACCTGGTTGCGTCCGGCCGCCTTGGCCCGGTACATCGCCACATCGGCGCGGCGCATCAGCTCCTCCAGCTCCATCCCCATCTCATCACATAGCGCCACACCAATACTGCCGCTGCACTGCCAGCTCAGGCCGTCGGAGAGCTGGTGTGGCGGCGCAAGCACCTCCACCAACTTGTCGGCCACCGCCAGCGCCGTCTGCTGTGCAAGGTCATATTCCTCACCGACCCCTTCCAGCACCACCACGAACTCATCGCCACCCTGGCGGGCCACCGTATCGTTGAGCCGTACCGCCTCGCGCAGGCGTTGTGCCACACCCTTGAGCATCTCATCGCCGTACTGATGACCATGGGTATCGTTGAGTGTCTTGAAGTTATCCAGATCGATAAACAGCAGTGCCATGTGCTGCCTGCTGCGTCGGCAGTTGAGCATCGACTGCTGCAGCTTCTCCATCAACAGCCGACGATTTGGCAGGCCGGTCAGCGGATCATAGAAGGCCAGCGAATCAATACAGTGCTGCATACGGCTAAAGATGCGGTACTGTCCGGCAATCAGCAGCGTCAGCAGCAGTAGCCAGACCACACTGCTCCACAGGGTGAAGCGCCAGATCTTGCCGATCTGCTGGCTCACATCGGCCACCGCCAACAGGGTGGCCACCTCCTCCCCCTGGTAGTTTTTCAAGTGATAGAGCGGATAGCTCACATAACGTCGTCCTTGGTGGTAGAAGGGCAGATAGCCCTCCTGTCCTGCCTGTAACTCACCGCCCGCCACCAACAGGGCATCGCTCATGGGAGGGAAGGCCAATCGCTGTTCGCCGACACCAACTAGCTGGGACTCACCGTGCTCGGCCAGATAGGTGCCCATCGCCTCACGGTGGAAAAACAGCCCCACCTCGACTCCGTGTGATTCGCGCAGACGCCGGGTAAAGTGAGCAATATTGACCCCAATCTCCACCATCCCCAGGTGTTCGTCATCGTCCTCAATGGGTATCGCCACCCGGTAACTGACCCCGTTTTTACCGATCTCAAAGCCATCACGACGGGCACGCAGGTGATTGCCGTCGGCGATCATCGGCCGCAGCTCGCTCAGGTCATCGCCGTAACTTTCAGGCTGATGCAGGCGCAGCAGGGTGATGTTGTTCGGATCATGAAAATGCATCACCTCGATATGCGGGTTTTCCTGGCGCTTGAGTTGGTATTGCCAGTAAACCTCACGCATCAGCGCCTCGCGATCCTGCTCACGTACAGCCTTCAGCAGCGCCGGGTTATGCAACAGCAACTGCAGGTGTCCGGCATGGTGTTCAAGCGAGTTGTGCACATGCTGCTTATGGGTTTGGCTCAACTGCTGCTGCAGACGGGCATAGCCATCCTCCAGCAGGGTGCGACTAAGCAGGTGAGAGGCCAGCTGCATACCCACAATCACCACCAGCGCCCCGACGATGGCCACGGCGAACAGCCGCCACCGCATCTGGCGGTAGTCAGCAAGCTGGCCGTACTCACGGCGTACATTGGTATCCATGTGTTCCTCACCATCTTGCCGGGGCACGGCGGTTTCAATATGTGA
>SLDE01000048.1 GCA_007125455.1 Ectothiorhodospiraceae bacterium
ATATTCGTGAGCACGCATCTTGAACCCTCAAATCCGCGCTCTCTGCGTTGCAAATCTTCGCAATAGCGGGCTATTACGTGCGATTTGCGCCTTGATAGCACGGATTTGAGAGCCCAATCTGGCGCACTCAGAATAATTAGAAGTGCCCATAAGGGCTAGTATCACTCCGCCTGCGGTTTCACCCGCCCGGCGACCTCGGCGGCGCGCAGGCGGCACTCATCCGTCTGCTCACCATAGGCCAGGGCCACCCCCATCCGCCGCCGGGTGAATGACTCCGGTTTGCCAAACAGGCGCAGCTCGCTACGCGGGATGCTTAGCGCCTGCTCTACCTGGTCGAACACGATCCCGCCCTGCTCCATCCCACCATAGATCACCGCGCTGGCCCCGGCATTGCGCAGCATGGTATCCACCGGCAGCCCGAGGATGGCGCGGGCATGCAGCTCAAATTCGTTTTGCCACTGGGTCACCATGGTCACCATGCCAGTATCGTGAGGGCGAGGGGAGACCTCGCTGAACCACACCTCATTGCCGCGCACAAACAGCTCCACACCAAACAAGCCGCAACCGCCCAGCTTGCTGGTGATGGTCTCGGCCACGCTCTGGGCACGCTGCATGGCCTTATCGCTCATGCGCTGCGGCTGCCAACTTTCCACATAGTCGCCCTGCTCCTGGCGGTGGCCGATGGGGGCGCAAAACTGAGTGCCTATCTGGCCCTGTGCATCCATGGCACGGACGGTTAACAAGGTGATTTCGTAATCGAAAAGGATCATCTCTTCAACGATCACTCGCCCACGATCCACCCGCCCCCCTTCCTTGGCATACTGCCAGGCGGCCTCCAGCTCCTCGGGACTGTTTACCGTCGATTGCCCCTTGCCTGAAGAGGACATCACCGGCTTGATGATACAGGGGTAGCCGATCCCGCCCTCGATCGCCTGCTCCAACTCCCGGAAGGATTCGGCAAAGGCGTAACGGGAGGTGGGCAGCCCCAACTCCTCCGCCGCCAGACGACGGATCCCTTCGCGGTTCATGGTCAGCTGGGTGGCGCGGGCGGTGGGGACCACCCTGGCCAGGCCATCGGCCTCAATACGGGCCAGCTCATCGGTGGCGATCGCCTCGATCTCCGGCACGATCAGCTGCGGGCGCTCCTGATCAACCAGGGCGCGCAGGGCGTCGGCATCGGTCATATCGATCACATAGGCGCGATGGGCCACCTGGTGGCCAGGTGCATCGGGATAGCGATCCACCGCAATCACCTCCACGCCCAGGCGCTGTAGGGCGATGATCACCTCCTTGCCCAGTTCGCCGCTGCCCAGCAGCATGACGCGGGTGGCGGTGGGCGAAAGCGGGGTTCCGATCTTCATGGTTTTCTCCTCTGTGATGATGACCATTCTACACCAGCAGCGTGTGGAGGCTGTAGGAGCAAAGCCTACACAAGTTACGGTATTGCAGAGACAGATAAGGGCCCAGGGGCAACGTAGACTTACTCGCACAAGATGAGAGATGGATAGCACACGAGGAGTCAGATCATGAACCACATAGTAAGCGACTGCATGAAGCTTGGACACGGCCTGCAGATGGTGCTCAAGGATGCCGCCGTCAAGGGCAATCTGCTCACCCTGGTACAGCTTAGCCGTCCCAATTGGCCGCACCGTGCACAACGCGCGGCGCAGCGTTTTCTTTCCCAGCGCCAACTGCGCCGTCCCGACCAGTTCAGCCGCTTATGCGACTACCTGGAATACCTGGATAAGGAGCTGCTGACATACAGCAGCCGTTACCCGGTGCGCCGGGAGGTTGCCGTGGCCGACGAGGTGACCCTGAAGCGCTGGGAGGCCCGTTGGGCAAGGGTCCGCCAGCGAGCGGCCACACCGCCCGCGACAGATAATCCGCCCGCGCCGCGTCGGCAGCGGGCCCTGGCGCAGGCCGCCTGAACCCCCGTTTTCCCCCAATGGTTGTGTGGCCCCAGGGCCAGTGACAACAGGCCGACCGGGCACTTCTGGTCGGCTTTTTTTATGAAATATCAGAAAATCCCTACATTCGAATCTCGCACGACAATGGTATGATCACCCATTGATGCCCGAGCCAGGGCATGTCCATCACATGCAACCACGTTAGCGGATGTAACCCCATGGGATCCATTTCATACCGGCAAGTCACCATCCCCCTGTCACTGGGGTTACTGGTGCTGGCGGTGTTTTTGTTGGTCGCCCAGCAATTGCAGTATCAGGCCGATGAACGCATGCGCGAGACCCAGTACACCCAGCTCGGTGAGGTGCGGGGCAAGCTGGAGGGGGAGTTGCACGGTTCGCTCAACCTCACCGCCGGGCTGGTGGCCTACGTCTCTGCCCATGGCGATATCGCCCCGGAAACCTTTGATGCCATCGCCGGGCAATTGCTGGAGCAGCGCTCCCTGGTGCGCAACATCACCCTGGCCCCGGACAATGTCATCGCCCACGTCTATCCGTTAGAGGGCAATGAAAGTGCCCTGGGGCTGGATCTGTTCGCGCACGAGCTGCAGGGGAGCGCTACCCGCCGGGTGATGCGTACCGGTAAGCCGGTGCTGGCTGGGCCGCTCGACCTGGTGCAGGGGGGGCGCGCGCTGATCCACCGGGTGCCGATCTATACCGAGACCAGTGGAGATGAGCGCCACTACTGGGGCTTGATGAGCACCCCTATTGACTACGATCGCCTGCTTGAGCTTAGCGGCCTGTTGGCGGTTGCCGAGCGTATGCCCATCGCCATCCGTGGTACCGATGGTTTGGGTGAACGGGGGCTGGTCTTCTTTGGTGAGCCGGGCCTGTTTGATCGCAGCGATAGTCTGGTTGCCGATATACAGGTGCTGGACGGGGTATGGCAGATCGCCGCGGCCCCCGTTCGCGATGAGAGCGCTCGTCTGCACCGGATGGTCAGGGCGATCCAATCGATTGGCCTGCTGGTCGCGCTGAGCTTTGCCGCTTTTTCCTGGTACCTGGTCCGTCGCGGGCGTCAGTTGGCCGAATCCGAGTCCTTGTATCGCGATCTGACGGATCACATGCAGGATGTGGTATTTCAGGCCGATGGCCAGTGCCGGGTTACCTACCTGAGCCCCGCCTGGGAGAAGTTGACCGGCTTTTCCACCAGCCAGGGGCTGGGGCGCTATTGGAGTGAGCTGGTCATCGAAGAGGAACGTATCCGTGCCAAGGATCGCTGTGCAGAACTACTCAGCACCCCCAGCGAGTCCCTCTGTCAGGAGGAGTTCCAGATCGCGCGTTGCGAAGGCGAGCCGTTGAGCATGCTGGTGCGTGCGCGCATCCACTACGATGTCGAGGGAGAGATGCGGGGCATGATCA
>SLDE01000243.1 GCA_007125455.1 Ectothiorhodospiraceae bacterium
ACCCACCACAGCCCCAGGCCGATGGGCACATCACCGCGTGCCATGGCCGAACGGGCGATGTTGAGCAGATTGTTATAGCCCATGTAGACCAGCACCCCAAGAAACATCCCAAACAACCGCCCCTGACGCGGTGCACTCTTGCTCAAGGGCACCGCCAACAGGGCCAGCAGCAGGGTACTCAGCGGCATCGCCAGGCGCCACTGCAGTTCGGTCAGCTCGGCCCGCCCCCCCTGCCAAAGCTCCGCACTGCTGTTGGCGCTGAGGCGGCGCGCGGTGGGAACCACTGCCCGCTCCTGGATGCGCAGGCCGTGTTGTTCAAAACGGGTGATGCGAAACGCCCCCTGGCCGTGCTCGCCCTCGTAACGGTAGCCGTTACGCAACAGCAGATAGCGATCACCACTGGCACGGTCGAGATACTCCTCCCCCCGCTGCGCGGTCAAGTGCATACTGCCCTCTGGCCCCTGGAACAGGGCGAAGATGCCATAGAGCTCCTTACTGGCGGGATCGACATCCTCAACGTAGACTACCGAACCATTATCGAGCTGATTGAACTGGCCCGCCGCGATCCCCTCGACACCGACCCGTGCCCCCGCCTCGTCCACCACCATCATCGCCCGATCTTCGGCCCAAGGGGCAACCGCCAGTGCCAACACGCCGACCAATACCGCCACCACCACCCCGGCCAGGGCGACAGGCCTCAGTAGTTGCGCCGGTCCGTGGCCACAGGCGGCCAACACCGCCATCTCGCTATCGCGGTAGAAACGCCCCAAGGCCAGCATCACCGCCAAGAACATCGCAAAAGGCAACAGCAATACCATACTGCCGACACCGCGCAGGGCAAACAGGGTCATCAGCAGATCCGCCGGATAGCGCCCCTCCAGGGTCTCGGCCAGCAGGCGCACAAAGGTGCCACTGAGAAACATCAGCGCCAACACCAGGGTGACGGCGAGAAAGCTCAGGCCGATCTCACGCAGCAGATAACGATCGATAATCTTCATGTGGTGGCTTGCGGCGGCGGTGGCAATTGTATACGCCAGAGTTTACGCTATAGCCTCAGCCAACAAAACCTGTCGGCCTGCCCGCGTGCAGGCAAGACCGCAGCCCACACCCAGGAGTTGTCATGCAATTTGTCACGTCTACCGAAGCACTCGCCAGCAGCACTACGGACTGCCTCATCATTGGCACCTTCGAAGGCAAAAAGCCCGGCCCCGAGCTGACGGAACTCGACCAGCTCAGCGATGGCCTGCTCGGCAAGGTGCTCAAGAGTGGCGACTTTAGCGGCGAGACCGCGCAAACCCTGCTGCTCAGCGCCCCGGCGGGCCTGGCCTGTCAGCGTCTGCTACTGGTGGGCTGCGGCAAAAAGAAGGAGCTAGACGCACGCGCCTGGCGCAAGATCAGCGAAGCGACCGCCAAGGCCCTGCTGGCTACCCGCGCCACCAAGGCACTAACCAATCTGCACAGCCTGCCGCTAGAGGGTCAGGACACGGCCTGGATGGCCAGCCAGCTGATCGAGGCCATCGGCCAGGCCAGCTACCGCTTTGACAAACTCAAGAGCAAAGGCAAGGCCGACAAGCCACCGGCACTCAAGCGCCTCGCCTTCCTGGTGGCAGATCAGGAACAGGAGAGCCAACTCAAACCCGCCTTGAGCCAGGCAGAAGCCATCAACCAGGGGATGAAACTCTGCAAGGATCTCGCCAACCTCCCCGGCAATGTCTGCACCCCTAGCTACCTGGCCGATCAGGCCGAGGCACTGGGCGAGGAATTCAAGACCATCAAGACCAGTGTGCTGGACGAAAAAGCAATGGAAAAGCTCGGCATGGGTGCCCTGCTCTCGGTCTCCCGTGGCTCTCGCGAACCGGCCAAGCTGATCGTGATGGAGTACAACGGCCTGAAGAAAGGGGCCGCCAAGGGCAAGCCCATCGTGCTGGTGGGCAAGGGGCTAACCTTCGACGCCGGCGGGATCTCCCTCAAGCCCGCCGCCGCGATGGATGAGATGAAGTACGACATGTGCGGCGGGGCCAGTGTGTTCGGGGTGATGCGCGCCATCGCCGCGATGAAGCTGCCACTGCAAGTGGTGGGTGTGGTTCCCAGCTCGGAAAACCTGCCAGACGGGGCCGCCAACAAACCCGGCGACATCGTCACCACCATGTCGGGCCAGACCGTGGAGATCCTCAACACCGATGCCGAGGGACGCCTCATCCTCTGTGACGCACTGACCTACAGCCAGCGCTTTGAGCCGGAAGAGGTCATTGATATCGCCACCCTGACCGGTGCCTGCATCGTCGCCCTGGGCAACCACGCCGCCGGCCTGCTGGGCAACGACCAGGCCCTGTGCGATGGCCTGCTCGCCGCCGCCGAAGCGAGCGGCGATCGCGCCTGGCAACTGCCGCTGTGGCCGGAATACGACGAACAGCTCAAGAGCCCCTTTGCCGATATGGCCAATATCGGCGGACGAGAGGCCGGCACCATCACTGCCGCCAGCTTCCTCGCCCGCTACACCAGAGAAATGCGCTGGGCCCACCTGGACATCGCCGGTACCGCCTGGAAGGGCGGCAGTGAAAAGGGTGCCACCGGCCGTCCGGTGCCACTATTGACCCGCTACCTGATCCAGCGCGCCGGTAAATGACCCAGGTCGACTTCTACATCATCGACGCCCCGCAGGGGGATGCCAGCCTGCAGTTTGCCTGTCGCCTGGCCGAAAAGGCCTGGCGGCAGGGTCACCGGGTCCACATCCATACCGGCGAGGCGAGCTTAAGCCAGCGGCTGGACGACTTGTTGTGGACCTTTCGCGAGCTGAGCTTCGTCCCCCATCAAGTCGCCCCGGCCACGGACGATACCCCGATCCACATCGGCCACGACGAGCAGGCGGTGCTACACCACGATGTGCTGATCAACCTGGGCGGCGAAGTACCGTTATTCTTCAGTGGCTTCGAACGGGTAGCCGAACTGGTCGGCCCCGACGAGGCGGCCCGCCAACAGGGCCGTGCACGTTTTACCTTTTACCGCGACAGGGGCTATCCTCTCCATACCCATAACATTGCGCCGGGAAGCACAACATGAGCAAACTCATTGACGATCTTTACTCGTTGCAGAATCTGCTGGAGAGCACGGACGCCGAGGGCGAAGATCTGCTTAGCCACTGGCCGCTGCGCAAAGAGCCCGATACGCAGGAGAAACCAGCAGAGGCAGACCAGGCAACATCACCCGCCCCGCTGGGTTCACAAGCAGACGACGCCACCCCCGTGCTGGACGAGGCAGCGGCTACGCCCGCCCTTCAACACGGTCTGGAGGGTCATGCCGGTAACGAAGCCGTGGCCGAGATGCCAGCGCTACCTTCGGATGGGGATGCGCCCGCCCCGCCACCAGCAAGCGATATCGCCCAACTCGAACAGGCCGAGGTCATCCCCCTGCTGGACGAGGCAGAAGACCCCGACGCTATCCCGCTGTTGGATGAGCTGGCCTTCGAGGAAGGGGCCAGCGAGACAGATGCGCAGACAGCCCCCGATCCCGAAGAGCTGCTGGAGCTGGTCGATACCCTGGTAGAGCGTCGCCTGCATCGGCTGAAGCCGGATATCACCGAACTGGTGATGGAAGAGCTGGAGGCGATCTATCCGGGACTGCGCAATAAATGAGCCCGGGGCTTGCATCACCCGCCTGCCAGGGCCATCATAGAGCGCTTTTCCGATTGCCCGACAAAGATCCCAGATGCCCGAGTCCACTGCGCCCCTGCTGGAAACCATTGATGATCCCAGCCAGCTTCGCGAACTTGATCTGAACCAGCTGCGCCAGCTGGCGAGCGAATTGCGCGCCTTCATGATCGATTCGGTCTGTCGTACCGGCGGCCACCTCTCCTCGGGGCTGGGCACGGTGGAGCTGACCATCGCCCTGCACCACGTTTATAACACCCCGCAAGATCGCCTGGTATGGGATGTGGGCCATCAGAGCTACCCCCACAAGATCCTCACCGGGCGGCGCGAGCAGATGCCCAGCCTACGCCAGCTTGGCGGCCTCTCTGGCTTTCCCAAACGGGAAGAGAGCCCCTACGACACCTTCGGGGTCGGCCACTCCAGCACCTCGATCAGCGCCGCGCTGGGGATGGCCATCGCCGCCCGCCAACATGCAGAAGATCGCAAGGTGATCGCGGTGATCGGCGATGGCGCGATGACCGCCGGGATGGCCTTCGAGGCCCTTAACCACGCCGGAGATCTGGACGCCAACCTGCTGGTGGTGCTGAACGACAACGACATGTCCATCTCCCCCAATGTGGGCGGCATGTCCAACTACCTGGCGCGTCTGCTCTCGGGCAAGCTCTACTCCAGTATGCGCCAGGGCAGCAAAAAGGTGCTTTCCACCATGCCGAGCGTATGGGAGCTGGCCCGTCGCGCCGAGGAACACGTCAAGGGCATGGTGATCCCCGGCACCCTATTCGAGGAATTGGGCTTCAACTACATCGGCCCCATCGATGGCCACGACATGGATACCCTGGTCAAAACCCTGCGCAACCTCAAGACCCTGCAGGGCCCGCAGTTCCTGCATGTAGTTACCCGCAAGGGCAAAGGCTTCGCCCCCGCCGAGGAGAACCCCTGTAGTTACCACGGTGTCGGGCGCTTCTGCCCCGATACCGGCAAGTTCGAGCGCGGCAGCAGCGGCGGCCCCAGCTACACCGAGGTGTTCAGCCAGTGGCTGTGCGACATGGCCGCCACCGACGAACGCCTGGACGCCATCACCCCGGCGATGCGCGAGGGCTCCGGTTTAGTCGCCTTCTCCGAGCAGTACCCCCGACGCTACTTCGATGTGGGGATCGCCGAGCAGCACGCGGTCACCCTAGCCGCTGGCTTGGCCTGCGAAGGGCGCAAGCCGGTGGTGGCGATCTACTCCACCTTCCTGCAGCGGGCCTACGACCAGCTGATCCACGACGTAGCACTACAAAACCTGCCGGTGCTGTTTGCCATCGATCGCGCCGGGATCGTCGGCCCCGACGGCCCCACCCACGCCGGCAACCTGGATTTGAGTTTCCTGCGCTGCGTCCCCAATATGATGATCATGGCACCGGCCGATGAGGCCGAGTGTCGGCGCATGCTCAGTACCGGTTATACCCATGACGGCCCAGCAGCGGTGCGCTACCCACGTGGGCGCGGGCCCGGCACAACGGTCTCCGGCGAGCTGGACACCCTGCCGCCGGGCAAGGGTGAGCTACGCCGCCAGGGTCAAGGGGTCGCCATCCTCAGCTTCGGCGCGTTACTGGGCGAAGCGCAGGCCGCTGCCGAGGTCATCGACGCCAGCGTGGCCAACATGCGCTTTATCAAGCCGCTGGATTGCGGGCTTATCGAGCAACTGGCCAATCAGCACGCACTGCTGGTCACCCTGGAGGATAACGTGGTGATGGGCGGGGCCGGTAGCGGCGTGAACGAATTGCTGCAACAACTGGGCCTAAACGTGCCAGTGCTCAACCTGGGTCTGCCCGATAGCTATGTCGAACAAGGTGAGCGTGGCGAGCTCTTGCGCCTGTGTGGACTGGACAAGGATGGTATACTGCGCGCCATCAGCGCCCACCCGCAGGGTCAGGAAACTTGCCAGGCGGCGGCGAACAGGTTAAATTCCTAGGATATCACTCAAGTATTTACTATGGCCGCACGATACACCCTGAAGATTGTCACCGACTTCGCCGCCGCACACTCGCTGCGTGACTACCCTGGCGATTGTCGCAAACTGCACGGCCACAACTGGAAAGTTGAGGTCGAGGCCATCGCCAGCGAGTTGAACGAGCTGGGGATGGCGATCGACTTCAAGCTGCTCAAGCAGCTCACCAAAAAGGTCACCGACGAACTGGATCACCGCTATCTCAATGAGATCGCCCCGTTCGATACCATCAACCCCACCGCCGAAAACCTCGCGGCCTATATCTACTGCCGCCTCGGCGAGGAGCTGCATGAGCCGCACGTGCGCATCCATGCGGTTACCCTGTGGGAAACCGAGCGCGCCTGCGTGCGCTATACAGAGGAACCGGAAGCATGAGCCGAACCTGCGATACCATCGCCGACGTACAAAGCAGCGCCGACACCCGCCAGATCGCCATCAACAAGGTGGGGATCAAGGACATCCGTCATCCGGTGCGGATCCAGGATCGTACCGGCGGTGAGCAGCACACCATTGCCAACTTCAACATGTACGTGAACCTGCCGCACAACTTCAAGGGCACCCATATGTCCCGCTTTGTGGAGATCCTCAACAACCACGAGCGAGAGCTGTCGGTAAAGTCCTTCAAGGATGTGCTGGTGGAGATGACCCATCGCCTGGAGGCCGAATCCGGCCACATCGAGATGGCCTTCCCCTACTTCGTCAACAAAAAGGCCCCGGTCTCCGGGGTACAAAGCCTGATGGACTACGATGTCACCTTCATCGGTGAGTTCAGGGACGGCGAGCCACAGCTCAAGGTCAAGGTGGTGGTACCGGTCACCAGCCTGTGCCCCTGCTCCAAGAAGATCTCCGACTATGGTGCCCACAACCAGCGCTCCCACGTCACCGTTACAGTGGCCACCAAGGGCTTTGTCTGGATCGAGGATCTCATCGACATCGTGGAAGAAGAGGCCTCCTGCGAGCTGTTTGGCCTGCTCAAGCGCCCGGATGAAAAGTTCGTCACTGAACGGGCCTACGACAACCCCAAGTTCGTTGAGGATGCCGTGCGTGACGTGGCAGTACGGCTAAACCAGGACGAGCGGATCAGCGCCTATGTAGTCGAATCGGAAAACTTTGAATCCATCCACAACCACTCTGCCTACGCGCTGATCGAAAAAGACAAAACGGTTTAATAATAAAAGATTAACCACAGAGGGACACAGAGTAGCTAACCGCGAATCGGGGAAAAGGAAACCTCCGCACCCCTTATCTGCATGAGGGTCGGGCTTTAGCCCGACATCGTGAACGACGACTAAGAGTTTGCAAATTACGCGGTGCGCTCTCGACCTACATAACTCCGTGCTCTCTGTGCCTAACCCATTCCGCTGACAGCTCAGGCCCCGACCAGGCGGTCGTAGATCCGAAAACCGGCTACATAGGTACCAATACTGGAGCCCAGCCCGGCAAGGAAAAAGACCATCAGGGTGCGCGACACCCTGTTGCGCCACCAGCCGGAGAGGCGGGTCAGATCGTGGCGCAAAGTGTCAAAATCGCTCACCCGTGGCTTGCGCAAATAGACCTCCACCGCCCCGGCCACCATGCTGGCACCGATCATCGGGTTGAGGGAGGTCCATGGGGCTGCCAGGAAGGCAGCGAGGATGGTCAGGGGGTGAGCACCGGCGATGGCGGCACCCAGCCCGGAGAGGACGCCGTTGATCAGGATCCAGTCGAGCACCAGCATACTGCCCAGATCGGCCCCACGCGAGAACCCGATGGCAAAGCCGATCAGCACCAGTGCCACCACCAGCCAGGGGATGAAGCGCCAGCGACTACTGCGCTTGCTCACCTGTTCCAGCTCCGCCACCACCGCCTGGGGCTGAGCACAGGTCGCCCCCGACTGTAGCTGGGTACTCACCCCGTCCAGATGCCCCTCGCCGGCCAACACCAATACCTTTTGGTAACCCTCACTCTGGCTCTCTTCGCACAGACGCGCGGCCATGTAGCGATCCCGTTCGTCGATCAATACCTCGCGCAGGGTATCAGAACGATCCACATAGGGGGCCAGCGCGGTCTCCAGCATATCGCCCTCACGCAGGTAGTTGAGGGTATCCGCTTCGATGGGATCAGTGGAGAGGATCCCCTCCAGCAGCCCGCCGAACATCTGAAAACGCTGGCCCCGTGGCAGGCGCAGAGAGAGGCGCTTGAGGGTGATCCCCAGATCGCGATCGATCAGCAGCACCGGCAGGCCCTGCGCCAGGGCTATCTCGATGACTGCACGGATCTCCGCTGCCGGTTCCACCCCGGACTGCTCGGCCAGGCGCTGCTGCCAACCACCCAGGGCCAGGGTGGCGGCGAGCATCCCCGCCTTGCCATCCTTGAGCACCCGAAACAGATCGGTCTCGCCCCACACATCAGGCTGGATCAGCGCCGCATGGCGTGAAGGGCACAGCTCTACCGCTACCGCATCGAACTGGCCCGAAGCGATCTGTTCGCGTAGCTGCTCAATGGCAGCGGGATCGGTGTGGGCAATGCCGTGCAGGCGGTAGTGCACATCGCCGCATTGCAGGGTTCTGGCATCCGCGCCAGTGGCTTGGTTTGTCTGAGTCATCGGTCATCAAATAGTCGCTCCTCACCACCGTTGTGGTGGTGAGAAACAGGCTTAAGGGAACGGGGGCAATGCTTGGATTAGAGGGCGTCGGCTACGATATCGGCCAGCAACTGCTCTACTCGGGCCATTGCCGCGCGGGTCTCAGCCGAGGCATCATCCGCTAGGGCCGGGCGACGGTAGCCGACATAGATGGTGCCCGGCTCATCCACCAACTCGTAGATCGCCAGTACATAGGGGCAGTAGGTGATGTTGTGCGGGTCGGCCTCCATCATCTGGCGCGAGATCAGGGCAGAACAAAACTCCAGCGCCTCGGCATGCTTGTAGATCGGTTTGGCACCGGCGATATCACCGGCGGTACGCTCCAACATGTTACCGATGTGGGCCACGTTATTAATCACCATGCCCCGATCGGTGATCGCCATCTCGGCAAACTCACGCACATCGGCGAAGCTGCCCTGGGTACTCTGTACCCGGTTGTGGCTGGTATCAATGGCCCAGGCGGATGTGCTGAATAACAGCGCGGCAAGCAATAGAAACTTCATGGGGGGAAGACTCCTTCGGGTAGTTGTATTCTTCGTCTGACCACAGTATGGACGAATGATTCCGACGCCAGCCACCATATCGGGGCCTGCTGGATTATACGGGATCAGGAGAGGGGCTGCATGATTGGTCGCATCACGCTCAGGGCAACCGCATACGTCAAAAGTGGTAACCCACTAATTTTCTGTCATCTGCCGCATGGATGCGGCAGATGCGCCTCCGGTGGATTCATGGCGTAGCGAAGATCAGGGGGTTACACCAGCCGCCCGCTGTGGGCGAGGGACTGGGGGGCTTAGGCCACCGCTTCTGCAGCGGCTACCCTGCGCACCAAAGGGTAGAGCTTTTCGGTCTCGTCCTGGATGCGCCTAAGCACTAAATTAAACATCTGCTCGGTCTCCTCACGGAAGCTGGCATAATCGGCCACATTCAGTGAGTTGCGATTACGTGGGCACCACTTTTTCTGATAGGACTTAAATATGCGCTGAATCTCATTCGCCCCCGAGAGAAACAGCTTGGCGGTATTACAGACATCGTGGTCGCGGTGGGTGAGCAATTTGGCGTAAAGGTGCTTGTCTTCCATATCGAGGTGCTCCTGCACCCGCTCCACATATTCGAAAAACAGTTTACAGGTCACTTCGTTGTCGCACATGGCCCGATCCGCCATCAGGTAACTCAGCACATTGGCCAACTCGGTGATTTGATGGTTCTGCGCGTTAAGCTCGTCAAAACTAATCATGGGTGACTCCCCCTTGTGTTTTTTGCACAGCCCCTTCATTGCGAAGAGGATACTCCCTTCAGACAGTAAGCGGATACGGCGAACATCTCCGCCTCAGCACCCGCCCCCTCCTTTCTCACAAAAAACCACTACAAAGTCAAGGAAAATCAACGTAAGCACTTAACTTTATTACGGTTTACTTATCAACCGTGCACAGCCTTGTAATCCATTCCTCTGGCTCACCGTGACATCGCCAACGCGCTTCACCGCCGATAAACTCAGGCTCAAGGACCATGGAGAGCGGATGGGATAGACCACGAAGGGTGATCACACCCTGTTCGCTCACATCCAGCTCGGCGAGCAAATCAGGGCAGGGGTTATCAAAGGCAGGTATGGCACCCTCCCCCTGTTGCAAGTGCTCAGCCACCGCCTCGCGTAACTCGGCGGTGCAGACCAGCATGGAGGCGGAGGCAATGCGGGCAAGGGTCTGCTCGTCCCGATCAGGCAGCATCAACAGCAGGATACCGAACAGTAAAACGACCCCAACTACCCAACGAACAATCATCTCCTCTCCTCCCTGTGATACACCGTATTATCGAGGGAACACCTCGGCCATATAGCCTTCCATCTCACGGGCAATCGCCGGGCTGATGGCGGTGAACCAGGCCATACCGTAGATCACAATCCACTCGCCGTCTTGCACTGCCCTGGGATCATCGGGCATCTCTTCGAAGACCAGCCCTTCGTCGGCCAGCTCGGCGATGGCAATGTCAGCCAGCTTGCCGAAGTCCTCGTCCTGCTTGCCCCAAACCACAACGGGGATCTGCATCTGCCCCTGGCGTTGCTGGGGTTCAAAGCCCAATGAACGCAGCTTCACCCCCAGAGCCTCCAGGGAGTCTGGCAAGGAGGGAGGGTAGCGGGAGCTGTGTGTGGTCTCAGCCCGCTCGCTGGCCACAGACTCGGCGGGGGCAGGCGCATGTACCCGGTTTGGTGTACTGCCGGAGACGCCCCCGCCCCGCCCTGTCGGGCCAACGCGCCTATCATAGAACTCCACATCAAAGTGGTCTTCCGGGCGACGCAGGCTGGCAACAAAGGCCGCATCCAGCAGGGCACGCAGCTGCGCGTTTTCCATCGGCAGACCACCGCCCAGGTCACTGGCCATCTCCAGCAACTGGTGGGCACCGTCCTGGGGACCGGCCCCCATCAGCTCACGGATCTCGTTCCTGTCCAGCGGCTCGCCGCTGCGCTTGTCGTAAAAGGCCACCCCCAGGTGCTCCGGGGGGATACGCATGTTGCCTTCCACCCCGGTGGAAAACAGCTGGTCAATCGTCGCCTGATCGATGGCCCCACCCTGCTCCATCAGGATGCGGGCCATGTCCAGGGCGGTGGGGGCAGGATTGGAAGCCCCGCCGACCAACGGGACGAGCATCGCCGCCAGGGCGACGGGGCAGAGCCACTTTCTCATCGTGGGGATAACCTTGTAAAAGCCAAACAGCTGGCAAGGCTAGCAAACTCCGCGAAACATTGCATAGCGGTGGTAAACAATTTACTGAGCCAGAAGCCGATCCAGGTAATCGCACAACGATCCCGGCTCCAGGCGCATCCCCATCGGCAGTCCAACCAGCAGCAATCGTGGCGGCAGCATCGCCAGCTGCTCCCCCAGCTGCAAGGTCGCCGCCAAACCCAGATCATGGCCAGACAACGGCGCGATCTCGCTGGCCAGCTCATCCAGCGCCAGCAGACGCGGGGTCTCACCACAGCTCTGCACGGCATCCAGCAGGATCGCCAACTCAAGCCCCTCCAATTGCGCCAGCAGGGTACTGCCAGGCCGATCCAGGGTAGCGAGCTGCCACTGCCAGCGGGGATGGCTGGCAGACCAATCCAATGACCGCAACAGCTCCAGCGCCTGCCAACCCAAACGGTCCTCCCCGAAGGGAGAGCCGATCCCGGCCAACAGGGCCTTGCCATGACAGGCTGTGTGCACATTCATTCCAAAAGAGATCTCAACACAGAGCGCACAGAGGACGCAGAGAAAATAATGATTACCGGGAAGGCATCATGACGGGGCGTTTACAAACACGAGCAAAAGGCAGCAGGATACAAGCACGAAGGGCACTTGCGACCCGCGCCTATCTGACCCTGAAATCCCTCGGCGTACTCTGCGCCTCTGCGGTAAATCATTCTTTTCTATCCACCTTGAGTTTGAGGAAGTGAGTGGCGCAGGAGATGCAGGGGTCGTAGTTGCGGATCACCTTTTCGCCGTGCAGACGGATTACATCGTCGGGCTGATCGAGGCCGAGATTTTCCAGCGACAGGCGCAGATCCTCCTCGATGCGGGCCTGGTTTTGGCTGGTGGGCGGGGTGATGATGGCGCTCACCACCCGCCCCTGTTCGTCCAGCTCGTAGCGGTGCCAGAGGATCCCGCGCGGGGCCTCGGTGCAGCCGTAGCCCACCCCGGCGCGGGGTGTGATCTCGGCATAGGGTTGCTCACTGGGCTGGTAGTTTTCCAGCTGGCTGATCGCCTCCAACAGGGCATAGTGCAATTCGGCGGCACGGGCCAGCGCGCTATGGAACATATTGCGACTGGGAAATCTCACCCCGGTCCGATTCAGGTTCTCCTGCACCGCTTGAGGCAGCTGGGCGAAATTTAGATTCACCCGCGCCAGCGGACCGACCAGGTAGGGGCGGCCCTCGGCCTGCGGGTTGCGGGCATCGCCCTGGGGATAGTAGTGGGCGTGCAGTGCGGTGGAGT
>SLDE01000194.1 GCA_007125455.1 Ectothiorhodospiraceae bacterium
ATCTGGATCCGCAGGCCCTCGCTGGTGATATCGAGCAAGAGCTGATCCTTGAATTCACTCAGTGAAGGGGTGTTTTCGATCTGTTCGCGTAGCTGTTCCATCAGCTCATCAAGGCGCTGTTGCTCCTGCAGCATATCCTCGATATCCGGGGCAGCAGGCTGGGTTAGGGGATCACCGGAGCCACGCGGGATCTCCATCGCACCGCCGAGTTTGATCATGCTGGTGCTGGCCCCGCCCGGTCCCTGGATCGCGCTGGGGTTCTGGAAATAGTCGGCGATGGCGGCGCGATCCTCGCTGGAGGTGGAGCCCAGCAGCCACATCAACAGGAAGAAGGCCATCATCGCGGTAACAAAGTCGGCGTAAGCGATCTTCCAGGCACCGCCATGGTGACCACCAGCGACCTTCTTGATCCGCTTGATGACTATCGGCTGCTTTTTTTCATCCACTGGCATGAAGCTCAGCTCTCCTCAAAGCGGTTGGGTCTCACCTGGGCTACTGCCCCTTGCGAGCCTTGATATCCTCTTCCAGCTCGAAGAAGCCGGGGCGCTCGTGAGAGAACAATACCTTGCGCCCGAACTCGACACAGACCTGTGGGGCAAAGCCATTGATCGAGGCCAGCAGAACTACCTTCACGGTCTGCAGGGCCTTGGTGGACTCCGCTGCCTTGCTCTCCAGCACGGAGGCCAACGGCCCGACAAAGGCGTAAGAAAGCAGGATCCCCAAGAAGGCCCCGACCAAGGCCGCAGCGATCAGCTGGCCCAGTTCTTCCGGTGGCAGGTGCAAGGAGCCCATGGTGATCACCACCCCCATGACCGCCGCCACGATACCGAAGGCGGGCAATGAATCGGACATCTTATTGAGTGAGTGTGCAGTATGCAGCTCTTCCTGGTTATGGGTCTCGATCTCGCTATCCATCAGGCTCTCGATCTCCAGCGGATTGAGATTGCCACCGACCATCATGCGCAGGTAGTCGGTGATAAAGTCCATCACCAGTGTATTTTTCTGAATAATGGGGTACTTGGAAAACACCGCGCTGCTTTCCGGCTCATCAATATCCGCCTCCAGCGCCATCAAGCCCTCTTTGCGTCCCTTGGCCATTAGTTCGAACAACAGGGCCAACAACTCCATGTAGAATTTCTTGGTGTACTTACTGCCTTTAAAGCAGCTCGCCACACCCGCCATCATATGCTTGAAGCCATGGGGATTACTGGCGGCGATCGCCCCGCCCAGGGCACCGCCGAAGATCATGATGAACTTGGTGGGCTGCAACAACACCCCCACATGGCCACCAATGGCGATATAGGCCCCAAACAAACAGGCCAGCGCGACCAGCCAGCCAATGATTACCATCATAAAAAAACTCTCCCCTGCCTTAGCGGCATCTCATCAACGGGTGCCGCGTCGCCATCCACCCGGACAAATGCGGTTATCTCTGCATTCTACTCCAAGTTTTCCCAAGTTTCCCACTCAAACCGACAGGATTGCAGTCCCCGGCATAACACGGCAGAATCGTAGGGATGGGCTGGCGACGATCTGCGCCCACCAATCACGGAAGCACACATGAACGAAGCTCTGGCCAACTGGGTAAAGAAACTCGACCAATACTGCCTGCCTGCCTTGACGGACAACATCGAGCGTCTGCGCGTCCTGGGTTCCAGTGAAGACAGCAGCATGGACGAGATGGTCGCCGTGATCGAATCCGACCCGGCGCTCACCCTGCGCCTGATGCGCTACATCAACAACCTGCACCACAAACACCTACGCCACGAACTCTCCTCGGTGCGCCATGGGCTGATGATGCTGGGCACCAGCCACCTGCCAAAGATCCCGGAGAACATCGAAGCGCTGGAGGCGCTGCCCGATGCGCCACGCCAACGCCTGTTGCGCCACTTCTCCCAGGCCCTGCATGCCGGAGAGCAGGTGCGCGAATTCGCCCGCATTACCCGCGAGACCGGCGGCGACGAACTGCACATGGCTGCTGTGCTGCACAATCTCGGCGCCATGCTGCTCGACATCTACGCCCCCGACGAGATGGCACGGGTGCGCGAGCTGATGCACGAGAAGCAGATGGAGGCGGTAGAGGCCGAGTACGTGGTATTTGGCTTTACCACCGATCAACTCACCATCGAGCTGGCACAAAAATGGAAACTGCCCTCCATCCTGCTGGACTGTTTACGTGGTGAAAACGCCCAGCACCGACGGGTATTGAGCGTGATGCTGGCAGAACAAACCGCCGAGGCCGCCGAGCAAGGCTGGTATGGCAAGGTGATGCTCGGGCTACAGGAGCAACTGGCCGACCTGCTGCTGGCCGATCCCGCCAGCGCAGCCACCCTGCTACACGAGAACGCGGTCAATGCGGCCCGGCGCACCGAACACCTGGGCGTGTGGCATCCGGCCATGGCCCTGCTCCACCCACTGCCAGAGCCGGAAGTAAAGTCCCTCTCGGCCCCGCGGTTCACCACCGCAGGCGAGATGGAGGAAGGGGCCGACTTCTGCCTCGCCCCGCAGCGCCCGGTGCTCCTCAAGGCCCTGCGACGCCTGGTGAACAAGGATGAGCAAGAGCTGCCACTGCGGGATGTATTACTGCTGACCATGGAGGGGATGCACGACGGGCTGGGGCTAAACCGGGTGATGTTTGCCATGCTCACCCCCGACAAGGGGCAACTCAAGGCCCGCCGCATCCTTGGCAGTGACGACGATCCCCTGTTTAACCGCTTTAGCGTGGATCTCAACACCCCCAACCTCTTCACCCGCCTGCTGGAAAAACCCCAATCCCTCTGGCTGGACGACAACAACCGGGCCAAATTCTTCCCTGCCATCCCCATCGAGATCCACAAACTGCTACGCAACGACAGCTTCTATGTGATGTCGCTATTCATCCGTGACAAACCCATCGGGATCTTCTACGCCGATCGCCACACCCGCTCCTGCCGCCTCGACGAGCTAAGCTATAAGTATTTCAAGCACCTGGTCACCCAGGCTTCGATGTGTTTGGCACAGATTCAGGGAAACAGGTAAAGGGGTAATGGGTAATGGGTAATGGGTAATGGGTAATGGGTAATGGGTAATGGGTAATGGGTAATGGGTAATGGGTAATGGTTCCACCCCGGCACCAAACGGTCAACAAAAATTCGCGGCACGGCCGCGCTATCTGTGGGAGCGCCTCCGGCGCGATAAAATCAATCGCGGCAGAGCCGCTCCTACCCACCTCGTATCTCGTCCCCCGCACCTCGTCCCTGATTTTTCGCGGTGCAGCCACGCCCCCTGTGGGAGCGCCTCCGGCGCGATAAAATCAATCGCGGCGCA
>SLDE01000085.1 GCA_007125455.1 Ectothiorhodospiraceae bacterium
AATACCCAGGATCTGGCTTGGCAAGGCACCGGGCACACCGACAACGGTCGGCACCGGCTGGCCGTCGGCATCGCGCTCCAGATGAGTACGCGGAAGATTGACACTGAAGGTGCTAGGGGCTGGAAATCCGCCGTGGGACAACACGTAGCCGAGCAAGGCATGCCTGGCCTCCTGCACGGCAGCCTGCTGGCGCTTATCTTCACCCTGTTTCAACAGAGAGCTGACCATCGGAAAGGCAACCCCGGCAAGCAGACCAACGATGATCATCACGATGGCCATCTCGACCAGGGTAAAGCCTCGGCTATTGCTGGTACGGTACATCAAAAGCCTCCTGCGCCCACTTGGGCAACCAGTTCATAGATAGGGCCGATAAGGGCGAGGACGAACACGGCGAAAAGGATGCCGATAAGGATGATGATGATCGGCTCGATCATCTTGCCGAGGACATCGACCAGCGCCTGAACACGCTTGAAATACAGGTCGGCGAGCTTCTTGAGCTGGCCTTCGAGATTACCGGTCTGTTCACCGATGGAGATCATGCGCAGGGCGATCGGTTCGAACACCCCCTGCACCTGAGAGAAGGCCTGGCTGATCGATTCACCGGCGCGCAGGTAGCCATCCACCGGCCCCAGCTTGCGGCGAAAATAGCTGTTACTCACAGCACCATGGACGGTATCCAGTGCACTGGTGACCACGATACCGGCACCATACATCAGTGACAGATACTGAAAGTAGAAGGCCTTTTGTGAGCCTTGCACCACCTGACCAATAACAGGCAACTTCCACGCCACCGCGTCACTGCCAAGTCGCACCGCACTCACCTGACGATAGAGTACGCCGAAGAGGATAAAGAACAGCACAGTCCCAACCAGCAGTGCGAGCCAGTTTTCCATGGTCCAGGCGCTGGCGGCCAGCAGGATGAGGGTTTGCCTTGGTAGCTCCATATCCATAGAGTCGAACAGACCGGAAAGCTGCGGTACCACGAAGGTAAGCCAAAAGAGCATGCCCGCTACCAGCACGATGAGGGCGAAGGTCGGATAAAGCAGAGCGCGCTTAACCGCTGACTTGATGGCCAGGGTACGCTCGATGTGATCACCCGCATCACGCATCATGCGATCCATCTCACCCGACTCTTCACCGATCTGTGCCATGCTAACGACCAGCTCGGGAAAGGCGCCGGTGCGCCGCAGTGATTCGGAGATCGGATAGCCCGCTGAGAGCAGGCGGTGTACCTCAAGCAGGGCGCGTTTGAGCGGCCTGCTGATGGTGGTCTCGGCAAGGTCGATAACCGCCGACTGGATATCGAGCCCACCGGAGATATACATCGCCATGTAATGGCAAAACTCGGCCACATCCACCGGCTTCGGTTTGCTATGGAGCAGCTGGCTGAGCTTATCCACCGAGTCAGGCATCGAATAGACGCTGTAGATCATCTCATCGCGTTCGGCCAGCTCGTTGGCCAAGGCGTCGATGCTCTCATAGCGCCCGCGACTACGGATCAAGGCACCGTTGCGGTCGACCGATGAATAAATAAAGAATGGCATGACAGGCTATCTGCTCCCCTAGATGATCACGCGCTCGATCTCATAGAGATCGGTGACACCCTGTTCCACCAGCTGCAAGGCCGAGTCCCACATGGTCTTCATGCCCTTCTCTACACAGGCGGCCTTGATCGCTAGCGAGGTTGCCTGGGCGTCGATCAGGCGGCGGATATCATCATCGACCTCAAGGACTTCCCCCACGGCGGTACGACCGATGTAGCCGGTGTCCTGACAGTGCTCACAGCCGACATGCTGTTGCACGATATCGACATTGAGCTTGAGTCGTTCCTTCTCTTGCGCAGCAAGCGCTACCTCTTCCTTACAGTAAGGACACAAGCGACGCACCAGGCGCTGAGCGACGATACCGGCAAGGGATGAGGAGATCAGGAAATCTTCGACACCCAGGTCGCGCAAACGTGGAATGGCACCGGAGGCATCGTTGGTATGCAGGGTGGAAAGCACCAAGTGACCGGTCTGGGCCGCCGTGACGGCAAGCCCAGCGGTTTCGCCATCACGGATCTCACCGACCAGCATCACATCGGGATCCTGACGCAGGAAGTTGCGAATCGCGCTGGAAAAGGTGATCCCAGCACGTTCATTGACCGCCATCTGACGGATCAGCGGCATATTGTATTCCACCGGATCTTCGATGGTGAGAACATTCTTCTCCATCGCGTTGATCTTGCGCAGCATGGCGTAAAGGGTGGTGCTTTTGCCCGAACCGGTCGGCCCGGTAACCAGCAACATACCGAACGGTCGGTCGGCGATACGCTGTACGGCCTCGACCTGTTCAGCTCGAAAACCGATACTCTCGGCAGAGATGAGTTCGCCACCACCGGAGAGCACACGGATAACCACGTTCTCGCCTCGGATGGTGGGAATGATCGAGACACGCAGATCGTACTCTTCCTGCAAGAAAGCGTAGGTGCGGCGACCATCCTGCGGACGATTCATCTCTGCGATGTCCATACTCGATTCGATCTTTATGGTCGAAGAGAGTCGGTGGTGGATCTGGGCTGGAAGTGAGTAGCGAAGCTGTAGTACCCCATCAATACGATAGGAGACAAGGGTGGCAAAACCCGTCGGGTTGATGTGTACGTCGGAGGCACCCATGTCGATCGCCGTGTCGATAAGTAGCTCAACCAGGCGTTCCGGTGACCAGTTGCGCTCCGACTGGGCAGCAGTAGCGATGCGCTCAACCTCCTGCTCGATCGGGTGTTCCGCAAAGTAATAGTGGTGCTGGATGTCTTCGCGTAGCTTGGAACGTGGTGCCACCTGCAAACGGATGGGGTTGCGCGCGAAGCGGCTGATCCGCGACAAGCCCTGATCGTCGAAGGGATCCGCGGTGACCACGATCAGCTCACCATTCTCCAACGCTACTGGCAGCAGGTCATAGCGCTGGGCAAAGTTGTACGGCAGCTGTCGCAGTACCTCGACCTCCGGCAAGACGCCCGCCAGATCGGTGAAAGGGTGGCCAGACTGCTCCGAAAGTACGCGGGCGATCTCGGTATCCGTGACAAAGCGCAGGCGCAACAGGATTTCACCAAGCCGTTCCTTGCTAACCTTCTGCACCTGGAGTGCATAGCGGATCATCTCTTCATTGATGATCCCGGCTTCAGTGAGCAATTCGCCAATAGGTCTTGCCATGCTAACAGCTCCTTAGAATTCGCTGGTCTTGACACCCATACGGGTGGAGAGGCTGGCGACGGAGGTAACGGGATCCCAAAGGAAGGTGTTATCTCGCAGGTTTACACGTTGGCTCCAGCGTCTTACCAGGGTCTCGGCGTGCTCCTTTGCCTCATCGTAATCACCCCGGATCTGGACCTCGACGTTGACATCGTAGTCGCTGTTTGCTGTGGTGGTAGTGGTGCCACGACGCGCTGTTCGTGTACGTCCCTGCCCTGCTTGATTGAGGTCTACGCGCTGCACGCTGGCGTGGCCGACGATGCTCTCACTGAGCCACTCAAGAAAATAATCAACCCGCATCACATTACGCGCATCCGCAGCGACACGAAGATCGGCATCAAGCTGCGCAAGTATCGCCTGGCTTGGTACACGTTCCCGCAACGCATCACGCCCCTGCTCTAGCTGCAGGGAGCGTTGCGCGACTTCTTTTTGCAGCGCATCAGCAGTGTGCTGCTCGACCATGCCGTGAGCGGCAAAACCGACCCCGGCGAGCATGGCAAAGGCCGCCGCCGGTGTGGCGATACGCCATGCCAACGCCTGATGGCTGTACTCTTCGTCCATCATGCTCAGCATGCCGTCAACAAACGGTAGCCCGAGCAACTCGGGCCAGGCCACGGCGTTAACTTTTCCCTTGTAAAAATCGCCGAGGCGGGTCTCAACTTGGCGACGGACCGGCTCATTCAGCGCGGCCTCACCTTCCAGCGGCATGCCCTGTAACTCACCAAGCATGAGAAAAGAGGCGATCGAGCGACGCATGGTTTGATCGAGATTGCTCTCTGCCATGTCCACCAACCCTTCGTACTTTAACCAGCGCAGCTCAGGGTGTTCGATGTCGTCGTTGCTCCGATTCACCCTGTCCATGCGCCGCCAAAGTACCCTGCCACGTTCAGCAACGAAGGCTAGAAAGCTCTCGCCGCGTGCCCAGAAAATCAGGTGCCGCTCGTCACTGGCCTTGCCAACCGCTGCGGCGATGGCCAGCTCTGCAGGCACCAGCGCCTCAATGGGGCGCTTTTTCGATGGCAGTGCTTCGACCGCCATCTGAAGGTCGTCTTCGGTCATCGCCACGACGACGGTATCTGCCCGCCTGGCCTGCAGGCTAAGGACACGCGAGCGCACCCGGTAGGGTTCGGTAAAGAAGGATTCGGCGTCGATGAAGCGCCGCGCTGAGAAGTTGGCCAGTTTGGCATTGGCCACATCCAGTGTAATGCGCTCAAGGTGGCAAAGTGGTGAGGCGACGCAGGCGCGGATCGAACTGCCACCCAGGGTGTTCAGCTCATCGAGGACACAGCTACCCGTCTTGATCACCCGACGGCCTTTTACCAACGCGTAGTTGACCCGCTTGGCCCCGTCTTCAGCGGTGATTCGATCCATGGCGACCAATAATGTGCTAGCGAACAGCATCGCGTCTTACCCTCTTTGTACGTTGTTATTCATGAGATTCTATCGGCGACGTTCCCAGAACAGCGCAGCCGCGACAAACACAGCCCCAAGCACCACCAAGCCCTCGCCTTTCATCACGTTGCGCACCGTCTGTTCGTAATCGAGATTGGGATCGGCCATCAGCAGGCTGTAACCAAACAGAACCAAGGCCACGCCAATCAGCCCAAATAGCCTTCTTCGCATTACGTGATTCTCAATTCATTCAATCTTTATCACTCCAGTTCGGAGTCGCTCTCCTGGCCGCCTCGCCCATTGTCAGAAGCGGCCCGCAGAGCGACTCCCGGAGGCGGCCTCCGGGAGTCTATTTACCCACAACCAGGCGGGTTCTTAGTTGCCGTATGGCGGGATACGGTCAAAGAAGTAGACCGCATTCACGTACTGGGCGGCCTCTTCGGTGCGACCATCTTCACTCCAGGTCGCCAGATGCCCATTGGTGGCACGGTCAATATGACGGAAACGCCCACGATCGGCCGGCTCATCAAAGCCATTGATGGAGGTGGCGAGCTGGCGCGCCATCCAGGTTGGCAGGTTGTAGATCATCATCGCGTTGTAGCGGGTACCCTCAGCATCATTTGGATCTTCAATCGAACCGATGAAAACAAAGTCTTCATGTGTCAGACGCGCGACGGTTCGATTGGCATCGGCAACACGGACCACACCAACGTATTTGAGGTCGTTCCACGGGGTATTGGCGTTGTCGGTTGCGGTCCAGGTGATGGTGCTGTCTGCATCATCAGGGATCCCTGGACAGGCTGCCTGCGAGTTACCGCCTGCACCGCCAGCACGGATGATCGCATCCGTGGTATAGCTCATGGCATTTGCGCGAGCGGTTACCTGCTGTTCGCCCCACATGTCATTATCGAGCTCATAACCGATCAAGCCATCCTGATTACAATCGCCAGGAAGGCGACCGGTACGGTTTTTATGTTCCTGGATCCACACCTCAACCTGCTTGATGTCGTTCTCGACACGCTTGGCCTGGGCGTTCTGGATCATCTCCTGCCCCTTCAATACCGCACCCAGCAGCAGGCCAATGATGACCAGCACCACCGCCAATTCAACCAGGGTAAAGCCGCCCTGACGGGACTTCATATTCGTGTTCATGGATTCACTTCCTCCGTCTATCAAATTAGATGTCAATTGCCTGCACTCACGCCCTACGCCACCCCATGCCAAACCTTCTGCACGAGCTTATTGAGAGATTGCCAGCGAAGATTAACAAGGCTTCGTTAACAGCCCGTTAACTGTGACGAAACTCACATCCACTAGCCGGAAAATATCACTAAGCAATTGAAATAAAAGAACACGCGGAGGGACAGGACCTATCTCAAGAGGGGGTGGTGGGCACCATGAATACGCGGATGACCCTCCTGAAAAACACCGCAGGCGTTGTGTGACTTGTGATGAGGCGGGTAGATGCGGCGCAGGGTGGTGGGCGAGGGATGCCCTGGGGATGGGGGGCGTTGCCGCTCCCACAGGAAGGAGCCTGTGGGAGGCGGCGGGCTAAGCCTTATCAGAAGCGGAAGCGTGACACCGACTTCTGCATGGAGTCCGACAACCCCAGCAGATGCTCAGCACTGCGCGCGCTTTCCTCGGCATTGGCAGCAGCCTCCTCGGCAATGGACTGGATGCGGTTGATGCTGCGACTCAGTTCGGCGGTAGCTGCGGTCTCTTCTTCCGTGGCGGTAGCGATCTGGGTGGTCATGTCGCGAATGCGCTCCATCATCGCCGCCAGGCTGGTCAACATGGCGTGGGTGTCACGCACATACTGCAGACTCTGCAACGCCTTCTCGCGATTCTCCTGCATGCTGCTCACCCCGGCTCGGGTGCGCTCCTGCAAGCTAGCCACGGTCTCCTCGATGGTTCCGGTGGACTCGTGGGTACGCCGGGCCAGGGTGCGTACCTCGTCGGCCACCACCGCAAAGCCACGCCCATGCTCGCCGGCACGGGCCGCCTCGATGGCAGCATTCAGGGCGAGCAGATTGGTCTGCTCGGTGATCTCCCGGATCACCTGCACCACCTCACCGATAGACTCAGACTGCTTTTCCAGCGCAGTGATGTCGTCGGCAGTACGTTCGATTCCGCTGGTCTGTGACTCGATCGCCTTGAGCAGGCGATCCATCGCCTCACGGGCGCTGGCCACCTGATCGCCCCCCTCCTCGGTGGACTCGCGGGTGTGGTGGGCGTTCTGTGCCACCTCGCTGGCGGCGGCCCCCATCTCCTCAATGGCAGCGGCGATCTGTACGATCTCGTGCTGCTGGCGATCGGCACCCTCACGGGTGCGCTCGGTGGACTCGCCCAACTGATTACCGGCATTGGCCACCTGACCCTCCTGCTCGGCGAGCTGCTGCACCAGTTTCTGGATATTGCCGGTAAAACGATTGAAGCTGGTCGCCACCTTGCCGATCTCGTCATGGCGCTGCACCTGCAGGCGGTGGGTGAGATCCCCCTCCCCCTCGGCAATGTCGGTGAGGGCATCGGCGATCTCGCCGATCGGGCGGATCACCATCTGACGGATCAACAGCATCGCCAGCCCCACCAGCAAGACCACCAGGATCACCATGGCGAACAGCAGGGAGTCGGCCAGCGAGGTGGCGGCGGCGATATCCCGCTGCAACACGTCGGCGGGCAGGCCCAGCACATGCAGGGCCAGTACCCGTCCGCCTTCATCCTCGATGGGCAACACCGTCGCAAACCAGCGGTTATCGAGAATGCGCCCCTGTTCAAGCGCCGCCGACAGGTTCACTGCCTGGGCAAAATCGACCACCTCGTCGGTAAACCAACGGGGGTTGGCCACCACATAGTCGCCCACACGGGTAAAGCTGCTGGCCGGGTGTTCACTACGCAGGTGGGAGCGATCCAGCAACATCAGGTAGCGCACATCCTCACCAGCGAAGTCGCGACTGATGCTACCCACCCCCTGAGTCAGTTCGGCCACGCCGATCACCTCGTCGTTATGCACCAGCGGGGCAAAGGCGCGGATCAACACATTACCATTGGCATCTCGCTCAAAAGCGGCGTGGGTTCGGCGCTCGCGCAGGACGATACGCACCCCACCCTGAGAGGCGGCATCGCTGGCGGCGGGGCGACTGGCACTGTCGAAGAAGGCACGCCCCTGCCGGTCAAAGAGGTGTACATGGATCCCCTGATAGTTGGTGTAATCGCCATAGCCTTTGCGCACGCTATCGACGACTTCCTTGGCCAATTCCTTGTCGTTGTAGCGCATTGCCTCGATCAGCAGCGGATCGCGGGCGACGGTTACCGCATTGGTAACACCCACATCAAACTTGGTCTCCAAACGGTTGTTGAGGGAATTGCCAAGCTCCACCGCACGCCGGTCCAGTGCTTCACTCTGCAGCTCCCCGCGCAACATATAGACGTAGCCTGCAGCAGCCACCAGCCCCAACACCCCCAGCGCCAATAGCCACAGGGAGATTCGATAGCCCAGACCCATATCTTTCATTTAATTACCTCTTGTTACTGCCGTAGCCCGAGTTGGGGCACAGTCCGGCTTTGATGGTGGATTCGCGGCGGGAAACGATTGGAAATGACACTCCCTTGCCTGCTCTGTGGATGTATAGGATGCCTGTCGGTAGATTTCAAGCGCTCCTAGCAGGCTCTAGTGGCCACGCGGCTAATTAGCTGGCACTTTAAGCACTGTGACTCCCGCAGGGGCGCCATAAACCGCCATTTTCGACAACAAAGACCAGACAACACTGACACTCCCGACAGTTTTGCTGAGATATATCCTTAATAGACCCCAAGCATCACAATACCTTGGAATGAGAAAAAGCCATCAAAGCACGCCAGGAAACGCATACATATCAGCGCATTACACACACATCGCCCCACTCCACCCCGACGCTAAAGAAAACTTGGCACGCAAGCTGCAAAAGAGCAAAGCAAGTCCGCACTGCCTCTTTTGTCTCCGTTTCAAGGCGGCGGACCTGTGTTGTTGTGTAGTGAACGCGGTTCTCCGTTATCGGCCCGACCTCCCAACCGGGCCGGTAACCACCGCATGGCAAGGACCGCGAGGGTATCGGTTCCCCCTCATCCCTCGCTGCCGCATTTGTTATGGTGGGCAATCCTCCTTATGCCCACCTTTTTTTCTGTTCATCGTCCAGGCGGCTAACGCACAACAAACAGACGATCTAGCTGGTCGTCAAAAGAGACGGAGTTCACCAGCCACTGCCCTTCCGGCTTGTAGAAAGTGAATACCCAGCGCAGGGCGTGACGCTCGAACTTCTGGATATAAACGTAGCGCAGCAGTGATTCTCCCGCCCGCGCCTCATGCACAAATTCCATCTTCAATGGCTCACCGAAACGCTGCCTGACCATTGGCCACTGGTTGTGGGTCTGGTTGGCCAAGTTGTCGATCTCCACTGCGGGCAGGGGCCAGTGGGGCTTGAGCGCCTGGTAGCCTTCATCGATCTTCTCGTCGGCAAACAGGGCCACGGCACGCTCGGTCAATTGCCGTGTCTGTGCATAATCCAGGCCCTCTGCCATGCCAGCCAATGGCAAAACGAGCAGTAGCAAACAACCCCATGGGAGCAGTCTCATTACATCCTCCTTTACGCAATTGCAGGATCAGGCATCATCCCGGGTGGATAGACGCCGATAGGCCGTGCTGTGGCACTTGGGGCAGGGGGGGATGTGGCCGGTCTTGTGAAAGTGCAGCTTTTCGCCACAGCTCTTGCACTGCAGGGTGCCGATCCCGGTGATCTCGCCGGTGTGCCACTCCCCCAGCGCGTTGGCACGCAGCTCCAGCTTGGTCAGTTCGTCACGGGTGTGATCCACCATGGTGGCAAACAGATCCAGTACGGCGTTCTCCACCACCTCCACATCGAAACGCAGCCAGTCACGCAGTTCGCTGCCGGACTCGCTGACATACTCCGCCGCATCGTGCAGATCGCGCTTGACGTACTCGCCGACCCTTTCCGCCTCTTCACGGCTCAATTCGCCAAGCTCGCTGGCCTTCTCCATCGCCGCATCCAGCGCGTGCTGCAAGCCCTTGCCCGCCTCCTGCACACCACTACGGGTACGCTCCAGCATGCGGTTGTAGGCCTCGGTCAGCTTTTCGTTCAGGTGTGGTTCGCTCATGGTGTCGCTCCTTATAGTAATGACTTGAGTTTGACCGATCACCACGAGAATGCCAAGTCGCGACCGGGACAGGCCCACGCTCGCTGCAATATTGCCACTTTTGGCAGAACGAAAATCCGGCTTTGCCATATAAGACAAAAAACAGCCACCACTCCCAAGCGCATAGGGTGCCATGAGCGAATGACGAAAAGGTTAAATAATTATTACATTTCATTACGTTATGCGAGGACTAAAAAACCATCACGGCCCCTGTCTTGCAGTTGGCACGACACCTGCATTGTAAATCACAAGATTCGAGACATGGGCCAACAGGTGCAGGCAATGATTATCGACAATCTGACAATTTCTGCTGTGGTAGTGTGTGTAGTGAGTGCGGTGTCCGTTCTCTGGCTGCTTTCCAAGTCGGCCGAGAAAACGACCGCGTAGCAAGGACCGCGAGAGGGTATACGACTCCTCCTGTCTCTCTCGCTGCTGTATTTTAGGTGGGCAAACCCCTTGCCCACCTTTTTTTTCGCCTAAAATTCCCCAGGCATCCGCATACCTTGTAATAGGCAGGTTTCGATGTCAGGTAGGCGCTCACCCGGTAAAATCCCCCTCGGCTCCTGCGCAGTGCGCACATTTTCGCTATGATCTGCGCAGAGATCCCGCAACGGAAGGCCATACCGATGCCCGCATTCGCACTGCTTGTACTGCTGTTTTTGCTTCCCCTTGCCAGCGCCGATGCCAGGCCCGCCAGCGAGGCACACAGCGAACCACTGGAAATGCATGTCTTCTGGGGCATAGGCTGCCCCCACTGCGACAACCAAAAGCCCTTTCTGGACGCGCTGGAACAGCGCTACCCGACACTGACCCTCCAGCGTTACGAGGTCTCGCGCAGCCGCGCCCACCACCAGCTATTTGGCGAAATGGCCCGCGAGCATGGGATCCGCGCCGGTTCAGTGCCCACCCTGTTCGTCGCAGGTCGGGCCTGGATCGGGGACTCCCCCACGGTGCGCAACGAGATTGTTGCCGCCATCGAGCAGCAGCTGCATGGGGCTAAAGCAGAAGCATTGCCCCCTGCCCCAGCCAGGGAGCAAGCGACCGACGAGGCGACAGGCACCGCGCAACCACCGCCCGCATCACAGCAACAGAGCATTTCCTTACCCCTGCTGGGACAGGTCAACCTGGCCGTGCAGCCGCTCGTACTATCCACCGCCCTAATCGCCCTGGTGGACGGTTTCAATCCCTGCTCACTGTGGGTACTGACCCTGCTACTGGGGCTGGTGCTACACTCCGGCTCCCGTGGCCGCATCGCGCTGGTGGGGATCACCTTTCTCACCACCACCGCACTGATCTACGGTGCCTTCATCGCCGGCGTGTTCAGCGTACTGAACTACGTGCTCTATCTAAGTTGGGTGCAGTGGATCGTCGCGGGCTTTGCCCTGCTGTTTGGCCTGGTCAATATCAAAGACTACTTCTGGTACAAGGCCGGGCTCTCCTTCACCATCGCCGACAGCCACAAGCCGGGGATCTACAAATCGATCCGTGGCCTGCTCGATCAACGCCTGGGCGGGCCGGGGCTGGTACTCGCCACCATCATCATGGCCAGCGGTATCGCCCTGGTGGAACTGCCCTGCACCGCCGGCTTTCCCGTGGTGTGGAGCGGGCTGCTCGCCGAGCAGAATGTGACCGGTCTGGCCTTTATCGGCCTGCTGGCGCTCTATCTATTGATCTATCTGGCCATCGAACTGGTGATCTTCATCACGGCGCTGGTCACCCTGCGCATGGGCCGCTTCGGCGAAGGCCACGGGCGGGTACTCAAGCTGATCGGTGGGGCGGTGATGGTGGCCCTGGCGCTGGTGCTGGTGCTCAACCCAGAGCTGATGAACGACGTGGGGGGTACCCTGCTGGTGTTTGTCGGCGCGATCCTCGCCTCGCTGGCGGTGATGCTGCTGCACCGTCTGCTCACAAGGCAGGGCTAAAGCGAGGAAATCAAATAATCAAGTGGGGACAGTCAGGATCCAGTTTAGTTTTCACCATGTTAACCTCCTAAAAATTTCTTGGCGGCATTGCGACTGGGGATGACCGTCTTCAGAAAGATTTCTCCATCATTCTCGACGTACGGCACCAGCCATAACTTCAGGTGATCTGGAGCTGGCAGACTGGGCCGGAAGAGAGATCCGTGAGGGCAAGCGTGGCAGTATCAACGAGGATGCGCCTCCTATTCTCGTGCGGCTCAACCTCGATGAGTCCTGCCTACCCTCTATTTGTTTTGATTTGTGAATGCTGCCTCTCCCTGTTTGACACCTTGCTGATTATGGATCTGCTGGTGCTATTCTGGAATCGAAAAGGAGATGTAATTTACCCCCGCCATATGCATGTGGCGCACATCTAGCGCCATTTTGTTCAATAAGTACAACCCCAGAAACT
>SLDE01000156.1 GCA_007125455.1 Ectothiorhodospiraceae bacterium
CTTCAGTCCCACGGCCTTGGCAATGGTCTGCCCTCGCCCGCCGCCAAAGCGTCTGCGATGGGCCACGGCCCCCGCGACAAAATCCACATACACCGGCCCCGGCGCGCCCTTGCCCATTTGCCCCAACTGCAGGCGTTCAGGGGTCAATTGCAGTTGCAGCTCACCCTGCCCAGCCTCGCCCCGCACAAAACACCAGCGCTGGGCCAACTCCCGCGCGGTCTCCTCCTGTCCTGCACAAAGGGCCTGTAACGGAATCACCCCATCGCGACCAGGGACCGCTCCTGCATCACATGCCAATATCTGTGCCCTCTGTGTTGAGGTGTCTTTGCTCATTACAGGCTAAACATCCACGACACCGCGATCACGGCGGCGGCGATTGCCACCAGATCGGCACTGAGCGCGGTCAGCAGGGCATGGCGGATGCGCTTGACCTGCACGGCACCAAAGTACACCGCCAGTACATAGAAGGTGGTTTCGGTGGAGCCCTGCAGGGTGGAGACCAGAAAGCCCGTGTAGCTGTCGGGGCCGATCGCCGGATCGCTCATGATCGAAGCGGCCACCCCGTAGGCACCCGAGCCGGAAAGTGGGCGCAGCAGCGCCATCGGCAAGGCCTCGGGCGGCATCCCCAGCGCAGTGGTCCAGCGACCGATGCCGTTGACCAAGATGTCCAGTGCCCCGCTGGCGCGGAACATCCCCACCGCCACCAGGATCCCCACCAGATAGGGGATGATGCGCAGCGCCACCTGAAAGCCGTCCTTGGCCCCCTCCACGAAGCTCTCGTACACCGGCACCTTGCGCAACACGCCAAAGAGCAGAAAGCCGAACATCAGCCCCGGCAGGATCCACGGGGCAATGGCACGCCCATGCAGGATGGTCAGCGGGATCAGCGCCGCCACCGCCAGCAATGCGGCGAAGGAGACCCACAGTGGATAGGCGCGGTCATCATACTCTGCCGTTTCCTGCGAGTCGGACTGGCCGTCCGCCTCGTTGTGATCTTCGGCACCCACCGAGTCATGTGTACCCTCTTGAACTGAAGCCTGGGCTGGCTCAGGAGCTGGCGGCAGAGGAAAGAAGCGACGATAGAACAGCGCAGCGAGGATGGCAAACACGGTCGAGCAGGCGGTGGCGAACAGTGTGGTGGGCATGATCGCCGCCGGCTCTACCGAGTCCAGCGAGGCACGCAGGGCGATCATCCCGGTGGGGAGCAAGGTCACCCCGGAGGTGTTGATCGCCAAAAACAGTACCATCGCATTGCTGGCGGTACCCTTGTGGGGGTTGAGCTTGTCCAGCTCCTGCATCGCACGAATGCCAAACGGGGTGGCGGCATTACCAAGACCCAGGGCATTGGCGGAGATGTTGAGGATCATCGCCCCCATCGCCGGGTGGTTGGCAGGCACATCGGGAAACAGCCGAGTCATCAGTGGGCGGATCAGGCGTGCCAGGATCACCAGCAAGCCGCCCGCCTCGGCCACCTTCATCAGCCCAAGAAAGAGCGTCATTACCCCCACCAGGCCGATGGCTAGCTCCACTGCCCCACCAGCCGAATCGATCATCGCGCTGGAAAGGGCCTCCATCGGCAGCACATCGCCGCTTACCTGCCCGGTGAGCTGCTTCCATGCTGCCACCGCAAAGGCAGCGAGTACAATGGCGAAGAAGACCGTATTCATTATTTATATTTAACTGGCTGCTCGTGATGGCGGACAGTCTACCGGATAGTCGGCTCCCAGTCTTCGCCCGCGTAGTGTTCGTCAGCCTGTGAAGCCGATCGAAATTATTGTAAGCTTGGCCGCAATAAACAGGAGGACACCATGCAATTGGATAGTGAACAACAACAGGGGGTGCTGATCCTCAAACCCAGCGGCCGTCTCGACAGCAACACCGCCCAGCAATTTGAAAAGGATCTCCTTGCCCAGTTGGACAACAATCCACAAGTGGTACTGGATCTGGCCGGGCTGGACTACGTCTCCAGTGCAGGCCTGCGCGTGCTGCTGATCGCCGCCAAACAGGTCAAGCAGAAGGCCGGTAGCCTGGCACTGTGTGCCTTGCAGGACTCCATCCGTCAGGTCTTCGAGATCAGTGGTTTTCTCTCCATCCTCACCGTCTGTGACAGTCGCGAGGAGGCCCTGAGCAAGGTAGCCAACTAATGTACTCACTGGACGAAACACTTCAGCAGCGCCTGCGCGAACGCGCCCGCTTGGCGGGCATGGATGAAGAGGCCATGCTCGCCAGCCTGCTCAATGAGGCGCTGAGCAAGGAGTCCCAGGGGCATAGCCTGTATATCTCCGCCCCGGTTAACGCCCTGGTGGAGGGGCTCTACCGGGAAGACACCACCATCGCCGACATCCTCCAGCAGGGCGACTTCGGTATTGGCACCTTCAACGACCTGGATGGCGAGATGGTGGTATGCGACGGCGTGGTCTACCAACTACGCGCCGATGGCCAGGCCTATGCGGTCAGCCCGGATACCCGTACCCCGTTTGCCTGCGTGACCTTCTTCACCCCCTACAGCGAGGAGGAGATCCAGGGCCCGCTGGACTACCCGGAGCTATTGGCACTGTTTGATCGGATGCTCCCCTCCCACAACATGCTCTACGCCATCCGTGTGACGGGAGAGTTCGACTACGTGCGTACCCGCTCGGTGCCACGTCAGGAGGCCTACCGCCCGCTGGTGGAGGTGGCCCGCGAACAGCCGGAGTTCGAGTTTGCGCAGGTCAAGGGCACCCTGGTGGGCTTTTGGACCCCCCAGTTTATGGAATCGGTGGCGGTGCCCGGCTACCACCTGCACTTTATCACCGCCGACAAACAGCACGGTGGCCACCTGCTGAACTGCCGTCCACGCCGGGTGCGTATTGCCATCCAGCACATCCCACAACTGCAACTGGGACTGCCGATGACCCTCGACTACCTCACCGCCGATCTCACTCGCGACACCCACGACGATCTACAAGAGGCGGAACACTAAGGTGACCCTGCTACGCGACAACCTCACCTTTCGCTCCATCGGCCCACGCATCGCCCTGCTGATCGCACTGATCCTGGGCGGCTCCACCCTGGTGATCACCCTGTTCTCCACCCACGCGGTGGAGCGGGCCATGCTCGACAGCGCCGAGGACTCGATGGGCAATGTCCACCAGACCATCAGCGCGATCCTGGAGAGCGAATACCGCCACGTAGAACGCTATCGTGAACAGGCGATGGCGATGCGCCGTGAGCAGATGCTCAATGTCACCGCCACGGTAGAGACCGCACTGGAACAGCTCTACGCCCTGGAGCAGGCCGGACAGGATGGCCACGCGATACGCCAGCAGGCGCTGGAGATGCTGCGCAGCTTTCGTTACTTCAACAACGACTACTTCTTCACCTACGACCGTGAAATGACCGCCATCGCCCACCCGGATCGCAGCTTCGAGGGGCGTAACCTGATCGACTTTCAAGACCCCCATGGCACCTATGTACTGCGCGAGATCCGCGACATCGCCCTCAATCAGGGGGCAGGCTATATCGACTACTGGTGGGTACGACTGGATCAGGACGAACCGGCCCCCAAGCTGGGCTATGTCTTCCACTTCGAGCCCTGGGACTGGATCATCGGCAGCGGAGTCTATATCGACGACATCGAGGCTGAGGCGGAGCGCATGCGCGGGGTGATGCGCGACAATCTCCAACAATTGCTCACCGATGTGCGCTTTGCCGGGGATGGCTACTTCATGATCCTCAACCCCGAGGCCGAAGTGCAAGTGGCCCCCCAGGACATCCACCCCAGCCAACTGCACAGCAAGGCCTCCCCCGAGGCGCTGATCGCACTCCACCAACAAAGCCGCCTGGATCCCGAGACCCTATCGATCAGCCACCTCGATGGCTGGGGGTTTCACATCAGCCACTTTGCCCCGCTGGACTGGTACTTGGTCTCTGCCGTCTCCCATGAGGCCCTGCAGGCCCCCGGTGAGGCCATCGCCTGGCGTCAGCTCGCCCTCAATGGGGCGGTGCTGCTGATTGGCCTACTGCTGGCGGCACTGTTTACCATGCGGATTATCGCCCGCCTGCGTAGCCTGGCCACCCACGCCCAGATGTTCTCCAGCACCGAATTTCGCCTTGCCGAGAGTGAACTGGAACGGCTGCGCGAACTCAGCAGCCACCGTGACGAGGCCGGCCAGCTGGCCGGGGCCTTCCTCGGGCTGGAACGCGAGCTGCAGCAATACATCACCCACCTCACCGAAACCACCTCGGCCAAGGAACGCATCGAGAGCGAACTGCGCATCGCCCGCGAGATCCAGATGGGGATCCTGCCCAAACTCTTCCCCGCCTTCCCCGACTACCGCGAGTTTGATATCTACGCCAGCATCGAACCGGCCCGTGAGGTCGGTGGGGATCTGTACGACTTCTTTTTCGTCGATCCACACCACTTTTGCTTCGTCATTGGCGATGTCTCCGGGAAAGGGGTGCCGGCGGCCTTCTTCATGGCCGTCACCAAGACCCTGCTCAAGGCGGTGGCCGAACGGGGTCTGGCGGTGGGTGAGATCCTCTCGCGGGTCAACGACGATCTGGCCTCGGACAACGACTCGTGCATGTTTGTCACCCTGTTCTGCGGGGTGCTGGATATCCGCAGTGGCATGATTAGCTACGCCAGTGCCGGGCACAACCCACCGGTGCTGCTGCGCCGTGGTGAAGCGGCCACCTTCTTGCCCAGCCCGAATGAACCGGTGGCCGGGGCGATGGAGGGGGTGGCCTACAGCAACCACCACATCCAGCTGCACCCCGGCGATACCCTGCTGCTCTATACCGATGGGGTTACCGAGGCGATGGACCCGCAAAACTGCCAGTACGAGGAACAACGCCTGCTCGATACCCTCAATGGCATCGAAGGTGCCATACCCCAGACGGTGATCGACACCACCATGGCGAGTGTCAATACCTTTGCCAACGGTGCCGAGCAGTCTGATGACATCACCATGCTGGCGCTGCAGTTCAACCGCCCGGCCAGCGGGGAGTAAGTCGGCCGATGGAGATCGTCGCCACCCTGTTTGCCGGCATCGGCCTGTTCTTCATCGGCGTACGCCTGCTGGCCAGCAACCTGCGCCAAATGACCGGCCCCACCGCACGGGCGCTGGTGGAAAAGGCCACCGGCAGCAGCCGCGCCGCCGCCCTACTCGGCCTCGGGGCCGGTGCGGTCACCCAAAGCATCAACGCGGTGATCTTCATCCTCATCTCGCTGGTAAGCACCGGGGTAATGGACGCTAAACGCGCCCACCCGGTGATCAACTTCGCCAACCTGGGCACCTCGCTACTGGTGCTGTTGGCGGTGCTCAACCTGCACCTGATGGTGTTGATCCTGGTGGGACTCACCGGGCTGGCCTTCTACTTCGGCCTGGACCGCTCCGCACGTTTCGGTCACCTGGTCGGTGCGCTGCTGGGGATCGGGCTGCTGTTTCTCGGCGTGGACTTCATCAAGACCGGCGCCGAGCCGCTCAAATACTTCGAGTGGATACACGACTTTATCCACACCTACTCCACCCAATCGATCCTGTTCGCCTTCGCCATCGGGCTAGGCTTCACCCTGCTCACCCACTCGGCCTCCACCATCACCGTGATCGCCATGAGCATGGCCACGGTGGGGGTGCTGGATCTGGACAACAGCATCATGCTGGTGATCGGCGCCGGCTTTGGCTCCGGGGTCAGTACCCTCTTGATGACCTGGCACTTTACTGGCCTGGCACGGCAACTGGCACTCTACCAAATGGCGCTCAAGACCCTGGGCACCATCGCCATGCTGCTGCTGTTTTTTATCGAACACTACAGCCCCGTGCCACTGCTGCAGGCCCTGCTGGGTTTGATCAGCGATAATATCGCCATCCAGATCGCACTGACCTATGTGATCTTCCAGATCGTCAGCGACATCGTGGTGCACTTTCTCCACCACCCGCTCAGCCACTGGCTGGAACGTCTCGCCCCGGCCACCGAAGAGGAGACCCTGGGTAAACCACGCTACCTGTATGAAGAAGGGCTCGGTGAAGCCGCCAGTGCACTGGTGTTGGTGGACAAGGAGCAAAACCTGTTGCTCGACTACCTGCCCAACTACCTTAATGACCTGCGCAGCGAGGCACCGGACGATGGCCCCGATCATCAAACCCTCTATAACGCCAATTCGGCGGTGGTCGGTGAATGCGAGCGCTTTCTCGCCAAACTGATGGACAGCAGTCGCGGACGGGAAAACTTCGAGCAGGCCATTGTGCTCAAGACCCGCAACGACCTGCTTCGCACCCTGCAGGAGACCCTGCACGAACTGGCAGGCTATGCCGCCAATGGGCAGGGCAACCCCGAGGTGGAAGGCTTGATGCGCAACCTGGCCGAATCCCTGCACCTGCTGCTGATCACCCTCAACGACGCCGCCGCCAGCAAGGATCCGGACGACCTGGCCATGCTACGCATGCTGACCCGCGACCGCTCCGAAATGATGGAGGGGATCCGCCGCCGCCTGCTCAATAGCTCGCCCGAGGCCCAGCAGTGCGCCTTCGCCGCCACCAGCCTGTTTGAGCGCGCGGTCTGGCTGATCGGGCGCTATGTGCTGCAGCTTACCCCCAGCCAGCCGTCAACGGACGAACAGCTAACCCCCAGCGAGGTGACCCCATGACCACCCAGCAGATCACCCTCAAGCCCGACTTGGCCGAACTGGCTACCCTGGCTGAGCAGGTCGAGCGTTTTGGCGAACAGATCGGCCTGGAAACCCCACTGGTGTTCCAGCTCAATCTGGTGCTGGACGAGCTGGTCACCAATGCAGTCAACTACGGCTTTGCCCGATCGAACATTGAAAATCCCCACATCACCATCGAGATGCGCCGCGAGGGTGAACAACTCACCATCGAACTGCGCGACAACGGCACCCCCTTCGACCCACTCCAAGTTCCGCCACCGGATCTGGAGGCCGATCTGCAGGACAGACAGATAGGCGGGCTGGGACTGCACTTCGTACACGAGCTGATGGACACCATCGACTATCAGCATCAACACGGCGAAAACCGCCTGACCCTGCATAAACGGTTATAGGCACTGGCTTTTCCGCCCCCATCCGGCTATGTTGTGTTTGAAATAAAGACTCAACGCAGAGAACGCCGAGTACGCAGAGTAAAAAGTGGTGTGTCGTGGTCGTCGCCGATGGATCATCGCCACACCAAATACACAGACACCCATTAAGATATCTCCACATACACTCTGCGAGCTCGGCGGGCTCTGCGTTGAAAAACCAACAAGCACAAAGCTGGAGGGAGCATGAGTGCAAAGATGATCAGCCTGGACGGCAACGAAGCCGCGGCCCATATCGCCCACCTGACCAACGAAGTTATCGCCATCTACCCCATCACCCCCGCCTCGCCGATGGGCGAATACGCCGACACCTGGACCGCCGAAGGGCGCAAAAATCTGTGGGGCAGTGTGCCCCAGGTGATCGAACTGCAGAGCGAGGGCGGGGCCGCCGGCACCATCCACGGGGCACTGCAAAGTGGCGCGCTGAGCACCACCTTCACCGCCTCCCAGGGGCTGCTGCTGATGCTGCCCAATATGTACAAGATCGCCGGGGAGTTGACCCCCACGGTATTTCACATCGCCGCCCGCTCGCTGGCCTGCCAGGGGCTATCGATATTCTGTGACCACAGCGACGTGATGTCGGCACGCGCCACCGGCTTTGCCATGCTGGCCTCCAACTCGGTGCAGGAGGTGATGGATACCGCACTGATCGCCCAGGCCGCCACCCTCGCCTCGCGCATCCCGGTGCTGCACTTCTTCGATGGCTTTCGCACCTCCCACGAGGTGGCCAAGATCGAGCAGGTGTCCGATGAGGTGGTACGGGCGATGATCGATGACGAACTGGTCAGCGCCCACCGCCGCCGGGCGATGAACCCGGAACGCCCGGTGTTGCGTGGCACCTCGCAAAACCCCGATGTCTACTTCCAGGCACGCGAGTCGGTCAACCCGCTGTACGAGGCGATGCCCGCCATCGTGCAGGCCTGCATGGACCGCTTTGCCGAGCTGACCGGACGCCAATACCACCTCTACGACTACTTTGGTGCCGAGGATGCCGAGCGGGTGATCGTACTGATGGGCTCCGGGGTGGACACCAGCCGCGAGGTGGTGGAACACCTCACCGCCCACGGCGAGAAGGTGGGGGTCCTGGCGGTGCGGCTCTATCGCCCCCTCGACCCGACCGCCCTGCTGGCCGCCCTGCCCGCCACCACGCGCAGTATCGCCGTGCTGGATCGCACCAAGGAGCCGGGGGCCGACGGGGAACCACTCTACAAGGATCTGATCGCCGCGGTGGCCCAGGACGCCGCCACCGGCCAGGGCCGCTTCGGCCAGATGCCGCGCATCATCGGCGGGCGCTATGGCCTCTCCTCCAAGGAGTTTACCCCCGGCATGGTCAAGGCGGTGTTCGACGAGCTGGGCAAGGACCAGCCCAAACACGGCTTTACCATCGGTATCAACGACGACCTCACCCACAGTTCACTGGACTGGGATGCCGGGTTCCGCCCCGACTGCACCCAACAGACCGTTAATGCGCTGTTCTACGGACTAGGCGCGGATGGCACCGTTAGCGCTAACAAAAACTCCATAAAAATCATTGGCGAAGCGACCGAACTTCATGCACAAGGTTACTTTGTGTATGACTCCAAAAAATCCGGCGCAGTGACCGTCTCCCACCTGCGCTTTGGCCCTCAGCCGATCCGCTCTGCCTACCTGATCGGTCCCGACGAGGCCCAGTTCGTCGCCTGCCACCAGGGCAGCTTCATCGAACGTTACGACATGCTCGACAATGCCTGTGACGGGGCCACCTTCCTGCTCAACAGCACCGCCGGGCCGGAGCAGGCCTGGGAGACCCTGCCGCGCGCCATGCAGCAGCAGATCATCGACAAAAAGCTCAAGTTTTATGTGATCGACGCCTACCAGGTGGCCGAGCAGAGTGGCATGGGCCGACGCATCAACACCATCATGCAGACCTGCTTCTTCGCCATCTCCGGCATCCTGCCCAAGGAACAGGCCATTGCGGCGATCAAGGACGCGGCGCAAAAGACCTACGGTGCCAAGGGCGAGAAGCTGGTGCAGATGAACTTCCTGGCCATCGACAACTCACTGGCCAACCTGCACCAGGTGAGTGTGCCCGAGCGCGCCAGCAGCGACTTTGAGCGCCCCGCACTGGTGCCCAGCCAGGCACCGGCCTTTGTGCAGGAGGTGACCGCCAGGATCATCGCCGGCCAGGGCGACCTGCTGGCGGTCAGCCAACTGCCCAATGACGGCACCTGGCCCACCGCCACCAGCCAGTGGGAGAAGCGCAACATCTCGCTGGAGATCCCGGTATGGGACGAGGAACTGTGCATCCACTGCGGCAAGTGCCCACTGGTCTGCCCGCACGGGGTGATCCGCAGCAAGGTCTTCGACCCGGCCCTGACCAAGGATGCCCCGCCCACCTTCAAACACGTGCCGGTCAAGGGCAAGGAGTTCCCCGAGGGCTGGCATATCAGCTACCAGGTGGCCCCCGAGGACTGCACCGGCTGTACCCTGTGCGTGGACATCTGCCCGGTCAAGGACAAGAAAAACCCCGGTCGCCGGGCGATCAACATGGCCGCCCAGCCGCCGCTGCGTGAGGCAGAAAAGCTCAACTGGGATTTCTTCCTCAGCCTGCCCGAGTACGACCGCAGCCGCATCCGCCCCACGGTGATCAAGGAGGCGATGATCGCCCAGCCGCTGTTCGAGTTTTCCGGGGCCTGCACCGGCTGTGGCGAGACCCCCTATCTCAAGCTGGCCAGCCAGTTGTTCGGCGATCGGATGATGATCGCCAACGCCACCGGCTGCTCCTCCATCTACGGCGGCAACCTGCCCACCACTCCCTGGGCCACCGACCCCAACGGGCGCGGCCCCACCTGGAACAACTCGCTGTTCGAGGACAACGCCGAGTTCGGCCTGGGGATGCGCGTGGCGGTGGACAAGCAGGCCGAGCTGGCCCGTGAGCTGCTGGAGGCCCTGCGCCCCGAGCTGGGCGATGGGTTGGTCAACGACCTGCTCGATGCGGATCAATCCGACGAGGCCGGGATCTACGAGCAGCGCCAACGGGTCACCACCCTGCAAGAAAAGTTGCCGGGCATCGACCGCCCCGAGGCCAAACAGCTCAGCGAGATCACCGACATGCTCACCCACAAGAGCGTGTGGATCGTCGGCGGCGACGGCTGGGCCTACGACATCGGCTTCGGCGGCCTGGACCACGTGCTCGCCTCCGGGCGCAACGTGAACATCCTGGTGCTGGACACCGAGGTCTACTCCAACACCGGCGGGCAGACCTCCAAGGCCACCCCACGGGGCGCGGTGGCCAAGTTCTCCGCTGGTGGCAAGCCGACCCCCAAAAAGGACCTGGCAATGATTGCCATGAGCTACGAGAACGTCTACGTGGCCCAGGTGGCCTACGGTGCCAAGGATATTCAGACCCTCAAGACCTTCATCGAGGCCGAATCCTTCGACGGACCGTCCATCATCATCGCCTACTCCCCCTGCATCGCCTGGGGTAACGACATGAAATACAACCACGAGATGCAGAACATGGCGATCCGTAGTGGCCACTGGTCGCTGTTCCGCTACGATCCGCGCCGCCGACTACAGGGGGAAAATCCGCTGCAACTCGACTCCAAGGCCCCCAGTCAGGGCTATCGCGACTTCGTGCAGAACGAGACCCGCTTTAGCATGCTGTGGAGCAAACACCCGGAAGATGCCGAACACTTCCTGCACGAATCCCAGTTCGAGGCCCGTGCCCGCTTCCACCACTACGAACAATTGGCGGCAATACACTTCGACAAACCCGAAGACGACCAAGACACCCCTGAGGAGCAATAACATGGATCTGCGCAGCCACTACCTCGGCCTGGAACTGAAAAACCCGCTGGTGCCCTCCGCTTCCCCCCTGAGCCGGGATCTGGACACCGCCCGCCAGCTGGAAGACTACGGTGCCAGCGCGATCGTGATGTACTCGCTGTTCGAAGAGGCCCTCCACAGCGAGCACGAGCACCAGATGCGCCTGCTCTCGCAACAGGAGCACGGCCATAGCGAAGCCAGCAACTACCTGCCGCTGGGTAGCCTGGAGGGCAGCGAGCTGGACAACTACCTGGAGCATATTCGCCGACTTAAAAGCTCGCTGGAGATCCCGGTGATCGCCAGCCTCAACGGGATCTCCCTGGATGGCTGGGTAGACAACGGCAAGTTACTGGCCGAGGCCGGTGCCGATGCACTGGAGCTGAACGTCTACAACGTCGCCGCCGATCCGATGGTCTCCGGTGCCGAGATGGAGGCCCAGTACATCGCCCTGCTGCGGGAGCTGCACCAAGTGGTGGACATCCCCATCACCGTCAAACTCTCGCCCTACTTCAGCTCGCTGGGCCACTTTGTCAAACAGCTGGAAGCCGCCGGTGCCAAGGGGGTATCACTGTTCAACCGCTTCTACCAACCGGACATCGACGTAGACAGCCTGCGTGTCTCCCCTACCCTGCACCTGTCCCGCTCCGACGACGTGCTACTGGGGATGCGCTGGCTGGGGATCCTGCATGGGCGGGTAGATCTCTCCCTGGCCGCCACCGGCGGGATCCATACCGACGAAGATGCGGTAAAGATGATCCTGGCCGGGGCCGACATCACCCACGTCTGCAGTGTGCTGCTGCGCCACGGCCCACGCCACCTGCGCCGCATCCTCAACGGCATCAGCCACTGGCTGGACGACAGCCCCTACGAGAGCCTGGATCAGGCCCGCGGGGTACTGTCCCATCGCCAGATGGACAACCCCGCCGCCTACGAACGGGCCAGCTACGTAGAACTGCTCTCCGGCTACAGTCCCAACCGCAGCAGCTGGCGCTAAGGGCGGGCAGTGATGGATGCGCAAAAAAGCCTACTCGAACGGGCCCTGCTGGAAAGTGCCCAAATCACCCGTTATGCGGTAAAAGACCGACAGCCCGACCCCGGCCATGTGGTGCTGAGCACCCACGGCGAGGTAGCCTTTATCGAGAAAGGGGTAAGGGTCTGGCAGCTGGATCTCTCCCAGGAGAGGCCGCTACAACCCGGCGACAGCCAGACGCCCCATACCTGTGTCGATGCCCAGTGGCTCAACACACA
>SLDE01000175.1 GCA_007125455.1 Ectothiorhodospiraceae bacterium
CAAGGAAAGCTTTGATCCTCGTAAATCACACATCAACGCCAAAATAAACCAGGCGCTGGGCAAGCGTGTTGCCAAGCCCTACCTGATCACCCGGCTCGATACCATTGCAGGCAGCCGCTACCACCGTAGCGGCCTGAAACTGCCGCCAGAGGTGATCACCATCCATCAAAACGATAACAAGCCACCACACGGTGGAAGGAGCGAACAATGAGCTACCATGCAGTCCTGTGGGAAGCCAAGTCGATACAGGAGTTTCTGTTTCAATCGGGCAGATTGCGCGATGTCATCGGTGCCAGCGAGTTGGTGGACTCCCTCACCCGCGAGCTGCTGGATGAGGCGCTCAAGGGCCTGGGGATGGAGGAAGGCAAGGATATCGTCTTTTCCCGCCGCGCCGGCGGTGCCTTCTATGCCTTTAGTGCGCAGCGCCAAACCCTGGAAGATTTCATCGCCCTGTGGAGCCTGCTCGTACAACAATACGCCCCAGGCCTGGCCTACGACATCGGCCTCAGCAATGGCAGCCAGGGCTATCCCACCCACCTGGAAGCCGATAAAAGCGCCCGAGAATCCCTACGCCAGGATGGCAGCCGCCACCGCCCGGCCCTGCCCATCGCCGCCCCCATCACCGAACGCAGCCGCCGCACCGGGCTGGCCGCCGTGGCTATGAGCACAGGCAAAGATGGCGTTATGGATGCGGGTACCCGGCGCAAAAAGGCCCTCTCCGATCCGGCCCATGCGGAAAAGAACGGCTTCATCCGACGCTTCTCTCCGTCCGAGGGACAGCTCAGCTGGAAAGACTGGCCAATGGACATGGAGCCAGGCGATAAGAACAGCTTCCCCTACCAGGGCGACAACCGTACCGTCGCGCTGATCCACGCCGATGGCAACGGCCTCGGCCAACTATTGATGAATGCCCGCACAGCCGCCAAACAGCACCCGGAAAAATTCATCGATATCTTCCAAACCCTCTCCGAGGGGCTGGATGCCTGTACCCAACACGCCGCCCAGGATGCGGTCAGCCAGGTGCTGCTTCCCGCCCGTACCAATGGCCAGCCCCTGCCCGCCCGCCCCATCGTGCTCGGCGGTGACGATCTCACCATGCTGGTTCGCGCTGATCTGGCCATGCCCTTTCTGCAGGCCTTCGTAAACGCCTTTGAAAAGCGCAGCAAGGAGTTCATGGCGTCACTGGAAACACAGCAGGTGACTGGGCTGCCAAAACAACTGACCATCGGCGCTGGTATTGTCTATCTCGGTGCCAGTCAGCCCTTCTATCTTGCCAGCCACCTGGCCGAATCCATAATGGGTGAGGCCAAGAAGATGGCCAAGAAGATCGACAAAAACGACCCACCCTCCTCGGTGGTGTTCCAGCGCATCACCACCTCGCTGGTGGACGACTACGACACCATCATCGAGCGTGAACATACCTGGCAGCACGATGGTACCCACTACACCGACACTCTGGGTAGCTACCTGATGGGCAGCGTCTACGCCGATCACCTCCCACGCCTGGATGACCTGCTCAGCCTGCAAGCCCTGCTCGGCCAGCAAGACATGGCCCGTGGTCCCACCCGCCAACTGCTAACCCTGATCGGCCTTAGCCCCGGTCAAGCCCAAAGCCGCTATCGCCGCTGGCGGCAACTAATGAAAGACAACAAACCCAAAGCCTACAAAGAGTTCATGGCCCGTATGAAAGCCCTCATACCCGAATTCAGTGAGGACGCCCCTCTCCCCTACGCCGAGCTAGAAAGTGAGGACGCCTCTCTCCCCTACGCCGAGCTAGAAGATGAAAAATGGTTCAGCCCGCTGGGCGATGCCCTCACCCTCAACGCCGTAAAAAATCCGCTACAAGCCAACAGGGAGGAAGTCGCATGAGCGCCACGCTAATCATCGATCTGCAAGGCTGGTGGCACCCCGGCGGCGGTCGCGGTGCCGGTGCGGTGGCCGACGCCGTTGCCCACCGCGATAGCCACGGCCTGCCGGTGCTGCCCGGTCGCCACCTCAAGGGTCTGTTGCGCGAGGCCTGCCTGCACGCCGAAGCATTCGGTTGGCCCGGCTTCGAGCATCTGGCCGACACCCTGTTTGGCGAGCGCACTGAGGACACAGACCCCGGCCAGGTTCCCAAGCCCGGCTGTCTGCGCATAGGCGACGCCACGCTGGAGCCCGCCCTGCACGAATGGCTGGGCAGCGAACAGGGAAAACACCTGCAACCCCATCTGTTTCAGGTATTGCACGCCACCGCCATCGACCATGATAGCGGCACCGCGGTAAATCAAAGCCTGCGCGGCATCGAAGTGGTGGTACCACTTAAACTCCAGGCCAGCATCACCCCGATCCCGGGCCAACAGCCCCCCGCCGGATGGCAACAACGTCTGGAGGAGATCCTGCCGCTGATCGAGGCGGTAGGCGCCTACCGAAGCCGTGGCCTGGGCCGCGCCGTGCTGACACTGGCGCAACAAAACAAGGAGGCTGCCGCATGAAGCAGACCCTCACCATCGAACTGCTCGACGACTGCGTCTTCAGCGCACGCTCCGCCACCGAAGGAGGGCACGAGTCGCTGGATCGCATCCCTGGTGCATCCCTGTTGGGTGCGGCTGCCGCCAAGCTCTACGCCAAGCTGGATCGCACCCAGGCCTTTGCCGCCTTCCATTCGGGACGCCTGCGCTTTGGCGATGGCCTCCCCTGGAATGGCCAGGAAATCGCCTACCCCATGCCCCTGTGCTGGTACCACGCCAAGATGCAAAAACCAGAAGAAAAAGGCTACCTGCAGCAAGAGCATGTCTACAACCTGTTCCATCGTGCCGAACTGTCCAGTGGCGCCCAACCCAAGCAACTGCGCAGCGGCTACGTGCACAGCGATGGCCGCTGGGTAAAGCCAGAGCACAGCCTGCGTCTCAAGACCGCCATCGACCCTGCCACCGGTTGCGCCGCCAAAGGTCAGTTGTTCGGCTACGATGCGCTGGCCCGTGGTCAGTGCTTTGCCGCCACCATCGAGGCCGATGACGACTTCGATCCAGCCCTGTTCCAACAGATCGGCGATGCCCTCAGCGGCGAGACCCTACTGGGGCGCTCTCGCTCCGCCGAATACGGACGAGTCCGCATCACCAAGCTCGACCACTCACCAGAGCCAACATCACAGAAAACTGACGGCGACACACTCACCCTGTGGCTGCTCTCCGATCTGGCCCTGGTGGATGCCCACGGACAGCCTACCCTCACCCCCAGCGGCGAGGCCCTGGGCCTGCCCGGTG
>SLDE01000069.1 GCA_007125455.1 Ectothiorhodospiraceae bacterium
CGACAATGGCGTGAGGCGGCCAAGGCGGTCGGCGGTAGTGGACAACGCAGCCTGCTCATCTCGCCCTGTGGCGGCCAGCCCTGGGTGTATGGGGAGGGCAGCTGGCTGCACGAGCTGTTTGAGGTGGCGGGGTTTGCCGTGATCAGCATCGGTCCCGGCGTGCAACATGTACCCGTGAGCGAGGCGGGGGATCACTTCGCCACCCTGCTCGCGTCGCACCAGCCCGAACTGGTGTTTGCCTTCATCAACCCCAACAGCACCGCCTGCCAGGCCTTGATCGCCTCACGCCCGGTCAGCATTATTCCCTTGCCCGCCGAACACTTTACCCACCCAGCCCCCAATGTAGTGCTCAAGGGGCTCAAACAGCTGGCCAGCATGCGCGGGCGCTGGCAAACCACCACGGAGTAGCGATGAACGACCAAGACAAGGCCCAGCGCCACGCCACACGCATGGCCCGCAAAAAGGCCCATATCGACCAAACCATCCAGGCCGCCGACACCGATCGCGGCGTGCTGCTGGTGCTCACCGGCAACGGCAAGGGCAAATCCTCCTCCGCCTTCGGCATGCTGGCCCGCGCCCTCGGCCACGGCATGCAGGTTGGGGTGGCACAATTCATCAAGGGCAGCAACGACACCGGCGAAGAGGCCTTCTTCCGCCGACAGCCCGGCGTGCAGTGGCATGTGCTCGGCGAGGGCTTCACCTGGGAGACCCAAAACCTCGAGCGCGACATCGAAACCGCCCAGCGTGGCTGGGCAGTGGTGCGCGGCATGCTGCAGGATGAAAGCCTGGGGCTGCTAGTGCTGGATGAACTCACCTACCCCATCAAATACGGCTGGCTGGACCTCGACACCGTCCTGACCGATCTGGCCGCCCGCCCCGCCATGCAACACGTGGTGATCACCGGCCGCGCCGCCCCCGAAGGCCTGTGCGACGCCGCCGACACCGTCAGCGAGATCCGCGATGTAAAACACGCCTTCCGCGCCGGTGTTCGTGCCCAGCCCGGGGTGGATTTGTGATGTATAAGCCCCTCCCCACCATCACCGCACAGCTCGTATTCGTCCTGCTGGCCCTGCTGTTCGCCACCAGCGCCCCTGCCGAGATCCGGATCAGCGACGACAAGGGCAACAGCATCCGTCTGGAGGCCCCCGCCCAACGCATCGTCAGCCTCTCCCCCCACACCACCGAGCTGTTGTTCGCCGCCGGTGCCGGTGAACTGGTGGTCGGCGCGCCGAGCTACAGCGACTACCCCGAGGCCGCGCAAAAGATCCCCCGCATCGGCGGCTACAACGCCATCGACTTTGAGACCATCCTCGCCCTGCAACCGGATCTGGTGGTCGGCTGGCACAGCGGCAACGGCCCGCGCACCATAGAGCGCCTGCGCGAACTGGGCCTCACGGTCTACAGCAGCGAACCGCGCCAGCTCGACGACATCCCCCGCGCTCTGCGCCGCCTTGGCCAACTCAGCGACAAACGGGCCAGCGCCAATGCCGCCGCCGAGGCCTTCGAGCAACGCCTTGCCACGCTGGAACAGCGCTACCGCGACCGTCCCCAGGTGAGCGTGTTCTACCAGATCTGGCACCAACCGCTGATGACCATCGGCGGAGAACACATCATCAACCAGGTGATCGCCCTGTGTGGTGGCAAGAACACCTTCGCCAATCAGCGCAGCCTCACCGTCACCATTAGTGAGGAGGCGGTACTGCTGGCCGATCCCCAGGCCATCATCGCCAGCGGCATGGGCGAACCCCGTCCCGAGTGGGTGGAAAACTGGCGCCACTGGCCAGGGCTGCAAGCCGTGCGCAATGAGCAACTCTTCTTCATCCACCCCGACCTGCTACAACGCCCCACCCCGCGCCTGCTGGACGGGGCCGAACAACTCTGCCAAGCGCTGGAACAGCTGCGCGAATAAGGGCATGGACAAGCACCCTGGCCTGGAGTAGTGGTTTCTACTCGCCCCTTGCATGGGCTTTGTTATCGGTTCAGGGATAACGGAGCCAAAAGCTACCAGGGGCGGGGGGGGGGCTGCGCTGCGCGCACAGTCTTTGCTATAAGACGACCGGCCATCTGCCTTCTGTTTACCTCCACGGATGGACGGTGATCCCGTGCGCCAAGGCTGCGACGGCTTGCCAGGAAGACTGACTAGCCGCTATCCTTCCCACCCCATCAACGGCTATGACAACCCATGCAGATCATCCTCGCCAACCCCCGTGGCTTTTGCGCAGGCGTCGACCGCGCCATCGACATCGTCAACCGCGCCCTGGAGATCTTCGGCGCGCCCATCTATGTACGCCATGAAGTGGTGCACAACCGCCATGTGGTGGAGACCCTGCGCGAAAAAGGGGCGATCTTCGTCGAAGAACTCGATGAAGTACCCGATGGGGCCACGGTGATCTTCAGTGCCCACGGGGTGCCGCTATCGGTCGTACAAGAGGCCGAACGGCGCGGCCTGCAAGTGTTTGATGCCACCTGCCCGCTGGTCACCAAGGTACACCTGGAAGTCGCCCGCCATGCCAAGCTCGGGCGCGAAGTGATCCTCATCGGCCACGCCGGCCACCCGGAAGTGGAAGGCACCATGGGCCGCTACGACACCCGCCAGGGCGGCGCCATCCACCTGGTGGAGACCGTCGCCGACGTACAGCAGCTTACCGTGCGCGACCCGCAACAACTGGCCTACGTCACCCAAACCACCCTCTCCATGGACGACACCCGCCGTGTTATCGAGGCCCTGCGCGCACAATTCCCCGCCATCCAGGGCCCCAAAAAAGACGACATCTGCTACGCCACCCAAAACCGCCAGGACGCCGTCAAGCAACTGGCCCAGCGCTGCGATGTCGTGCTGGTCGTCGGCTCGCCCAACAGCTCCAACTCCAACCGCCTGCGCGAACTGGCCACCCGACTGGGCAAACCGGCCTACCTCATCGACAACGCCAGCGAGCTGCAACACGACTGGTTTAGCAAAACCAACACCATCGGCCTCACCGCCGGGGCATCCGCGCCGGATATCCTGGTACAGCAAGTGATCGAACAACTGCGCCACTGGGGGGGCCGAGGTCTTGCAGGAAGACAACGGCCAACGCGAGAGCGTCGTCTTCCCGCTGCCCAAGGCACTGCAATAGCTCACATGCAAAGTGCCAGCAGCCGACTCGCCCACCGGATAGATGTGGGCTAGCCCTCCACGGCGGGCACGGCCCGCCCTATGGGGCGGCCCATGGTCGCCGGGAGTGTTGGCCTA
>SLDE01000219.1 GCA_007125455.1 Ectothiorhodospiraceae bacterium
AACGACACCCCATGCACCACCGGCGTACGCTCGCCCGCATGGCCAAAGGCGATAGTCAGATTGTCGATCTTGAGGAGATTGTTCATAAAAACCTTTTCAACGCAGAGGTCGCAGAGTGCGCAGAGAAAAATAAAAAAATCGTGTCATTGCTGATATTTGTTCACAATTCGTCTGATACCGTTTTTTAACATCACCTCATTGAAGTTGATCAACAACCCAACACTTCGGTTGGCTAGACGCAGGTAGGACAGCAACTGGGCCTTGTGTACGGGCAGCAGCTTATCGACCGACTTCAACTCGACTATCACCGTATTTTCAACCATTAAATCAATGCGATATCCTGTATCGAGCGTAATCTCATCATACTGCACGGGCAACGGTACTTGATTACGGATCACCAAGCCTTGCTTGTCCAACTCATACATCAAGCAGGCCTCGTAGGCACTTTCCAGCAGGCCGGGACCGAGCGACTTATGCACTTTCATCGCCGCCGCAATAATACTCCCAGTAATCTCATTCACTGTTCGCATAATACCTCCCTTAAATAAAACTTCCCTTGAATACTCTGCGTTCTCTGCGCCCTCTGCGTTGAAAACTATCCTTTTCGGGTGTCAAAGGCGGCGCGCAGGGCCTCGCCGATGAAGATCAGCAGCATCAGGGTACCGACCAGCACCACGAAGGTGGCGATGGAGAGCCACCAGGCGTCGATGTTTTCTTTACCCTGGGCAAGCAGTTCGCCGAGGCTGGGGGTGGTGGGTGGTACGCCCAGACCGAGGAAGTCCAGGCTGGTCAGCGCCAGTACCGCGCCGCTGATGCGAAACGGCAGGAAGGTGACCACCGGGGTCATCGCGTTGGGCATGAGGTGACGCCACATGATGGCGGTGTTGGAGACCCCCAGCGCGCGGGCGGCGGTCACGTAGTCCATGTTGCGCCCGCGCAGGAATTCGGCACGCACATAATCGGCCAGGCCCATCCAGCCGAACAGGCTGAGCAGCACCACCAGCAACAACAGACTGGGCTGGAAGATGGAGGCGAAGATGATCAGCAGATACAGCTCGGGCATGGAGCTCCACACCTCGATAATCCGCTGAGAGAAAAGATCGATACGCCCGCCAAAGTAGCCCTGGATCGCCCCGGCGATGATCCCCACCAGCGTGGCCACCGCAGTCAGCACCAGGCCAAAGATCACCGAAACGCGAAAACCGTAGAGCAGCCGGGCCAGCACATCACGGCCTCGGTCGTCGGTGCCGAGCAGGTTGTCACTGGATGGCGCTGCCGGGTTGGGGTATTCGGCAAAATAGTTGATGGTGTTATAGCTGTAGGGGTTAAGTGGGTAGACGGCCCAGTTCCCCCCTTCGGTGAGCTGGTCACGGATATAGGGGTCGAGGTAGTCGGTCTCGGTGTGAAAGTCGCCCCCAAAGGTGGTCTCGGGATAGGTCTTGAACAGCGGGAAGTAGTAGCCCCCCTCGTAATGGATGATCAGGGGTTTGTCATTGGAGATCACCTCGGCGAACAGGCTGATCACAAACAGGATGGAAAAGATCCACAGGCTGATGTAGCCGCGCCGGTTGGCCTTGAAGCGCCGCCAGCCGCGCTGCCAGGCGGTGGCCTGCGGCTGCAGGGGCCGTGACTCGGCATCCAGCTTGAGTACCGCATTACCTTGCAACTGGCTCATTGCTTCACCGTATCGAACTGGATGCGCGGATCGACCAGCACATAGCAGATGTCGGTGAGCAGTTTGCCGAACAGGCCGATCAGGGTAAAGATGTAGAGGGTGCCCATGACCACCGGATAGTCGCGCTTCATCACCGATTCGTAGGAGAGCAGCCCCAGCCCGTCGAGGGAGAAGATGGTCTCGATCAGCAGTGAGCCGGTAAAGAAGGCGGCGAGGAAGGCACCGGGGAAGCCGGTGATCAGCGGGATGATGGCGTTGCGAAACACGTGACGATAGAGCACGGTGTTCTCCCCCAGCCCCTTGGCACGGGCAGTGAGCACGTATTGCTTGCGGATCTCTTCCATGAAGCTGTTTTTGGTGAGCATGGTCATCACTGCCAGCGAGCCGACCACCGAGGCGGTCACCGGCAAGACCATGTGCCACAGGTAGTCCAGCACCTTGCCGATTAACGACAGCTCGTGCCAGTTGTCGGAGGTCATGCCGCGCAGGGGGAAGATGTCCCAGAAAGTGCCGCCGCCGAACAGCACCAGCAGGGCCAGGCCGAGCACAAAGCCGGGGATGGCGTAACCGACCAACACAATCGTGCTGGTGATCATGTCAAACGGGGTGCCATCACGCACCGCCTTGGCCACCCCCAGCGGGATGGAGACCAGGTAGGTGATGAAGAAGGTCCACAGCCCCAGGCTGATGGAGACCGGCAGCTTGGCGATCACCAGCTCCACCACGCTTTGGTGGTGGAAGTAACTGTCGCCCAGATTGAAGGTAAGGTAGTTGCCCAGCATGGTGGTAAAGCGTTTCCAGGCGGGCTCATCGAAGCCGTAGTAGGCGCGCAGTTCGGCCAGGCGTTCCTCATCCAGCCCCGAGGCCCCCTGATACAACCCCTGCCCACCGGTAACCGCCACCTCGCCATGGCCACCCTGCCCCTGCAACTGGGCCACCAACTGCTCCACCGGTCCGCCTGGCACAAACTGGATCACGATAAAGGTGATCAGCAACACGCCGAGCAAGGTCGGGATCATCAGCAGCAGGCGTTTGAGGATGTAGGCGCTCATGGCTTAGTCTTCCTTCGCCCACCAGGTGGCGATCGCCCAGCTTATCGCCTGGTAGTACAGCGGCAGGGTCTCGGGGCGTTCGAATTTGTCCCACCAGGCTACTCGGTGGGTGGCGATATACCACTGGGGCACAATATGGTAGCCGTGCATCAGCACCCGATCCAGTGCCCGCGCTGCGGTGATTAGCTCCTCGCGGGTCTCGGCGTAGATCACCCGGTCGATCAAGGCATCGACCACCGGGTCCTCCAGCCCCATCAGGTTGCGGCTGCCCGGTTCTGCGGCGCTGCTGGAGTGGAACATCCCCATCAGCTCGTTGCCGGGGGACTGGGTCTGGTTATAACCGGCCACCACCATGTCGAAGTCGAAGTTGTCCATGCGCCGCTGGTAGAGGGCGGAGTCAACGGTGCGGTAGTTCACCTCGATCCCCAGGATCGCCAGGTTGCGGGCATAGGGGGCAACGATGCGCTCAAAGCCGCGCTGC
>SLDE01000185.1 GCA_007125455.1 Ectothiorhodospiraceae bacterium
CCGTACAGGACGCCTATGCCGGTTTTTTTCACAGCTACGAGGCCTCGCCATTGCTGATCGTCAACGCCGCCGAGATTGACCTGGCCGAGAGCGACCAGGACTATATCCAGTTGCTGGAGCAGATCAGGGCGACCCGTTCTGGTCGCCACTTCTTCAATCCTATCCCGTCGATGTTGTAGGGGGAGCCGATGTCCCGGATCAGTCTCAAACGTTTAGCTCAGATGAAAGAGCAGGGTGAGCGTATCGCCGTGCTGACCGCCTACGATGCCAGCTTTGCCTGCTTGCTGGAGCAGGCCGGCGTGGATGTGCTCTTGGTGGGCGACTCACTGGGGATGGTGGTGCAGGGGCAGGGCAGCACCCTGCCGGTGAGTGTGGATGAAATGGTTTATCACAGCTCAGCGGTGGCCCGTGGCAGTAAGCGGGCCATGGTGGTGGCCGATCTGCCCTTCATGAGTTATGCCAACCCGGAGCAGGCCCTGCATAGTGCCGCGCGCCTGATGAAGGAGGGCGGGGCACAGATGGTCAAGCTGGAAGGCGGTGCCGAGGTGGTGGATACCGTGGCGCGTCTGGCCGGCATGGGGGTGCCCGTTTGTGCCCACTTGGGCTTGTTACCCCAGTCGGTGCACAAGCTGGGGGGCTACCGGGTCCAGGGGCGAGAGGCCGGGGATGCGGAGCGGATCCTGGGTGATGCCAAGGCCCTGCAACAGGCCGGTGCCGACATGCTGGTGCTGGAGTGTGTGCCGCGGGAATTGGCAGCGCGTATCACCGAGGCGCTGGCGATCCCGGTGATCGGGATCGGTGCCGGGGCCGCCACCGACGGCCAGGTGCTGGTGCTCTATGACATGCTGGGGATCACCCCCGGCAAGCGTCCCAGCTTTAGCCACGACTTTCTTGCCGAGCACGGCTCGATCGTAGCGGCGCTGGAGGCCTATGTGACAGCGGTGCGCGATGGCCGTTTTCCCACGGAACAACACGGCTTCGACTGATGTTGATGGTGCATGAGATCGCCCCGTTGCGTGAACAACTGCAGCACTGGCGCCAGGCCGGTGAGCGCATCGCCTTTGTGCCGACCATGGGAAACCTGCACGCCGGGCACCTGCGCCTGGTGGCCGAAGCCCGTGGCCGTGCCGAGCGGGTGGTGGTGAGCATCTTTGTCAATCCACTTCAGTTCGGCCCCACTGAAGACCTGGCGGCCTATCCGCGCACCCCGGCGGAGGATGCCGCCGCGCTGGAGCAGGCCGGGGCCGATCTGCTGTTTCTTCCCGAAGAGCAGACTATCTACCCGCACGGACGTGAAGCGGTCAGCCAGGTGGTGGTGCCGCAACTGGGCGAGATGCTCTGTGGTGCCAGCCGCCCCGGTCACTTTGTGGGGGTGAGTACCGTGGTATGCAAGCTGTTCAATATGGTCCAGCCCGATCTGGCCTGTTTTGGGCAGAAGGATTATCAGCAATTGACTATCCTGCGGCGCATGGTGCGTGATCTGGATCTCCCAGTGGAGATGGTGGGGGTAGAGACCGTGCGCGAGGCCGACGGCCTGGCGATGAGTTCCCGTAACGGCTACCTCAGCTGCGAAGATCGCCAACGGGCCCCGGCCCTCTACCAGAGCCTGCAACGTGTGGCCCAGGCATTGCAGGATGGCCGACGAGACTTCGCTGCGCTGGAGGCCCAGGGGAGTGAACTGCTCAGCGCCGCCGGGCTAAACCCAGACTATTTCAGTATTCGTGCTGCTGACGATCTACGTCCCGCCGAGGCCGGGATGGCGCAGCTGGTGATCCTCGCCGCCGCCCAGCTGGGGCGCGCGCGCCTGATCGATAACCTGACGGTTTCGCTTTCTCCCACCACCTAAACCCTACTCCCCCTTACAAATTGTGAGCAATGTGGCGGTTGTATCGCCATTGGCTGCGTAGACTATGCTGTTCTTGTAAGGCAGGGATGGTGAGAGGATGAGTGAACAGTTCCGATTGATCTTTACCGGTCAGCTTCTAAAAGGGCGCGATCCCCTGCGGGCCTGTCCTGCGATCGCGCGGGTGCTTGGGCTTTCACCTAACGAGGTGAAGGCCTGGCTGGTGCATAAGGAACGCCAAGTGGTCGCCAGTCAACTCGCCCTGGAGGAAGCCAAGCGTCTACGTATGGCCCTGGCTGCTGCGGGTGCCGTAACGGTGATCGAGGCGCAACAGCCAGCGCCAGCCCCCACCTTGCCACCAGTGGCTGAGGCGGAGCCTCCTCCGCCAAAGGGCCGCGGACCGGCCTGGCCCTGGTTGCAGCAATTTCTGCCGCTACGTAGCCGCTGGTTGCTGACACCGGCCATGGCATTGGCCGCTACCCTCTCTGCGGCGGTGGTGATCGCTCATGCTCTGTTGCTGTTGTTTGTTCTGTTTGGCCTGATCATCCCTTCATTGACCAGCTCCTGGCTAGGGGAAAGCTTTGGTAGCCCGTTATTGGGGCTGGTGCTGCAACTACTGATGATTACCCTGGGGCTACTGGCCATTCCGTTGCTGCTCAAACCGCTGTTATCGGTGCGATTGCCGCGTTACCGGGGGTTGGCGCTTGTACCTGAGCAGGAACCGGATCTTTATGCCTTTATCGAAGATGTCTGTGAGCGTGGCCAGTTGCCGATGCCGCACCTGATCTATCTGGAGACCATGCCGCGCATCGAGGCTAGCTATTATCAGGGTCCGGCGGGGTTTTTCCAGAACCGTATCGTGCTTAAGCTGGGTGTGCCGCTGGTCTCTGGCCTGGACAGCAGCCAGCTTGCCTCCCTGATCGCCCAGGCATTAAACCGCTTTCGTGGCAAGTACCTGCCCCGCGCCAATAGCATGGTCTTGGCCACCCAATCCTGGTTGCAGCGCGCCTTGCATGAGCCGGATATGGTGGATGACAGGCTGCACACCTGGCAGGCGCAGGGACGGATCGGCGAGGGTTTTTCCCGACTGCTAGAGCGCTATCTGGACCTTGCCCGTTGGCCACTGTTGCTGTGGATGGGCATGGGCCAACTTATCGCCCACCGACCGGTACACCGCCTGGTGGCCGATGCCGACAAGATGGCGCTGGCCTTTTGTGGTACCGCAGGCTTTGTGCCGCAACTGGAGCGTGTGCGCCTGCTCCAGCATGCCAATCAACAAACGATGCAGGGGCTTAGGGCACACTGGGAAGGAGGGCATTCCTTGCCCGATGATCTGGTTAAGGTGCTGATGCAGCAGGTCGCCCGCTACCCGGCAACGATGGGGCAGCGCCTACGTGATCAGCAGCGACGCCGCTACCGCAGCCAGGCCTGGTTAGCGCCCTGTGACACCCTGCGCCTGGCCCGCGTCGCACAGCAACGGATCCGGGGCAGCTACACCTGCCGCAGTGCCGCCACCAGCCTGTTCTCCCACTATGACAAGCTCACCCGCTGGATGACCCTGCGCTACTACCATCATGAGCTGAATCTGCCGGTGACACGACAGCAGCTACAGCTTTCCATGCCCGCAGGTGTTGCCGCAAAACAGCGGATCTCGCGTGCATTTCTGGGGCTTTATCAGGGCTACCCGGTCACCAGCCTGAAGTCGATCTACCTGGAGATCCGTGATCGTGACGAGCCCAAGGATATCTGCCGCGAGATGCAGGAGCGTATCGGTGCTGAGCGTGAACGCGCCGAGTATTTCGTACGCATGATGGGGGATAACCACACTGTGATGCTGGATGCCCTGACCCGGGAGGAGGTGCAATTGGCGGGGCTATGGCGCGAGTGGGGTGAGGAGCGGCTCGCCCGTGCCGAGTTGGAGGATTTTCATCAGCATGCCCGTGATGCGGAGGATGAGTTTGCAGCTGCGCTGAAGGAGCAACAGCGCTTTCTCTACCCCCATATCCGTCATTTGGCGGCCAGACTGGTGCTTGCCTGGGAGGCGAATCGTGATCTCTGGAAGGAGCTGATGATCTTGCTCGATATGCTTGATCGCATCGAACAGGTGGCCGAGCATCTGCGCGATCTTACCCAGCAGACCCTGTTGTTGGAGTTGCTGTTGAGCTTTCAGCACCAACCATTCAATAAGCGCATCGCCAGTCGAATCGAGCAGCGTAGTAGTGATGTGCATGGCCTGATCGTGGCCATCGGCCTGAGCCTGAAACAGGCCGCCTATCCATTCCGTGACAGCAAGGCAAAGCGGCTGATGGACTATCTGCTTGCCGAGTCACGTAGCGACCACAGCCCCGAAGGTGAGTTGGATCGGGGGATGGATGTGCTTACACGCCTGCCCGTGGTTCGTGATCGGGTGATGGCCAGACTACTGGAGTTAGCAACCTGACCACATAGCCGCCGCCAAGGCAGGCAGCGATAGGCGGCTTATTTGACCTTGGCGCTCGCCTTGGTGGTTTTGCCAGCCGTTTTTGCTTTCGCCGTCGCCTTGGGTTTGGGTGCGGCCTTGGGCTTGGCGGCAGCAGCGGCCTTAGGCTTGGCCGGGGCGGCTTGCTTCGGGCTGCTCTTTTTGGGAGCCGGGAGGCAGTCGCTACGCCAGTTGCAGCCTGTCTGATCGCAGTAGCCGTCGGTGGCGCTACCAAAGCAGTCGAAGTTGCCTTCCGCCTTTTGGATGCGGCGAATAAGCTCGGCCTTGGTTCCCTTGCTGGCGTTGATCCCGTATCCCTTGGCGATGCTGCGAATGGTCTGAATGTGCATATCTGTTAAGTCCTGAATTCGTCCATTAGAAAAAAAACCGGGCTGCGACGCCTATGCCGCAGCCCGGATTGAGTATAGCCCTGTCTAGACAAGTTGCCACTTTTCTGTGTGACGCTAGCCGGTGTTGCGCATCCCTGCCGCAATGGCATTGATGGTACGCAGCAGCGGCTCAAGCCAGCGTTCACGCCCCTCATCGCTGAGGTTTTCGTCCCGGTAGCGATTGAGCAGGGTGATCTGGATGTGGTTGAGCGGGTCCAGATAGGGGTTGCGCCGTGACAGCGAGAGGGCCAAGGTTGGGGTCTCTTCGAGCAGGCCGTTCAGCTGGGCCACGTCGAGGATGTTCCCCAGGCTGCGCTGGTATTCCTCGTTGATCATGTTGTAGATCTGCTTGGCAACTTGCTGATCTTCTTGCATTTTTGAGTATTCAGCGGCGATACGCATATCACCTTTGAATAGTGACATCTGGGTGTTGCTCAATAGCGCACGGAAGAACGGCCACTGTTGATACATCTGGCGCAGCGTCTCCTTGTCGTTGCCGTGCTTCTCCAGCCATTGATGCAGGGCACTGCCGATCCCATACCAGGCCGGGATGGTGTGGCGTGACTGTGCCCAGCCAAAGACCCAGGCGATGGCGCGCACCGAGCCCTTGGAGCGGTCACCCTTTTTACGATGGGAAGGACGGGAGCCGATATTGAGTAGCCCGATCTCGGTGACCGGGGTGGCTTCATAGAAGTAATCCAGGAAGCCCTTGGTGTTATCGGTTAGCTCACGATAGACAGCCTCGCCGCTCTTGGCCAGTTGGGCCATGATCTCCAGGTGTTGGGGATTGTCTTCCTTGGGCGGACAGATCAGGCAACGGCTGGCCTTTAACAGGCCGCTGACGCCCATGGTCAGCTCGTAGATCGCCGTCTCGACGTTGCTGTATTTGTTGGACAGTACCTCGCCCTGTTCGGTGAACTTGATCTCGCCGTGTACGGTGCCCTCCGGCTGCGCCAGGATGGCCTCGTAGGTGGGGCCGCCGCCACGTCCAATCGTGCCCCCGCGCCCGTGGAACAGGCGCAGGTGGATATCACGCGATTGGGTAAGGGCGGTGATCTTCTTCTGCGCCTGGTAGAGGTTCCAGCCGGAGGCGAGGATGCCGCCGTCCTTGCAGGAGTCGGAATAGCCCAGCATCACCTCCTGACTGTTGCCGGAGCAGGCGAGCAGTTGGGTGTATACCGGGGTGTCGAGCAGGGTGGTCATCACCGGCTCGATGTGTTCCAGATCCTCGATGGTCTCGAACAGCGGGCTGATGCGGATATCGCAGAACCACTTGTCGTTGATGCGTCCGGCGAGGCTGGCCTGGCGGGCGAGCATCATCACTTCCATGATGTGGCTGGCGCTGTGGGTCATGGAGATCACGTAGTTGCCAAAGGCGTTGCTGCTGATCTCCTTGCGCATGCGCGCCATCACGTCGAAGACGTCCAGGGTCTCGCGGGTGGCCTCACTTAGCTCACTGCGATCGATACTCAACGCATCGTTGCGGCTGACAAGATCGGCCAGCACCGAGAGGCGCTTGGACTCGTCCAGGGCGTTGTAGTCGATTGGCTCGGGTAGTTTCTCCAGCAGTTCGGCCACCGCCTCGGTATGGCGACTGGACTCCTGGCGCACATCCAGGTGCATCAGGTAGAAACCGAAGGTCTCCACCAACCAGATCAGATCCTGTAGCTCGGCGTGGGCGATGCTGCTGTCGCCGTGGCCGATCAGGGATTGGCGGATTTGGGTGAGTTCGGTGAGAAATTCGCTCTCGGTGCGGTAGGCACCGTGGGTGCTGCCCTCGGAGGCACCTTCCATGCGTGCCTCGACCAGACGCAGGTTCTCGCTCAGGCGGTAGCGCATGATGTAGAGCTTGCGTCGATAGGGCTCGCTGGTGAAGCGGCTGGGCTTGTCGCTGAAGGCCTCTGGATAGGCCGCCTCGTCCCGCTCAAGCCCGGCGGTGAAGGCCTCGCTGGGCTGGCAGAGCAGGTTGGAATGGGTCAATACGTGGCTAAGGTCGGTGACGCGGTTGATGTATTCGCGCAGGATCTCGCGGTGCTGCAGACGCAGTGCCAGAGCGGTGGTCTCAGGGGTGACGAAGGGATTACCATCCCGGTCGCCGCCGATCCAGGAGCCAAAGCGGAATACGGTGGGGGCGGTAACCTCGGCATCCTGGCCATAGACACGGCGGACGGCCTTCTCCAGGTTGCGGTAGACCTGGGGCACCGCATCAAACAGGGATTCGCGGAAGTAGAACAGGCCGTTCTTGATCTCGTCGCGTACCTCGGGCTTGATCGCGCGCACCTCGTCGGTTTTCCACAGCACCTGGATCTCGGCGCGTAGACGGTTGGTGATCTCGTCGCGCTCTTCCTTGCCCAGGCGTGGGTCATTGAGCCGTTCGCTGGTGGTGAAGATACGGCGCAGGTTTTCCATTACGGTGCGGCGTTTGGCTTCGGTGGGATGGGCAGTGAACACCGGCATGTAGGCCAGTTTGCCGATGACTTCCATCACCTCGTCAAGCTTCATTCCCTGCTGGTGGAATTCGCGTAGTACCGAGTCGAAGGAGCCGGTCCACAGCGGGCCGCCAGCGCGTACCTGGGTACGACGCTGGCGGTGCTGGTTGGCCTCTTCGGCAATGTTGACCAGGCTGAAGTAGATACTGAAGGCGCGCACGATGTGGACCAGGGTATCCGGGTCCTGCTGCTCGACGAATTGGTTGAGCTTGCGGCGCTTGGCGGCGTTGTCCTTCTTGCGCAGGCCGATGTATCCCTTGCGTAGGGTCTCGACGGCATCCAGGACCTTGCTGCCTTCCTGGTCGTGCAAGACCTCACCGAGCAGGTTGCCAAACAGTTTGACGCGGGCACGTAATGTCTTGTCGCTTGGAACTGTCATAAAGGGGGTAACACCTTGGTTTTGTCAGTTTATTTTCCGACCGACCCGACCTGTGGGCAGGGCTGTTTTTGTTGCGGCCGACCCTCACAAAGCAGTCCATTATAGCCCGAAACATGGAATGGGGGGAAATTCTGCCGCCGTTTGGATGTTTCGTGGTTCGTATGATGACCCTTACCACCCATCCAGTAGACGACCTTGCATAGGGAGATCCTGCATGACGACTCGTCCCTCGCCCCCCTTGTTTGCAAAACTGTGGCGAGGCAGGGCATGGGGCCCTCTGATTGCTTCAGCCTCGGTCCTGCCGGGCCTTCTGATAGAGTGCGACATAGGCCTCAGCGCTGTGGGTCCAGCTGACATCCTGGTTCATGCCGTTGGCTATCACTTGACGCCAGCACTTCTGCTCGGCCCGGCACTTGAGCGCTTCACCGATGGCCCACTGCAGTCCTTCGACGGTGGGGTGCTCGAAGACAAAGCCATTGGCTGTACCATCGGCCAGGGTTTCTTTGCTGGCGTGTACCACCGTGTCGGCCAGACCGCCGGTCTTGTGCACGATGGGTGGGGTACCGTAGCGTAGGCTGTAGAGCTGGTTGAGGCCGCAGGGCTCAAAGCGTGAGGGCATCACGAACAGATCGGCGCCGGCCTCGATCAGGTGGGCCAGGGTCTCATCGTAGCCGATGGTGATGCCCACTTGCTGCGGATAGCGTTCTGCCAGTTCACGGCAGGCCTGTTCGTAGTATTTGTTGCCGCTGCCTAGCATCACTACCTGTAGCGGCTTATCCAACAGCGTGGGGAGCGCATCGAGCACCAGGTCGATACCCTTTTGTTCCACCAGGCGGCTGACCAGCCCCAACACGGGGGCATCGCTCTGCGGTAGGCCAAAATGGCGTTGTAGCGCGGTCTTGTTTTTCGCCTTGCTCTTGAGCCGCTTGAGGTTGTAGTTGGCGGTGATCAGCGGGTCGTGCTCCGGATCCCAGGTGCGGGTATCCACACCGTTGAGGATCCCCTCCAGGCGATCCTGGCGGTGGCGTAGCAGCGCGTCCATGCCGTTGCCAAACTCCGGGGTGGTGATCTCTCTGGCGTAATTGGGGCTGACGGTGGCGATGCGATCGGCGTGGGCGATGCCGCCCTTGATCATCACCCAGTAGCCGTAATACTCCATCGACTCAGGCGACCAGAGCGCCTCGGGGATCGCCTGGGCGATAAAGTCCTCGCGTGAGAAGTAGCCCTGGTAGGCCAGGTTGTGGATGGAGAAGACCGTCGCCGGGCGCCCATCCTCCAGTGATAGCAGGGCGATGGCCGGCCCGGTCTGCCAGTCGTTGCCATGCACCACCTCGGGGCACCAGTCCAGTCCTGCACGGCCCATGGCCAGTTCGGTGATCACCCGACAGAACAGGGTGAAGCGTTCGGCGTTGTCGGGCCAGTCGTTGCCCTGTTCATCCACATAGGGGCCACCCTCGCGCTGGAACAGCGCGGGGGCGTCGACCAGCCAGACCTTGACCCCACTGTCGGGCATCTGGCCCTCCAGCAGGGTGACATGGTGGCCCATCAGCTTGAACCCGCCCAGGCGGATCAGTTCACCGGCACCGGCCAGGGCGCTAGGGTAGGCGGGCAGCACGATGCGCACATCGTGACCGAGCGCCTTCAGGGCGCTGGGTAGGCTGCTGCTGATGTCGGCCAGACCACCGGTTTTTACCAATGGTGCCGCTTCACTGGTGGCAAAGAGGATTCGACTCATGCTTTACTCGGGTTATGGTGTTTAGCGTTCATCATACCGATGCAACGCGGATAGTGGTATAGCAAAGTCGGCAAGGCTGGCAAAGGAGTCGAAGCATGCGTATAGGAATGGTTGGATTGGGGAAGATGGGTGGCAACATGGTTAGCCGTCTGCTGCGCAAAGGGATTGAGGTCGTGGGTTTCAATCGCTCGGCGGAGGTGGTGGAGCGCCTCAGGCGGGAGGAGGGGATGGTGGCCGCCAGCTCCCTGCACCATCTGACCGAGCAGCTTGCCGCGCCGCGCATTGTCTGGCTGATGCTACCGGCGGGCAGCGCCACCGAGCAGGCGATCCATGAACTGACCGCCATGCTGGAGCCAGGGGATGTCATCGTTGACGGTGGCAATGCCAATTACCACGACAGTCAGCGGCGCGCCGCCGAGTTGGCGCGCCACGATATCGGCTTCATCGACGCCGGTACTTCCGGCGGGGTGTGGGGGTTGGAGAATGGCTACTGCATGATGGTCGGTGGGGATGAGGCCCACGTTCGCTTGTTGGAGCCGGTGCTCAAGGCCCTCGCTCCGGCCGAGGATAAGGGCTGGGCCCGTATGGGGCCCGTCGGGGCGGGGCATTATACCAAAATGGTCCATAATGGGATCGAGTACGGCATGATGCAGGCCTTTGCCGAGGGCTTCGATCTGATGCGCAGCAAGAGCGAGTTTGATTTGGATCTGGCCCAGGTCGCCGAGACCTGGCGTCACAGTTCAGTCGTGCGCAGCTGGCTATTGGATCTGACAGCCGAGGCGCTGGCTCAGCAGCCGGATCTGGCGGCCATCGCCCCGGTGGTGCCCGACTCGGGTGAAGGCCGTTGGACCGCCATTGAGGCGGTGGAACAGGGGGTGCCTCTGCCGGTGATCTCGCTGGCCTTGCAGATGCGCTTTGCCAGTCAGGATAGCGAGGGGTATCAGGGACGGATGCTCTCGGTGATGCGCAACGCCTTCGGTGGCCACGCGGTGGTCAAAAAAACTTGAATACCATAGGCCAGCGGCAACGCGGTATGGAGGGGATATGATCGAACCTTGCACCTTTACGATTATTGGCGCGACCGGCAATCTGGCGCGCAACAAACTGCTTCCAGCGCTCTATCACCTGGAGCTGGCCAAGCGTTTGCCCGAACAGATGTTCATCATCGGTTTTGCCCGCAGCGAACACAGCGATGATAGTTATCGCAGCGAGGTCGCCGAGATGCTGCAGGGCAAGGTGCGTGGCGAGTTGGATGATAAGACCCTGCAGCGCTTTTTGGCTCGCCTGCACTACCAGCAGGGGGACCTGCACGAGTCGGAAAACTTTGCCAAGCTGCATGACCGTGTGACCGAGGCGCCGTTGCCGCAGAATCGTATCTTCTACCTGGCGATCCGTCCGGCGGAGTTTGGTGTGGTGACCAACCACCTGGCGGCCGTGGGGCTGCACAAGGAGCAGGGCGGCTGGAGCCGGGTGGTGATCGAAAAGCCCTTCGGCTACGACCTGGAGAGTGCCCATATCCTGGAGCAACAGTTGCACCGCCACTTCCGCGAGGAGCAGCTTTATCGCATCGATCACTATCTGGGCAAGGGCACGGTGCAGAATGTGTTGGTGTTTCGCTTTGCCAACCTGATGATGGAGCCATTGTGGAATCGCAACTACATCGACCACGTGCAGATCACCCACGCCGAGTCCAATGGGATCGAGAAGCGTGCTGAATACTACGATGGTGCCGGGGCGATGCGTGATATGCTGCAAAGCCACCTGTTACAGATGCTCACCCTGGTAGCGATGGAGCCACCGGCGCGGATGGACGCCGAGTCGCTGCGCGATGAGAAGGTCAAGGTGCTCAAGTCGATTCGCACCATTACTCCCAACGCCGTACATGCGCAGGCCTTTCGTGCCCAATACAAGGCGGGCATGCTTGACGGAGAAAAGGTGGCAGGTTATCTGGACGAGCAGGGGGTCACCCCCAATAGCACCACCGAGACCTTCGCCGCGCTCAAGCTCTATATCGACAACTGGCGCTGGCGTAATGTGCCGTTTTACATCCGCACTGGCAAGCGCATGGCGAAGAATACCTCGATGATCTGTATTCGTTTCAAGCACCCGCCGCAGCAACTGTTTCGTGAGACCCAAGTGGAGCAGATCAAGCCCAACTGGTTGCTGATGGGGATCCAGCCCGATGAGTGTCTGCGCGCTGAATTACAGGTCAAGGTGCCGGGGCTGGAAATGAAGACCGAAACCACCACCTTCGATGCCAGTTATTGCGGCGTTGGCCAGCGTAAGCTGGACGCCTACGAGGCGCTGTTGCTGGATGTGATCGAGGGTGACAGCTCGCTGTTTTTACGCTACGACGAGGTGCAGTGGGCCTGGCGGGTGGTCGATCCGATCATCAAGGTCTGGTCTACCGAACGTGACTATATTCACACCTACCCGGCAGGCAGTTGGGGACCGGCATCATCTAACCGCCTGTTCGATCGTGAGGATCAATATTGGCGCAACAGCATCGACCGCGATGAGGAGTAGTACGGCATGAGTAGTGATAAACTGACCACCACCCCTGCCTGGCAGGCCCTGCAGGCGCACTGTGAGCACATCGCCCCGCTGCAGATGCGCGA
>SLDE01000256.1 GCA_007125455.1 Ectothiorhodospiraceae bacterium
AAAACAGCTTGCGCTGCGCCTTGGTGGTGGCCACCTTGACGATACGCCAGTTGCGCAGGATAAATTCGTGGATCTCGGCCCGGATCCAGTGCACGGCAAAGGAGACCAGACGCACGTTCATGTCCGGATCGAAGCGGCGCACCGCCTTCATCAGGCCGATATTGCCCTCCTGGATCAGATCCGCATGGGGCAGGCCATAGCCACTGTAGCCACGGGCGATATGGGCAACAAAACGCAGGTGCGAGAGGATCAGCTTGCGCGCCGCCTCCAGGTCATCCTGGTCGTGAAAACGCTTGGCCAGCTCATGCTCGTCCTCGACGCTAAGCACCGGGATGCGGTTTACCGCCTGGCTATAGGCCTCGATACTGCTGACCGGGATATTAAACTGTAAATCCAGAGCCTTGGACATGGATTCCTCCAGTTGTATCTTTAATCTGCTTGGATAAGACCTACTGTATCACTCAAGTATTGCCTTGCCAAGCCTTAATATAGTGATTTTCTAATATAGCTATGGACTGCGGGAAGCTTCGGCAGTTCCCCAATATCGCTTCGACTACAGTCGGCATGTGTCCGTTTTGAGTAGACAACAACAGCCTGTTAGAGCGGCACACTCTCACCCTCTGCCGTGGTGAGCGAGACACGATTACGCCCGCCGCCCTTGCTGGCGTAGAGCGCCTGATCGGCCATCCGAATCAATTGGTTCAGATCAGCCTGGGGGTGATCCTCGCTGCCCGCCACCCCAATGCTGATGGTAAAGCGCACCCCCTCCGGCTGCAGCGCCTCTGCGGCCTGCCGCAGCCCGTCGGCACGACGTAACGCATCATCGCGCGGTAGGCGCGGCAGCAGGATGGCGAACTCCTCGCCCCCGAAGCGCACCACTTCGCCATCGACAAAATGCTCCAGCAGCAGTTGACCCATAGCGGCCAATACGTGGTCACCGATCAGGTGGCCAAGATTATCGTTGATCTGCTTAAAGTGGTCGATATCGACGATCATCACCCAGAAGGGATGGTTACGCCGCGCCTTGAGCATCTTTTCGCCGTGTTCACGCAGGAAGTAGCGGTTGCGCACCCCGGTGAGGGTATCGGTGCTGGCCACCCGCTCCATCTTGCTGGCCTGGCGCTGCAGCGCGTCGTATTGCTGCTTGATCATCAGCATCGAGCGCAGGCGCGCCATCAGGATCTCTTCCACCAGTGGTTTATTGACGAAATCATTGGCCCCGGCATGAAAGGCCTCGATCTGGGTACGCACGTCATCACTACCGGTGATCATCAATAAGGGTAGCTCCTGGCGAGAAAAATTGTAGCGAATGCGGATCGCATGCAACAGATCGCCGCCGGTCATCTCGTTCTTTAGATAGAAGTCGCTGACCACGATATCAAACCCGTCCTCCTCGCTATCGCCCTCCTCACGCAGACGCCGCACATGCTCGAGGGCATCCTCGGCGGAGGTCACATGGGTCACTCTCAGGCCCTGCTTCTCCATGATGCGCAGGGTCACCGTGGCGGCGGTGCGACTATCCTCAACATAGAGCACCCGCCCCACCAGGCCGCTGTTGCGTTGGCAAAAATCGAGAATGAAGTTGGCAAAGGCCGGGTAGCCCTGGGACTTGTCGAAGTAGTCGGTCACCCCGGCGGAGAAGCCTTCCTTGAGAAGGCGCTCATCGGCATCACCGGAGATCACCACCACCGGGATATAGTGATGGCTCTGAGAACGGCGCAGGCGGCGGCAGAGGTCCAGTCCGTCCATATCGGGCAGCATCAGCGAGGTGGAAACCAGATCATAGGGGCGCGTGGAGAGCTCTTCCAGCGCCTCTTCGCCGCTGGAACAGCTAAAGATCTCCACCTCATCCAACACATTGGCGAAGATCCGCGCGACGATCTCACGGGATACCGTGGAGCCGTCCACCACCATAATGCGGCCATGCCGTCCTGTCACTGTCTTCCCCATCGGTTTTGCCTTGTGTTATGTGGGTTCCACCGAACGCAAATGTCTCCCAACCGCCAACCATGAGCCTAACAAACCCAGCAGCAGCCCGCCCCCCATCAAGCCGCCGGTGGTCAGAAAATCCATACCACCGAGACGAAAATGGCTGTTGTAGAGCACGGCCAGACTGTTCACTGGCCCGGCGAGCGCCAACAGCGATAGCTCGACCATGATAAAGGCCAGCAACGCACCAAGGATGCCGTACCAAAAGCCCGTGTAGAGGAAGGGGCGACGAATGAAGGCATCGGTGCCACCGATCAGCTTGATGATCACGATCTCGTCACGGCGATTTTGGATCATCAGGCGAATGGTATTGCCTACCACCAGGATCACCGCCAGGGCCAGCAGGCCGGCCAGCAACCAGACCCCACGCTTGCCGATCTCCATCAGCGCGTAGAGCCGCTCCACCCACTCCATGTCCAACTGGGCCAGATCCACCGTGGCCTCGGCACGCAGCTCCTCCACCAGCGCCTGCAAGGCCTGCGGGTCCTGCCGATCCAGGGTGGGCTGCACCACCAGCACCGGCGGCAGGGGATTCTCCTCCAGCGCATTGAGTGCCTCCCCAAAACCGGAGAGGCGCTGAAACTCTGCCATCGCCTGCTGCGCCGAGATGTACTCGACCTCCAGGATGGTCGGGTGGCCACGCAACTGCTCGGCCAGCCCCAGTGCGGCCTGCTCGCTGGTATTGTGTTCGAGAAAGAGCGAGATCTGCGCCGCCGAGTCCCAGCCACTGAGTACCCCCTGCATGTTCTTGAGCAAGACATGCAGCCCGGTGGGCATCGCCAGTGCAATGGCGATCACCGCGGTGGTCATCAGGGTCGCCAGCGGGGTTCGGCTAAGCTGGCCGATGGCATAAAACAGCGTCTGGGCATGGCGCAGCAGATAGTTGCGCAGCCAGCCGCCATCGCGTCGACGTTCAGCCCTGGCCATGTTGGCTCTCCCCGCTTACGAGTTGCCCATCGCCGATCAAGCGCCCCTGCTCCAGGGTCAGCGCTCGCTGGCCCATGCTGCGGATCAGGGCGTGATCATGGCTGGCGATCAACACCGAGACCCCCACCCGGTTGAAGTCCTGGAAGATCCGCATGATCTCCCGCGATAGCGCGGGATCGAGGTTGCCGGTGGGCTCATCGGCCAACAACAGCGGCGGCTTGTTGACCACCGCACGGGCGATCCCCACCCGTTGCTGCTCGCCCCCGGAGAGGGTGATGGGGTAAAGCTTCTCCTTACCCAGCAGGCCGACCTTGTCCAGCGCGGCGCGCACCCGCCGCCCGATCTCCTGGCGTCCCTGCCCGGCGATGATCAGCGGCAGGGCGACGTTATCGTACACGGTACGGTCAAACAGCAGGCGGTGATCCTGGAAGATCACCCCGATATTGCGCCGATGGTAGGGGATACGCCAGCGCCCCAGCTTGTTGAGGTTCTGTCCGCCCACCAGCACCTGCCCGCCACTGGGTCGCTCGATCAGGGCGATGAGCTTAAGCAGGGTAGACTTACCCGCCCCAGAACGGCCAGTGAGAAAGGCCATCTCACCGGGGGCCAAATGAAAGCTCACCTCACGCAGGGCCTCGTAGCCCCCCGGATAGCGCTTGCTGACATTGCTGAATCGAATCATGGATTTCTCGCCACAGAGATCACAAAGGACACGCAGAAGTGATCCGCAGCACCGGGGTGTCCACCAGCCCGCTTCCCATCCCTCGATGTGTTCTGTGCCCTCTGTGGCTCATTCTCACTGTTCAAACAGGGCATCGATGAATTCGCTGGCATCGAACACGCGCAGGTCTTCGATCTGCTCGCCCACACCGATAAAGCGGATCGGCAACGCCAGGCTGCGGGCGATGGCGAAGATGATCCCGCCCTTGGCGGTGCCATCGAGCTTGGTCAGGGCGATCCCGGTCACCCCCACCGCCTCGTGGAACTGGCGTGCCTGGTTGAGGGCGTTCTGACCGGTACCGGCGTCGAGCACCAGCAGTACCTCGTGGGGGGCGCTATCGTCCAGCTTGCCGGTCACCCGCTTGACCTTCTTCAGCTCTTCCATCAGATTGGCCTGGGTATGCAAGCGTCCGGCGGTGTCGGCGATCACCACGTCGACCCCACGGGCCTTGGCGGCCTGTACCGCATCGAAGATCACCGAGGCCGAGTCGGCCCCACTGTGCTGAGCCACCACCGGGATCTGATTGCGCTCACCCCACACCTGCAGCTGCTCCACCGCCGCCGCGCGGAAGGTATCCCCGGCGGCTAGCATCACCGACTTGCCCTCGCCCTGCAGGCGCTTGGCCAGCTTGCCGATGGTCGTGGTCTTGCCGGCACCGTTGATCCCCACCACCAGGATGACGTAGGGCTGCTTGTCCTGATCGATCACCAGGGGTCGGCTACAGGGCTCCAGCATGATGCGCATGTCTTCGCGCAGGGCATTGTAAAGGGCATCACTGTCCTTGAGGTCTTTACGCGAAACGCGCTGGGTCAGCTCATCGATGATGCTACGGGTGGCATCCACCCCCAGATCGGCGACCAGCAGCTGGGTTTCGATCTCCTCCATCAACTCATCGTCGATCGCCTTTTTGCCCAACAGCAGGCGACCCAGCCCATCGCCCAGGCTGCCACGGGTGCGACTCAGGCCGCTTTTGAGGCGGGCAAACAGACCGCCGCGCGACTGCTCCGGTGCCGCCTCGACCGGTTTGTCCTGCGGCTTGTCTTTGTCTTTACCAAAACCGAACATCAGTTACCCCGATTGTGATAGCGTTACCCGCTCAATAGCGGACGGAACCGGCCAGGACAAAAATTGTCTTTGCCTAGCAAGTGATCACATGAAAGAACACTATCCTACCACCTCGCCCCAGCGGCGGGTAAGCCAATAAACCGATAAATGGGGATAAACACCATGCGTCAGCTACTACATGGCCTGCTTCCGGCCCTGGCCCTGTTACTGGTCGGCTGCAGCAGCCTGCCACAGCACGGCTCTGGCTATACCAGCGGCCCCTCGGCCGAAGGGATCCAGGAGTTCACCCTGGACAACGGCATGAAGGTGATCGTACGCGAGAACCACCGTGCCCCGGTGGTGGTCTCCCAGGTATGGTACCGGGTCGGCTCCAGCTACGAACACCCAGGCATCACCGGGATCTCCCACGCCCTGGAGCACATGATGTTCAAGGGTACCGAACGCCATGGTCAGGGCGAGTTTTCGCGCATCATCGCCGAGCTGGGCGGACGCCAGAACGCCTTTACCGGACGCGACTTCACCGCCTATTTCCAGACCCTGGAGCGCAGCCACCTGGAGCTGGCCCTGGAGCTGGAGGCCGATCGGATGCGCAACCTACTGCTCGACGAAGAAGAGTTCCTGCGCGAGATCGAAGTGGTCAAGGAGGAGCGCTTCCTGCGCACCGACGACAACCCCAACGCCTACACCAACGAGCAGTTCATGGCGGCCGCCTTCCGCCTCAACCCCTACCGTATCCCCATCATCGGCTGGCTGGATGACCTGGAAAACATGACGGTGGCCGATCTGCGCCGCTGGTATGATGATTACTACGCCCCGAACAACGCCATCCTGGTGGTCGCCGGGGACGTACAGGCCAAGGAGGTGCTGGCAATGGCCAAGCGTCACTTCGGCCCCATCGCCCCGCGTGAAGTACCTGCCGACAAGCCACGCCTGGAGCCACCGCAGGAGGGCGAGCGCCGCCTGATCGTCAAACGCCCGGCCGAGCTACCCTATCTTGCCATGGGTTACCAGGTGCCGGTGTTGCGCCATGCCGAAGCGGTCTGGGAACCCTACGCGCTGGAGGTGTTGGCCAGCATTCTCAGCGGCGGCGACAGCGCACGCTTTGGTCGCGAACTGGAGCGCGGCGAACAGATCGTCGCCGGGGCCTCCGCCAGCTACGACCCCCACACCCGCCACAACAGCCTGCTGACCCTGCGTGCCATCCCCGCCCGTGGCCGTGATATCGACGAGGTAGAGGCGGCACTTCGCAAGCAGATCCAACGCCTGCGTGACGCGCCGGTGACAGCCAGTGAACTTGAGCGCGTCAAGGCCCAGGTGGCCGCCAGCAAGGTCTACGAGCTGGACTCGCTGTTCTATCAGGCGATGCAGATCGGCATGCTGGAGACCGTCGGCCTGGATTGGCAGGTGGGTGAGCAGTACCTGGAACGCATCCAGGGGATCACCGCCGAACAGGTACAGGCCGTAGCCAACAAGTACCTGCACGACGACGCCCTCACCGTCGCGATCCTCGAACCGCAACCCCAATCCAGCACCCGTCCAGCCCGGGAGGTACAGTATGATCACCGCCACTAAAAGCCATCTTGTCCCGCTATGGGGTCTGCTCCTACTGACCCTGGGGTTCTCCCAGGCCGCCTTGGCCAGCCCCCAGATCCAGCACTGGCAGACCAGTAATGGCGCACGGGTCTACTTCGTCCCGGCACCGGAGCTACCACTGCTCGACCTGCAACTGACCTTCGACGCCGGAGCCGCACGGGACGGTGACCACCCCGGTCTGGCACGGCTAACCAACAGCCTGCTCACCGAAGGGGCCGACGAGCTGGATGCCAACGCCATCGCCGAGGCCTTCGAGCGGGTTGGGGCGCGCCTCTCCAGCGATTCCCAACGCGACATGGCCACCCTGAGCCTGCGCAGCCTCACCGAACCGGCCATCCTGGAGACTGCCCTGGAGCACTTCGCCCTGCTGCTGCACCGCCCCAGCTTCCCAGAGGATGCACTAGAGCGCCAACGCCGCCAGATGCTCACCACACTGCAAAGCCAGCGCCAGCGTCCAGGCAGCATCGCCAACCGTGCCTTTAATGAAGCGGTATTTGGCGAACACCCCTACGCCTCGCCGGTCAACGGCAACGAAGAAGCCCTGGCCACCCTGACACGGGAACAGATCAAGGCCTTCCATCGGCGTTACTATGTGGCACAAAACCTGATAGTCGCCATGGTCGGCGACCTCTCCCGCAGCGAGGCCGAGACCCTCGCCGAAGGTCTGGCCAACGGGCTACCCGCCGGCCAACCCGCCCCCGCGCTACCCAAGGTGGCCGCGTTGGCCGAGGCCAGCGCACGCCATATCCGCCACGACACCAGCCAAACCCACATCCTGCTAGGCCAGCCTGGGGTCAAGCGCGGCGACGCCGATTATTTCCCGCTCTACGTGGGCAACCACATCCTCGGCGGTGGCGGACTGGTCTCCCGGATCAGCGAGGAGATCCGCGAAAAGCGCGGCCTGGCCTATAGCGCCTCCAGCAACTTCCTGCCGATGCGCGAGCGCGGCCCCTACACCCTGCGCCTGCAGACCCGTAACGACAACACCGAGCAGGCGATCACGGTATTACGCCAGACCCTGCAGGACTTCGTCAGCGAAGGGCCCAGCGAGGCGGAGCTGGAGGCGGCCAAGAAGAACCTGATCGGCGGCTTCGCCCTCAATACCGACTCCAACAGCAAGCTGCTTGCCTACATCGCGATGATCGGCTTCTACGGCCTGCCACTGGACTATCTGGAAGGCTTCATCGGCCAGGTGGATGCGATCACCAGCGAACAGATCCGCGAGGCCTACCAGCGGCGCATCGACCCGCAGCGCATGGCACTGATCACCGTCGGTGGTGGTGGTGAGTAACCAGCTGCGGATCATTGGCGGCCAGTGGCGCGGGCGCAAGCTGCGCTTCGCCGACGGTGAAGGGCTGCGCCCTACCACCGATCGGGTGCGCGAAACCCTGTTCAACTGGCTACAAGGGAGCATCGCCGGGGCACATTGCCTCGACCTTTACGCCGGTAGCGGCGCACTGGGGCTGGAGGCGCTCTCGCGCGGCGCTGCCGAAGTGGTGTTTTGGGAGAAAAACCCCAAGGCAATACAGGCCCTGCGTGACAACCTGACCCTGCTGCAGTCCCCCTGTGGCGAGGTGGTACGTGGCGATACCCTGCAACTGCTGGAGGGGCCCGCGCGCGCCTTCGATGTGGTTTTCCTGGATCCCCCCTTTGGGCGTGAACTGCTGCAACCCAGCCTCGATCTGCTGGCCAGCGGCGGCTGGCTGGCACCCGAAGCACGGATCTACATCGAGCACGCCCGTCGGGGCGAGGGCTTCACCACACCACCCGGCTGGGAGCTGCTGCGCAGCAAACAGGCGGGGCAAGTGGCCTACCATTTGGCCACTAACTAACACGGAAAACCTTGCGCAATGATGCCCGCGCCAAAATTGTGATAGATTGTCGGCCACATCCTCGACTGAAAGCCGTCCATGTCCTTAACCGCTGTCTACCCCGGCACCTTCGACCCCATCACCCGTGGCCATCAGGATCTGATCCGGCGCGCCTGTCGGCTGTGCAATCGGGTGATCGTCGCCGTGGCCGCCAACCCCAAGAAAGCCCCACTGTTTGACCTGGACGAACGTGTCGCCCTCGCCCAGGAGGCACTCAAGGACCTGCAGGCGGTCGAGGTGGTCGGTTTCGATAGCCTGCTGGCCGATTTCTGTCACCAGCAGCAGGCCACGGTGATCCTGCGCGGGCTGCGCGCGGTATCGGACTTCGAGTTCGAATTCCAGCTCGCCGGGATGAACCGACGCCTCGCACCCGATGTGGAAACCCTGTTTCTCACCCCCGCCGAGGAATACACCTTCATCTCCTCCAGCCTGGTCAAGGAGGTGGCGGCACTGGGCGGAGATGTGACCGACTTTGTCGATGCGCACGTCAAGGCTGCGCTTTGCAATAGATTGCGCTAATATACGCGGATGTTCCCCGAGCTTAATTTGCCAATGCAGGAGGTTTAGTGCCATGGCACTGATGATTACCGACGAATGTATCAACTGTGATGTTTGCGAGCCCGAGTGCCCGAATGGGGCGATCAGCCAGGGGGACGAGATCTATATCATCGATCCCAACCTCTGCACCGAGTGTGTTGGTCATTACGATGAGCCCCAATGTATCGAGGTATGCCCGGTAGACTGCATCCTGGTCGACCCGGAACACACCGAGAGCAAGGATGAGTTGCAAGCGAAGTTCGAAAAGCTGCAAGCCTAAAGCTGATCCCGCTAGCCTGTAGCTCCTCGAAAGGCCCCCTCCGGGGCCTTTTTCGTATCCAACCGGAAATCCCCATGCGTTTTGTTCTGCTACTGCTTTTCATCCCCTTCAGCCTGACAGCCCAGGAACGCCCCACGGCCGCCGCCATCGCCAGTGCCCAACCACTGGCCACCGAAGCGGGCATGACGATCCTCGCCAAAGGCGGTAATGCCTTCGATGCGGCGATCACTGTAAGCGCAGTCCTCGCGGTGGTGGAGCCCTATGGCTCTGGCTTTGGCGGCGGCGGTTTCTGGCTGTTGCATCGCGCCAGCGATAAGCGGCAGGTCATGCTGGATGGGCGCGAGACCGCTCCGCTGGCGGCCCAGCGGGACATGTACCTGGACGATACGGGCGAGGTCGTCCCCGGTCTGTCGATGAATGGCGCCCTGGCAGCGGGGATCCCCGGCCAGGCCGCCGCCCTGGCCCATCTGGCCGAACACTATGGTCAACTGCCACTAAGCACCACCCTGGCCCCAGCGATCCGTATCGCCCGAGAGGGCTTTGAGGTCAGTGAGTACTACCGTACCATGGCTGGGTTTCGTCTTGAGGTGCTGCAACGCTTCCCCGAAACGGCGGCGATCTTCCTGCAGGATGGCGAACTGCCGTCGTTGGGCCATCGCATCATCCAAACTGATCTGGCCGCCACGCTGGAGCGCCTGGCCCGCGCGGGGCACGCGGGATTCTATGCCGGTGAGACCGCACAACGCATGCTGGCCAGTATCGAACGTCATCGCGGGATCTGGCAGCAGGCCGACCTGGAGCAATACCGGCTTATCGAGCGCGAGCCGATCCGTTTCAGCTATCGAGGCCATCAGGTGATCACCGTGCCCCCGCCCTCCTCCGGCGGTGTGGCGCTGGCCACCATCCTCAACATCCTGCAAGGCTATCAGCTGGATGAGCTGGGCGAGGCCGAGCGCCTGCACCTGCTGGCCGAGGCGATGCGCCGCGCCTATCGCGACCGGGCCGAGTACCTGGGTGACAGCGACTTCGTCGAAGTCCCCATCCAGCGACTCACCGATCCCTACTACGCCGCCGGGCTGGCTGCCAGCATCCGCCTTGATCAGGCCACCCCCAGCAGCACCCTGCCCGGTATTGGCGGCGAGCCAGGAGGGCTACATACCAGCCACTTCTCTATCCTCGACCGCGAGGGCAACCAGGTGGCAGCGACCCTGAGCATCAACTACCCCTTCGGCTCCGGTCTGGTGGCCGAGGGCACCGGCCTGTTGCTCAACAACGAGATGGATGACTTTTCCGCCAAGCCCGGCAGCCCCAACGCCTACGGGCTGGTGGGGGCGGAGGCCAACGCCATCGCCCCAGGCAAGCGCATGCTCTCCAGCATGAGCCCTACCCTTGTCCACAGTAACGACGGGGTGGCGATTCTGGGGACTCCGGGGGGCAGCCGGATCATCACCACGGTGTTGCAGGGGATCCTTGCCCATGTTGACAACAGGCCGGTGAGTGAATGGGTTGCCCAGCCACGCATCCATCATCAGTACCTGCCAGACAAGCTTTACCATGAACCCGAGGCGCTCGACAGCGTGGTGAAAAAATCGCTAGAGGCACGAGGACACCAGCTGGAAGCGAGCACTCGCCCCTGGGGGAATATGCAGGCGATCCACTGGCGAATAAGTGACGGCAGGGTCAGCGCCGCGAGCGATCCTCGCGGCGAGGGCTTGGCGCTTACCGACAAGTAGCCGCGCTATACGCCAACCTCGTTGCAGTGGCTGCTTACCGACAAGGGGAGCTTCCCCCTTGCCTGTTTGATCAGTTCCGCCGCGCTGATCGCCGCTTCATTCTGCCGTTGACAACGCATCCCCATCGCCACAGTGATGTCGATAAAACCCATCCGGGTGTTGAACGGACGGCTGTTGATCGCCATCATCACACGCTTAAAGTGCTTGACCCGGATCTGGTCCTCCTCGGCGAAGTACATTCCAATAAAAAAGCTGGTGTCGTTAAGGCGGGCGAGCAGATCGCCTGGACGTACTGCACGGCGCAGGCGTTTGGCGACATTCTGCAGGAAATCCTGATAGCCGACCTTGCCATAGCGCTTGACCAGTGCCTGGGCCTCCTGGATTTGCAATACCGCACAGCAGATCCCGCCACCTCGTGACTCAACCAGGCGCATCTGCTCGTGCAGCCTGCGCTCGGCCTCGATGCTGGTGCCCAGCTTGGTTAGCGGATCGATGGTGCGGTGCTTTTTCTCCTCCTCCAGTTCCTCAAGCAGTTTATTGTGCAACAGCGAGATCCGCCCAGCGGCGTGGATACGGGCCGCCAGCTCTTGCTTGTTGGGGGGCTTGGTCAGGTAGTCATCCACCCCGCGCTCAAAGGCCTCGATCACCGAGGCGGTATCATCCCGTGCGGTGAGGATGACGATACAGGTATAGTGGCCGTTACGCTGATCGATCTTGCGCACCCGTTCGGTCAACTCCAGGCCATCCATCTCGGGCATCACCCAGTCGGCCAACAGCACATCGGCCCGCTGCTGCTGCATCAGCTCGATTGCCTGAATGGCCGAATCGGCCACACGGATATCGTCGTAGCCCTCGGCAACGAGTGCCCGGCGGATAAACTCGCAGTTGAACTTCATGTCATCGACGACAAGGATCGATAACTGCTGACGATTACTCACTCTTGCTCTCTCCCTCAGGCTGACAGAACGATGTTTTAGACACCTGTTTGATCATTGTCATTAAATCGCGGCATAAACCTGTTATAAACTCAGCTTGCATCAGGGCGTCCGCATACTTTTGAGGAGCAGGCGTAACCCCCTGATTTCTGGTCGTAGGTCGCAGGGATGCGACCTTCGAGCCTACAGGGATGTATTCACGGCGTACCAGAAATCAGGGGGTT
>SLDE01000042.1 GCA_007125455.1 Ectothiorhodospiraceae bacterium
AACCCCCTGATTTCTGGTACGCCGTGAATACATCCCTGTAGGCTCGAAGGTCGCATCCCTGCGACCTACGACCAGAAATCAGGGGGTTACGCCTGCTCCTCAAAAGTATGCGGACGCCCTGTATCTGTCCCTTGCCGATTCGAGAAACCTTGTCGGCCTTGCTAAGATGGTCGTCTTTTGCGGCGGTATTGAACCTCAGGGGTGCATGCATGTATACACGGGCGGCCAGTGGGCCTCTTAAGGGGATGAACCCCCGTATCACCCTCGCGGCGATGGTGATCATCCTTGCTACAGTGATCTACGGCGGCTACTTCACGGCGATGCTTTCCGAACAGCTCAACGCTGCGCGGACGGTGCTGAACCCGTTTCTGGAGTGGTACTACGTGTTGCTGGTGGCCTTTTTGCTGTTCTTCATGATCTGGCTGGGTACCGGTCGTTACAAGAATGTACGCCTGGGCGGGGATGACGAGCAGCCGGAGTTCACCTGGTTTTCCTGGGTGGCGATGCTGTTTGCCGCTGGCACCGGGGTGGGGATCCTGTTCTGGGCGGTGGCCCAGCCGATCATGCAGTTTGAAGGCAACCCCTTTGTCGATCAGGGGATGACCCCGGAGGCGGCCACGGTGGCGCTGCGGCTGACCTTCTTCCACTGGGGGCTTAATGGCTGGGCGATATTTTCCTTTGTCGCGCTGGTGCTCGGTTACTTTTCCTACCGTCGCCACCTGCCGCTGACTATCCGCTCCTCCTTGCATCCGCTGCTGGGTTATCGCAAGAAGGGCTTGATTGGTGACGGGGTGGATGTGCTGGCGATCTTCGGTACCGTGTTTGGTATCGCCACCACCCTGGGGCTAGGGGTGCAGCAAATGAATTCCGGGCTGGGGGAGGTCTTCGGTATGGATTCTTCCACCCGCCTGCAGCTGATCATCATGGCGGTGATTGTGGCGGTCGCCACCCTTTCGCTGGTCTCGGGGGTGCAGCGCGGGGTAAGGCTGTTGTCGGAGGCGAATTTCTGGCTGAGTATCGCCTTTGTGCTCTTTTTGCTGGTGCTGGGGCCGACCCAGTACCTGATCGGTATCACCATCGAGGCGGCGGGGGACTATCTGCAGAACCTGTTGGTGATGTCCTTCCATACCAATGTCACCCGCGGGGATGACTGGCAGGCCCAGTGGACGGTGTTCTACTGGGGCTGGTGGCTCTCCTGGAGCCCATTCGTGGGGATGTTCATCGCGCGGATCTCCCGTGGGCGCACCTTCCGAGAGTTTGTTGCCGGGGTGTTGTTGGTGCCCACCGGGATCACCATGATCTGGCTAGGCCTGCTAGGTGGCACGGCGCTGCACCACGAGCTGTTCGGCGGTGGCGGGATCGTTGAGGCGGTCAATGCCGACGTGGCCTCGGCGCTGTTTATCACCGTGGCGGCGATGGATCTGGGGGTGTACGGCAGCATCGCCTCCGTCGCCCTGCTGGTGCTGATCTCCACCTATCTGATCACCTCGGCCAATGCCGGCACGCTGGTGGTGACCACGATCCTCTCCAATGGCGATCCCGAGCCACCGGTGGTACACCGGGTCATTTGGGGGATTATCCTGGGGCTGCTTACCGGGGTGTTGCTGTTGGCCGGGGGACTGGAGGTGTTGCAGTCGGCGGTGATCCTCGCGGCCCTGCCGTTTTCGCTGGTGATCCTGGCGATGGTGGCCGGGCTGATGCGCAGCCTCTCCGAGGAGCGTTATGCGGCGCGGCGCGGGATCCGCACCACGCCTCCGCGCGAGCCCTGGGTGGACCCGGACGACGCGACTTCGTAGCCGAATCAGGCGACAAGAAGGGGGGCAAGCGCGGGGCCTGTACGCGGGGGGTTGTCCACGCGATGGCCCCGTTGCGCTTGCTCGATTCGGATCAGGCTTGCGCTCAGTCCACGTCTTCCTCGTGCTCGGGGGCGGAGTGGGCGGTCAGATCGCCGCGCATGGTGTGGTACCAGACCTGGGACTCCTCTCGCAGGATAATCCCCAGGGAGCTGAGTTCCTCCACCGACAGGTGGTCCATGACCGCATCCTGGCCACCGGCCAGCTTGAGGTGGATGGCGGCGCGGCGCGGCTTGTTATGAAACTTCAGTGAGTAGTTTTCGACCTTTTTCCACATGGGTTTGGCTCCTGTTGGGGGTTTGTCGTCGGACTGGGGTTAGAGTTGATGCCAGCGGCTACAGTTCCGCCCCTCGTGCTTTGCCTGATAGAGCATGTTATCGGCGCTTTGTAGCAGCCAGGAGGGTTGCAGGCCTGGCCCGGGGTAGCAGCTCACGCCCCCCATGCTGCAACTGAGCCAGGGATGCCCGTCGCCTGCACTGTCGTGGCGGATCTGAAGTGCCGCGATCGCCCGTTGGCACTGTTCAACCACTCGCTGTGCACCGGCCAAGTCGGTCTCTGGCAGGAGCAATACGAACTCTTCGCCTCCGACCCGTGCGGCCAGGTCGCGGGGACGCTGGGTATGGGCATCTAAGACCCTGGCTACCTGGATCAGGGCCTTGTCCCCTGCCGGATGGCCGTAGGTGTCGTTGTAGGGTTTGAAATAGTCAATATCGAGCATCACCAGCGAGAGCGGTCCCTGCTCCCGTTGCGCCGTGGCCCACTCCAGCTCCAGGTACTCATTGAGCTTGCGGCGGTTGGCGATGCCGGTGAGGGGATCGAGCCCCGCTTGCTGTTCCAGCAGTCGCCGTTGACCTTCCAGCTGCAGATGGGCCTGTACCCTGGCTTGCACGATGGTGGCGTTAAAGGGCTTGTGGATATAGTCCCGTGCGCCGAGCATCAGCCCCTGGGCCTCGCTGTCGGCATCATCGCGCGCGGTGATGAAGATCACCGGGATACTGGCCAGCGCCTCCTCGCCTTTAAGCTGGCGGATCACCTCGAAGCCATCCATTCCGGGCATCATGACATCCAGCAGGATCAGGTCCGGTGTATGGGCGCGGGCGATGGTCAGACATTGCTCGCCGTCGTTGGCATGGAGTAGTCGTGCCTGATCGGCAAGCAATTCTTTGAGCAGCAGGATGTTGCTCTGTTCATCGTCCACGATGAGCAGCTGGGGGCGTTTGTGCTGTTGCTTTGTGCCGATGGCTGTGGCGACGGGGAGCGGTGTCTCTTTGCTGGCCATCGGGGACGCGTTCACCTCAATATTGGCCAGTGCGGGTAACAG
>SLDE01000009.1 GCA_007125455.1 Ectothiorhodospiraceae bacterium
GGAGACCGACGCCTCGCGCGCCAATATCTCCCGCTACTCCGCCGATAGCTACGGTGGTGCCCTGCGTTATGGGGTGCCGGTGAGTGAGTACGACACCTTCCGCTATGGGGCGCGCTACAATCACACCAAGCTGCATACCAGCAGTAGTACCGCCAATGAGATCAATGACTTCTGTACCGATGCGGCGACCATCGAGGAATGTAGCTTCCATAGCTACGTGGCAGAGGCCGGATGGAGTCGAGACACCCGCAACCGTGCGATCTTCCCCACCCGCGGCGGTCTGCTCTCGCTGCGTAGCGATACCGCGCTGCCGGTGGGCGAAGATGCCCATACCTTCTATAAGCTGCGTCTGTCCAAGACCCACTACTTCCCCCTTACCCAGAACCTCACCTTCATGCTGGAAGGGGAGGGGGCCTATGCCGACACCTATGGTGATAGCAACCTGCTCAGCCCCTCCGAGCGCTACTTCGCTGGCGGGATCGGGACGGTACGTGGTTTCCGCACTAACAGCCTGGGGCCGCGTGATAGCAACGATGATCCCATGGGCGGCAATGCCCGCGTACTGGGTCGCGCCGAGCTGATTTTCCCGCCACCGTGGTCCCCGGATAACCGCTCGATGCGCTTCCGTGCTTTCCTTGATGGCGGTAATGTGTATGATACTAGGAATGAAAGCGTGGACTTTGGTGAGTTGCGCTACTCGGGGGGGCTATCCCTCTCCTGGTTTACGCCGGTCGGACCGCTGACCTTCAGCTACGCCCGCCCGATACGCAGCGTCGACGGGGATGAGAGCGAAAACTTCCAGTTCACCCTGGGTACGCCTTAGCACAGGATCTGATCAATGAGTCGAGTGTTCACCCTTGCCCTGTTGCTGGTATTGCCATGGCTCAGCCTGGCAGCCCAGGAGGTGCGTGTTGCCTTCGTCAACACCCCCCTGGTGCTGGAGCAGGCCCCTCAGGCGGAGGCAGTGCGAACCACCCTGCAGGCGGAGTTCGCCCCGCGTGATGCCAAACTGGCCGAAGAGCAGCAGGCGATCCGCCAGTTGGAAGAGCGTCTGCTGCGTGAGGCCACCTTGATGTCCGATGATGATCGCCGTCGGCTCGAACGCGAATTGCTCTCTTTGCAACGTGAACTCAAACGCAGCCGGGATGAGTTCAGCGAAGACTTCAATATCCGTCGTAACGAGGAATTGGCCCGAATGCAGCGCGAGATCGCCCAGTCGATCATCCGTCTGGCCCGTGAGATGGGCTTGGACATGGTGATAGAGAACGGCGTGATCTATGCCAGTGAGCGGGTCGATATCACCCAGCGGGTGATCGATCGCCTCAAGCAGGAACACGAGAAAAATAACTAGGGGGCCATGTGCAGTATAGGCTGGGTGAGCTTGCCGAACGGTTAGGTCTTGCGCTGGAGGGGGATGCCGATACCCTGGTTGATGGTATCAGCACCCTGGCGAATAGTCGCAGGGGTAGCTTGAGCTTTCTTGCCAACCCCCGCTATCGCAAACACCTGTTACAGACCCGTGCCGCTGCGGTGATTCTTGCTGCCGATGAGCATGAGCACTGCCCCGTCGCCGCCTTAATCAGCAGCAATCCCTATCTGGATTATGCCCGTGCCAGCGCACTGTTTGCCCCCGTGCAGCCCACCGGGGCGTTTATCCATCCCAGCGCGGTGGTGCATCCGGATGCGGTGCTTGGCGAGGAGGTACAGATCGCTGCCAATGTGGTGATCGACTCCGGCGTGGTGCTGGGCGATCGGGTGCAAATAGGTGCCGGCAGTGTGCTGGGGCAGGGTTGTCGTCTCGGCGCAGAGAGCCGCTTGATGCCCCAGGTGGTGGTCTATCACGATTGCCTGATCGGTGCGCGGGTACTGATCCACAGCGGTGCGGTGATCGGTAGCGATGGCTTTGGTTTCGCCAACGATCAGGGACGCTGGATCAAGATCCACCAGCTCGGTCGGGTAGTGATCGGCGATGATGTGGAGATCGGCGCCAACACCAGTATCGATCGGGGGGCCATCGAGGACACCGTGATCGGCAACGGGGTGATCCTGGACAACCAAATCCAGATCGCCCACAACGTCAGCATCGGCGACCATACTGCCATGGCCGGTTGTGTCGGTGTCGCCGGCAGTGCGCAGATCGGCAAGCACTGCGCCATTGGTGGCGGTGCCGGTATTCTGGGACATTTGCAGATCGTCGATGGCACCACCGTCACGGCGATGTCGCTAGTCACCGGCAACATCCGCCAGCCCGGTGTTTATGCCTCCGGCACACCGCTGGATCGCAAGGAAAGCTGGCAAAAGAATGCCGTCCGCTTCAAGCAACTGGACGAGCTCACGCGCCGCATCAAGGTGCTGGAGAGGCAGTTGTCACAACGATCAGAGCGTGGGGAGGGGGACGCCTAGCGGCCTCTTTTCTGTTTTGGCCCTGGAACGCGGATGATGCGTGTAGGGTACTTTTATCGTCGCCTTGCGACCAAATCAACAAAGTAGGTTAATGACATTGAACAGCATGGACATCCAAGAGATCCTTGAACACCTTCCGCACCGCTATCCCTTTCTGTTGGTCGATCGCGTGCTTGAATGTGAGCCTGGGGTTCGCCTCAAGGCACTGAAGAATATCTCCGTGAATGAACCGATGTTTACCGGGCATTTTCCAGAGCGACCGATCTTTCCCGGTGTCTTGATCATGGAGGCCCTGGCCCAGGCGACCGGCATTCTTGCTTTCAAAACCACTGAAAGCAAGCCCGATGGCAGCTCGCTCTATTACTTTGCCGGGATCGACAACTGCCGCTTCAAACAGCCAGTGGTCCCAGGGGATCAGTTGATCCTGGATGTAGAGGTGGTCAAGAACAAGCGTGGGATCTGGAAGTTCACCACCGAGGCCAGTGTCGATGGCAAGGTCGTTGCCAGTGCCGATCTGATGTGTGCACAACAGGAGATCAAATGAATAACATCCACCCCAGCGCAATCATTGATCCGGCAGCTAGGCTGCACGAGTCGGTGAGTGTTGGTCCGTACAGCGTGATCGGCGCCGGTGTGGAGATCGGCGAGGGGTGCACGATCGGATCGCACGTCACCATTCAGGGACCCACCCGCATAGGCAGGGACAACCGGATCTTCCAGTTTGCCTCGCTTGGAGCTGCCCCGCA
>SLDE01000052.1 GCA_007125455.1 Ectothiorhodospiraceae bacterium
GCATGTTTAAACAGTGCGTAGGAAGACATTCAACGGGCCTCTGCTAGTATTCTTACAATGTTGTTTATCACCGCCTCGCCCCTGGTTGACGCTGGGACGAATACGGCTTGGTGACACAAGGGACGAGGGGCGGTGTGCGCGCAGCGCACGGGTTTATCACATAAAACCTGCCACATTCAGACACGGCCTCTCGTCACTCGTTCCTCGCCCCATCGAACAGGCTGTGCATTACCTGCTTAAGGGCGATTGGTACAGTCTCATCCAAACTGGAGAGCCAAACCTATCATGGACATCACCCCCACTGCTGATGACAAGGGGCTGCAACGCCTTAAGCTGGAGCGACAGGATAAGTCGATCAAGCCCACTGCGCCGGTGGAGGGCTATCCGCGCATCCCCGGCAGCGAGAGCCAGCAACCCAACCCGCCCCCACCGCACCGCGAACGGCGCCGGGATGAGCGGCGCGATGGCGAGGAGCGCCGCCAGCACGATGACCACAGGGCCTATGATACACGGGGCGAGCACGATCGTCGCCACCGATTGCGCCGGGAGGAGGATCGCCTACGGGCCAGTAGCCCGGAAGGTGCGCTGCGGCATATTGATGAAGAGGTATAGATAGCGGGAGGAGCTTCGAGGGAGAGGATACGAGGGTTCCGGTGCGGTTCGCGTTGTTCACCGCTCCCTCGTTTGTGGGGGCCGAGTTGTCGGGCGATTTTAGTACCCACCCTACCCGGCTTTACTCTTTACCCTGCTTGACCACCAGATCACGCAGGCTCATGCCGTTGAGGGCTTGGTCCATGCTTTCGTCGAGGCGCGAAAAGATGCTGTCTACCGGTGCTTCCATGCGCAGGCGCTGTTCGAGGATGCGTTGTTCCTCGTCGGGGCGACGCAGGGCGTCGAGGATCTGGTGCATCCCCAGGCTGGCGGGGTCGTGGATGAGCAGGTAGATGGGCGGCTCGCCGATGGCCTCAGCGACCAGCTCGCGATCCTGTAGAAGGTTCAAGGCCTCGGCGATACGTTCGCCGGGGATGTCCAGTTCGTCGGTGAGGCTGTCGATGGAGGCGGGATCGCCGTCGTGTACGGATCGCTCGGCGATGCGGTAGAGGATCATCAGCGCCAGCTCTTCCTGAAAGCGTCCACTTAAAGGGATGCGCCGGTTGCCCAGGCGGATCTGCTCCGGGTGTTGGGCGAAGTAGGCCACCTGGGCCCCGACCAGCAGGATCAGCCAGCTGACGTAGAGCCAGATCATGAACATGATCAGGATGGCGAAGCCGGAGTAGATGGCGGCGTACTTGGTGGAGCCGGCGGCGAAGGCGGCGAACACCATCCCCGAGACCTGCCACAGTGAGCCGCCCACCACCGCGCCGATGAGGGCCGATGGCAGCCGGACGCGGGTATTGGGCACAAACATGTAGACAAAGGTGAAGGCACCGATGATCAGCAGGAAGGGCACTACCTTGCTAAGCAGCGAGAGCAGGGTGCCGAAGGGTTCGATGGCGAGCACTGCCAGGGCAACGTCACTGCGCATCAGGGTGGCGGTGGCACCGAGGGCGGCGAAGACCAGCACCGGGCCGACCATGATCACGCTCAGGTAGTCGCTAAAGCGCCGCGCAAAGCTGCGTGTGCCCTTGGATTGCCAGACGTAGTTGAAGGTCTCCTCGATCTTTTGGATCAGCGAGATCACCGTGTAGATCAAGAGCCCCAAACCGACCGCACCGAGCACCCCGACGCGCATGTTGTCCACAAAGCCGAGTACCAGATGGACGATCTCTTCCCCCTGTTCGCCCAGCGGGGCGACCAGGTTGAACAGCAGGGGTTCGATCTGGTTGTGTACCCCGAAGGCCTTGAGCACCGAGAAGCTGACCGCCAGCAGCGGCACCAGGGAGAGCAGGGTGGTATAGACCAGCGACATGGCGCGCAGGTTGAGCTGGCCGGTGGCCAGTTCGCGCCCCAGCACGAAGAACAGGCGGATGGCGCGATACAACACCCGCCGCCACACTGCCTGTTGGTTGAGATCGGCGCGCCAAAGCTCGTCGAAGAGGAAGCTTTTAAGCTTGCTGTAGAGACCGGCGGGGCTTTGCATGGGGGTTCCGATAGGTGGATTAGTCGAGGGCGCGCAGCAGGACGTGTCGCTGCGGCTTGACCAGCACCTTTTGCAAGCCCAGGCGGCGGCTCATGTTGATGATCAGCGGGCCGTTGAGGTTGGCACGCAGCTCCGGGCTCTGCTCCTCGCCCTCGTCGCGGTTGAGCATCACCAGGATGGCCACATCCTCCGGGTTTTCCAGTTGCAGGGCCTCGCAGTCCTCATCGCTAAGGCGGATGTCGTAGGCGATATTGAACAGCTCGGGATCGCAGATGGAGAAGTTCAGTTCTTCGTCCTCCAGCGATTGCAGCCAGAATACGCGGGTCTTATCGACCTCGTGAAAGAGGCTAAAGTCCTTACGCTCCGCCAGCCCGGTGAGACCGTGGGGAAAGTGGATGATGGTATCGGGGTTGATCTCCTGAGTACCCAGAAACTTGGAATTGATCTTCATGCAACATCCTGATTATTTGGCTTGTGCCCTGACTTTAGCCTGAAAAGCGCTGGGGAGCAAAAATCAGGGTTTCCGGTGCGGTTCGCGGGGCTCACCGAACCCTACGGGTTGGGGGCGGGCTTGGGGTAGGTAGGGTGCGGTGAGTTACACGAACCGCACCGATGGTGCAGGGAGGTGATAGTGTTTCGAAGCCGAATGCCGCCGTATCTGATCCCAGAGCAAACAACACGGGTGGACAAATCTTGCCTAATGGAAGATGCCTTCTGCTGTATCGGCGATGAGTATCCTATCGGACCACTCCAGCAAGGTATCAGCATCCGCCTGCTCTATCTGGTGGCGGTATTGCTCAGCCACCTCGACACCAAACTTGCGGGCCACTAGGCGGAGCAAGATTGCCGCCTCGCCCTCCTGACGCCCCTGTTGCATACCCTGTTGCATACCCTGTTGCATACCCTGCTGCATACCCTGCTGCATACCCTGCTGCCACTCCCTGCGCACCAGATTCTCCAAATTCTCTGCTAGCATCTCTTTTTCCTCCACCAGACTGTTCAGTTGCGCCAGTTCGACATGGGCATCAAGCCGTTGCA
>SLDE01000249.1 GCA_007125455.1 Ectothiorhodospiraceae bacterium
CTCATCATGTTGATGGTGCCGCCGAACAGCAGCATCAGGCCGAGGGTGGCCATGAAGGCGGTGGGGATCCCGACGGCTACCCAGAAGGCTACCCGCGAGGGCAGGAACATGTAGAGCACCAGCAGGACCACGATCAAGCCACCCAGGCCGTTTTTGAGCAGGAGCACGATGCGGTCGCGGATGAGCTCCCAGGAGGTGTCGTAGACCTCAAGCTCCAGCCCGGCGGGCAGGGTGGGGAGGGTTTCTTCCAGCCAGCCATCGAGGACGCGTGCTGCGCGAAGTGAGTGGCCACTTTCGCTGCGTTCGAGGAGCATTTCGACGACCACTTGGCCGTTTTGGGTTAGCTCGACACTGCCGGGGCGGGCTTCGCGCTGGATCTGGGCGACATCGCCCAGGCGCAGCAGGCCGCGTTCATCGCTGCTGAGCGGCAGTTCGGCGTAGCCCTGGGCGTCGCGGCGCTGCTCTAGTGCGCGGATCTCGCGTGCACCGTCTTGCTCGCCGGCCACCCCGGCGGGAAGGTCCCGCGCCAGGGTGCCGAGCCGTTCGGCGATCTCGCTCAGGCCAAGACCGGTGGTTTCTATTGCGGCGGCGGGGATCTCGATGCTGATCTGTTCGTTGGGCAGGCCGTTGATGATGACGCGGTCGATCCCGGCGCTGAGCAGTTCGGTCTCGAACTGGCGCACCCAGGGGCGCATTTCGTCGATCCGCTCGCCCTTCACCAAGACGCGGGCGATGCTGTCGTAACGGGAGATTCGGCTGACTTCGGGGTTTTCGGCATCCCGTGGCAGGTTGCGGAACTCGTCCACCTGCTGGCGCGCCTCGTCCAGTGCCAGGAGGGGATCAGTGCCCTCCTCCAGCTCCAGGGTGATCGCGGCGATCCCTTGGGTAGAGGTGGAGCTCATGCGCTTGAGGCCGCTCACATTGCGTAGCCGCTCTTCCAGCGGGGTGGTGATCGCCCGTTCCACATCTTCGGCGGAGGCCCCCGCCCAAACCACGCGCACGCTGACGATATCCAGATCGAAGCTGGGGAAGAACTGCACGTTCATGCGCAGAATGCCGACGATGCCGACGATAAAGGCCAGCAGCATCAGTACATTGGCCGCTACGCGATGGCGGACGAAGCGACTTAGCAGGGTTTGTTGTTTCACTCGCCGATCACCTCGACACGCAGCCCGTCAATGGCATTGGGCAGGTGGGTGGTCATCACCGGGCTGCCGGTGGTCAGGTCGAGCGTGTCGATCAGCATGTCTACCTGGTCGCCGTTGCGCCGCTCCCCCAGTAGCTTCACGCTGACACCGCGCAGGCGTTGTTGTTCGATAAGGTAGATGCGTTCGCCACCGTGCAGGGCGGAAAAGGGCAATGAGATCGCCTCAAGCGCTGGCCCCTGCAATCGTGCGGAAACCATCGCCCCCACCGGCACCTCGTCGGCCTCGTTCAGGCGCAGCCAGACATCGATGCCGCGCACGTCGGACTCCCCTCCCAGCCGCTCCAGTTGCGCGGGGTAATCGCTGCCAGCGTAGTTGACCGTGGCCGGCATCACCTCCCCCTGCGCCAGGGCGCGGCGGATCAGCGGCACGTGGCGCTGGGGCAGGCGCGCACGCAGGTAGAGACCGTCCAGGGGGTTGAGGGTGAGCAGGAGTTGCCCGGCACCCACCTGATCCCCGGCGGCAACCTCGACCTTCCCGACCCGTGCAGCGAAGGGGGCGCTAAGGGCGCCGCGCTCCAGATCCCGCTCGGCCTCATCCACGCGGGATTGCAGCTGTGCCAGGCGCGCCGGATGCTCGGCAATGGCCTGTTCGCGCTGCATGAGCGACAGGCTGGCACGGGCGTAATCCTCCCGTGCCTGGTCCAGATCCCGTTCACTGCCCAGGCGATCGGCACTGAGGCGCTCGGCCCTTTTCACCTTGGCTTCGGCCAGGGCAAGCAGCTCTCGATCCCGCTCCACGGCCTGTCGATCCTGGCGATAGCGGATCTGTTCACGCTCCAAATCGGCACGGGCCTGGGCCAGGCGGGGCTCCAGATCCCGCGGATCCATGGCCAGCAGAGCCTGCCCAGCCGCCACCCGATCACCATCACGCACCAGCACCTGAGCAATCCGGCCGCCCACTGGTGCTGCAGCCCGCAAGCGATCCGGTGCCTCGATGCGGCCGTACAGGGTGAACTCGGGATGGTGTTTCGCCACACGCATCTCGGTGGCCTCGATCTGCCAAACCCGCTCAGTCGCCTCCACCTGCGGAGGCTGGGGCCGGGTCGCCTTCAGTACCGCAAAGCCCAAGCCCGCCAGGGCAAGGATCAGCACAGGGAGCAGGATCTTGCGCATCGAAAAGTCCTAAGGGGTAAGTGTATAAGGAGAACCTAACAGACTAGCAGAAGTGGCAAAAGTTCGACACCGGGAAAATAGCGGCACTGAATATAGGGGAAGGTACAAGTGGCAAGCGGGCCGCCCCTCTTAGCTCGTCCCAGCCTTCTCGCCCGACAAGTCGGCCCCCTACAAACCAGCGCTGTAGCAAGGGTTTAGGCCGCTTGCGGCTTTCCAGCTAACACTTGTATCTGCTTTATAGGGACATGGATAGCCAGAATGGACACCACACGGGGCGGTCGGGTGACCGCCCCCAAGGGATCATTCAATCTTGATATACGCAAAGCCCTGCTCACTCTGCAACTGAGCGATGCGCACCACACCGGAAGGCACCATCTCCACATTGCCGTAGAGCTTATCCTCAGCCAGTCCGATCTGGCTGCGGGTGATATCGCACAGCTCCAGCTTCACATTATGCACCGAAGCCAGGGTAGAGAGCCGACCACGCAGGTTATCACGCTGCTCTGCCAGTGCCGCATCCTCGGCAAACGGAGAGCCCTTAAGCTTGTCGTCGGTCACAAAACGCATGCCATGGGCCACAAACACAATGCGTACATCATAATCGACGAACTCATTGTTGTAGTACATCACCATATTATTGATGCTGGTCAGCATCGCGCTAAAGCGGCGTGGATCGGCAAAATCCGCGTGGTAAACCACCTTCGCCTCCGGCTCAAACGCCTGGGCCTGCTGCGGCACAGCCGCCCACATCAGCCCAAGGACCAACAGCGCGCCCAGCCACAAACCACGGCTA
>SLDE01000258.1 GCA_007125455.1 Ectothiorhodospiraceae bacterium
ACGATCTTGGGGAACTTGGCGCTGTAGTCCTTGGCCTTGAGCGACAGCTTGGCCGAGGTGCGGCGGGCGATCTCGCGGTAGATCTCGCTGATACGGCTGTTGGGATCGGCGGCTACGGTGGGCTTGCCCGCATCGGCCTCTTCGCGGATGCTGATATCCAGCGGCAGTGCGCCGAGGAAGCCGACCTTGTAGTCGTCGGCCATCTTCTGCCCACCGCCTTCGCCGAAGATGTGCTCTTCGTGGCCACACTTGGAGCAGATGTGGATCGACATGTTCTCCACCACACCCAGCACCGGCACTTCAACCTTTTCAAACATCTTGTAGGCCTTGCGCGCATCCAGCAGGGCGATGTCTTGCGGGGTGGTGACGATCACCGCACCGGAGACCGGCACCTTCTGCGCCAGGGTCAGCTGGGTGTCGCCGGTGCCCGGTGGCAGGTCGATGATCAGGTAGTCCACCTCACGCCAGCTGGTGTCGTTAAGCAGTTGCTCCAGTGCCTGGGTGACCATCGGGCCACGCCAGATCATCGGGGTGTCCTCTTCGATCAGGTAGCCGATGGACATGGACTGCACACCGTAGTTGACGATAGGCTCCAGGGTCTTGCCGTCCGGGGAGTCGGGCTTTCTGTCGCTCAGGCCCATCATGCGTGGCTGGCTGGGGCCGTAGATGTCGGCATCGAGAATCCCGACGGTAGCACCCTCGGCAGCCAGCGCCAGCGCGAGGTTGACCGAGGTGGTGGACTTGCCCACCCCGCCCTTGCCAGAGGCCACGGCGATGATGTTTTTCACACCCTTGATATGGTTGACACCCTTCTGCGCCGAGTGGGCAACGATGCTGGTATCCACCTTGATGGATGCACTGGTCACGCCCTCTAGCGCTTCAATCTTGGCCTTGAGCGCCTCGCTCAACTTTTCATGATAACCGGCGGCCGGGAAACCCAGCGCAACGCGCACGCTTACCTTATCGCCGTCGATGGCGATATCCTTGACACATCCGGCACTGACCAGATCCTTCTCCAGATAAGGGTCGATGTATTCCTGAATAGCGGCTTCGATTTGGGGCTGTGACAAATTGGACATCGTGTTCTCCACTGGTAATGCCGACGCTGAGTGCGGCAATTAACGAATCTGTTTTACATTACGGGGATATTAGCCCGTATCCCGGAACAAATGCCAGCCGGTGGCTGGCGGCAATACCGCATACTTGGTACTGTATGGGGACTTTTTCAAGGCAACCAGACAAAAGACCAACAACCATGTCGACATCCAGCCACGCCAAAGGCGGCAAGCACCGCCAGATCCTGGTCACCAGCGCCCTGCCCTACGCCAATGGGCCGATCCACCTGGGCCATCTGGTGGAATATATCCAAACCGATATCTGGAGCCGCTTCCAGCGGATGCGTGGCCATGACTGTGTCTATGTCTGCGCCGATGACGCCCACGGCACGCCGATCATGCTGCGCGCCCAGCGTGAAGGCATCAAGCCGGAGGAGCTGATTGCCCGGGTTGCCGAGGAGCACCAGGCCGACTTTGCCGGCTTTCATATCCAGTTCGACAATTATCACAGCACGCACTCGAAGGAAAACCGGGAGCTGGCCGAGCTGATCTACCGCCGCCTGCGCGACAACAGCCACACCTTCAGCCGCACCATCACCCAGGCCTACGACCCGGAAAAGGAGATGTTCCTGCCCGATCGCTTCATCAAGGGCGGCTGCCCCAAGTGCGGCGCGGAGGATCAATACGGTGACTCCTGCGAGGTCTGTGGTGCCACCTACTCCCCCACCGAGCTGAAAAACCCGGTCTCGGTGGTCTCCGGGGCCACCCCGATCGAGAAAGAATCCGAGCACTACTTCTTTCGCCTGGCGGATTTTCAGGGGATGCTGCAGTACTGGATCAAGGGCGATCACATGCAGCCGGAGATCCGCCACAAGCTGGAGGAGTGGTTCGAGTCGGGGCTGCAGGACTGGGATATCTCCCGCGACGCCCCCTACTTTGGCTTCGAAATCCCCGATGCGCCGGGCAAGTACTTCTACGTCTGGCTGGACGCGCCCATCGGCTACATGGCCAGCTTTAAACACCTGTGCGAGCAGCGCGACGACCTGAACTTCGACGACTATTGGCGCAAGGACAGCAAGGCCGAGCTGTACCACTTCATCGGCAAGGACATCGCCTACTTCCATACCCTGTTCTGGCCGGCGATGCTCAGCGGTAGCGGCTTCCGTAGTCCCGATGCGGTCTACTGCCACGGCTTTCTGACCGTCAACGGACTAAAGATGTCCAAGTCGCGCGGCACCTTCATCATGGCACGCACCTTCCTAGACCACCTCAACCCGGAGTATCTGCGCTACTACTTCGCGGCCAAGCTGAGCGATGGCATCGACGATATCGACCTCAACCTGGAGGACTTCCAGCAGCGCATCAATGCGGATCTGGTGGGCAAGGTGGTCAACATCGCCAGTCGTTGTGCCGGCTTCATCAACAAGCGCTTTGGCGGACGGCTGGAAAGCCAGATAAGCGAGCCGGCCTTGCACCGGGAGTTTGTCGAGGCCGGTGAGGCCATCGCCGAGCTGTACGAAAAACGCCAGTACAACCAGGCGATGCGCCGCATCATGGCCCTGGCGGATCGCGCCAACCAGTACATCGACGAGAAGAAGCCCTGGGTGTTGGCCAAGCAGGAGGACAAGGAAGAAGAGGTCCAGGCGGTCTGTAGCACCGGGCTGAACCTGTTCATGATCCTCACCGCCTACCTCAAGCCGGTGCTACCCGCCATGGCCAAAGAGGTGGAGAGCTTCCTGCACATCGCCCCGCTGACCTGGAACAACTACAGCGTGCCGTTGATCGGCCATACCATCAGCCAGTTCAAACCCTTGATGACTCGGGTCGACCCGGACAAGGTCGAGGCGATGCTGGAGGCCTCCAAGGCCGATCTAAAGGCCGAGCCGCCCCAGATCACCCCGGCGGACAAGCGCCAGGGGCCGCTGGACAAGGACCCCATCAGCCCCACTATCGAGTTTGATGATTTCGCCAAACTCGACCTGCGGGTGGCCCGTATCAAGGCCGCCGAGCATGTGGACGGGGCCGACAAACTGCTCAAGCTCACCCTCGACCTGGGCGGTGAGACCCGCCAGGTCTTCGCCGGGATCAAATCTGCCTACAGCCCGGACAAGCTCGAAGGTCGTCTCACCGTGATGGTCGCCAACCTTGCCCCGCGCAAGATGCGTTTTGGCGTCTCCGAGGGGATGGTGCTGGCCGCTGGGCCAGGCGGCGATGAACTCTATATCCTCGGTCCCGATGCTGGGGCCAAGCCGGGAATGCGCGTCAAATAGCTATCACTCAATGATCTCAACACCGGGGCTACGCAGAAGCCCCGGCACCAAAGCCGGGCAGGTGACTCATATCGGACCGGTATGCCACAGTCTGAACTTACATTACCTCCGTGTTGAAAGGCTTTTGCTCGATATGACGACTAATTTCCCGCCTACCCTTGCAGTAGCCGGATGAAGCTACAATAATTGCCCCCATGACCGAATTCGCCCTTATCCTCATCAGCACAGTGCTGGTCAACAACTTCGTATTGGTGAAGTTTCTCGGCCTGTGCCCCTTCATGGGCGTCTCGCGCAAGCTGGAAACCGCCACCGGGATGGGGCTGGCGACCACCTTCGTACTCACCCTCTCCTCGGTCTGTAGCTATCTGGTCAACGAATTCCTGCTGGTGCCGCTGGGGCTGGAGTACCTGCGCACCATCGCCTTCATCATGGTGATCGCGGTGGTGGTTCAGTTCACCGAGATGGTGGTACACAAGACCTCCCCGCTGCTCTATCAGGTGCTGGGGATCTTCCTGCCACTGATCACCACCAATTGTGCGGTGCTGGGTGTGGCCCTGCTCAATGTACAGGCAGAGCACGGCTTCCTGCAGTCGGCGGTGTTCGGTTTTGGTGCCGCCGCGGGGTTTTCGATGGTGCTGGTGATGTTCGCCGCGATGCGTGAGCGCATTGCGGTGGCCGATGTGCCGGTCGCCTTCCGTGGCCCGGCCATCGCGCTAATCACCGCTGGTCTGATGTCGCTCGCCTTCATGGGCTTCGCCGGTCTGGTAAAGGCCTAAACGATGCTGACTGCAGTACTCGCCCTCGCCGGTCTTGCTATCGCCTTCGGTCTGCTGCTGGGCTTTGCCTCGGTGCGCTTCAGAGTGGAGAGCGACCCGGTGGTGGACAAGGTCGACGCCATCCTGCCCCAGACCCAATGCGGCCAGTGTGGCTTTGCCGGCTGTCGCCCCTATGCCGAGGCCATCGCCGCCGGGGAAGCGGATATCAACCGTTGTCCGCCCGGCGGTGAGACGGTGATCATCGCCCTGGCCGACCTGCTGGGGGTGGATGCCAAGGCGCTGGATGAGGAGGTTGGTGCGGAAAAACCCAAGATGGTCGCCTTCGTTGATGAGGAGAATTGTATCGGCTGCACCCTCTGCCTGCAGGCCTGTCCGGTAGACGCCATCCTCGGTGCTGCCAAACAGATGCACACCATCATCGAGCGGGAATGCACCGGCTGTGAGCTGTGCATCGAGCCCTGCCCGGTGGACTGCATCGAGATGCGTGAGCTGCCCCAATCACCCAGTACCTGGAAATGGCCCTATCCACAGATCCACACCTCCGACGATGCAGCAAAGGAGGGCCCATGAGTTCCCATCCCGATCAAACGCTGTGGTCTTTCCCCGGCGGGCTGGAGCTACCCGGCCACAAGGCCCTCTCCACCGCAGGCCCCATCGAAGTGGCCAAACTGCCCAAACAGCTGGTGCTGCCGCTGCAACAGCACATCGGTGCCCCGGCCAATCCGGTGGTACAGGTTGGCGACAAGGTCAAGAAGGGACAACTGCTGGCTGCCCCGGAGGGCTTCGTCAGTGCCCCCATCCACGCCAGCACTTCGGGCACCGTTATCGCCATTGAGGATCGCCAGGTGCCCCACCCTTCCGGCCTCAGCGCCCCCTGCATCGTATTGGAGAGCGACGGCGAAGATGCTTGGTGCGAGCTGCAACCCCACGCCGACTACGTCAACCTCGATCCCAGCGAGCTGCGCAATATCATCCGCGATGCGGGGATCGTTGGCCTGGGCGGGGCCGGCTTCCCCTCCTTTATCAAGCTCAACCCCGGCGCACGCACCAGCATCGACACCCTGATCCTCAACGGTGCCGAGTGCGAACCCTTTATCAGTTGCGACGACATGCTGATGCGCGAGCGCGCCGACGAAGTGGTGCATGGCGCACGGATCATGCAGCACGCGCTGAACGCCAAGCGCTGCCTTATTGGCATCGAGGACAACAAACCGGAGGCCATCGCCGCCATCGGCGAGGCGATCCGACGGCTCAACCAGCCCTCCATCAGCCTGATGAAGGTGCCCACCCGCTACCCCGCTGGGGGCGAGAAGCAACTGATCCGCCTCCTCACCGGCAAGGAGGTCCCCTCCCAGGGGCTGCCCATCGACATCGGCGTGGTTTGCCACAACGTGGCCACCGCTGCCAGCGTACACCGGGCGGTGGAGCTGGGGCAGCCGATGATCAGCCGTATCGTCACCATCACCGGCCACGCCGCCGCTCAACCGCAGAATATGGAGGTGCGCCTGGGCACCCCCATCGAGGCGGTATTGGAGCAGGCCGGTGGGGATAATGGCCAGGCCCATCGCCTGTTGCTGGGTGGACCGATGATGGGCTTTGAGTTGCGCAACCGCCAACTGCCGACAACCAAGACCGCCAACTGCCTGCTGCTGGCCACAGATCAGGACGCCCCAAAACGCGAGGTGATCAGCGACTGCATCCGCTGCGGCCAGTGCGCCCTGGTCTGTCCGATGCGCCTGCTGCCTCAGCAGCTATACTGGCATGCCAAGGCCAAGGACTTCGACAAAGCTCAGGACTACGACCTGTTCGACTGCATCGAGTGCGGTTGCTGCACCCACGTCTGCCCGGCCCAGCTGCCGCTGGTCAACTTCTACCGCTTTGCCAAGACGCACATCTGGGCCCAGGAACGCGAGAAGCAACAGGCCGATCTGGCCCGCGAACGCCACGAGTTTCGCCTGTTCCGCCAACAGCGCGAGAAGGAAGAGAAGGCCGCGCGCCACAAGGCCAAGGCCGATGCGGTTGCCAAGGGCGGCGGTGAGGACAGCAAGAAGGCCGCAATTAAGGCCGCCATGGAGCGGGCCAAGGCAAAAAAGGCCGCTGTCCAGGCCAATGGGGCTGACGAGGCCCCCACCGAGGCCCCAGTGAAGGAGAGTACTGCCCCAGAAACAGCGGGACAGCCTGCCCCGGACAAGGAGCCTAAGCCATGAGTTTTGCCATCCAGCCACATCTGAGCGTGCCACAGATCATGCACAGGGTTAGCCTGGCGCTGATCCCCGCCCTGCTTGCCTATACCTGGATCTTCGGCTGGGGTGTCGTGCTCAATGTACTGCTCGCGGTGGCTACCGCGCTGGCGGTCGAAGCCCTGCTGCTCAAGATCCGCCACAAACCCTTCAAGGCCCCCTTTGGCGATGGCAGTGCGATCCTCACCGCCCTGCTACTGTGTATGGCACTGCCACCGCTGTTGCCCTGGTGGGTCGTGGTGATCGGCAGTGCCATCGCCATCCTGCTGGGCAAACAGCTCTATGGCGGGCTGGGCTTTAACCCCTTCAACCCGGCCATGGTCGGCTATGTGGTACTGTTGATCTCCTTCCCGCGCGAGATGAGCCTGTGGATGGCCCCCATCGGTGGTGAACACAGCCTGAGCCTGCTTGATACCCTGCGCTACGTCTTTACCGAACAACTACCGGCCGCCGTTGGAGGTATCGATGCCTATACCATGGCCACCCCGCTGGATGCGCTCAAGACCGGCTTGGGGCTGGAACAGGCGATGGGCGAGATCATGGCGATGCCAATGTTCGGCTACCTGGGCGGCAGCGGCTGGGAGATCATTAACGCCCTGATCCTGCTCGGCGGCCTGTGGATGCTCTACACCCGTCTGATCACCTGGCATGTGCCGGTGGCCATGCTGGGCACGCTGTTCCTTATCGCCGGGATCTTCCACCTCATCGACCCTCAGAGCTACGCCAGCCCGGTATTTCACATCGTCACCGGCGGAGCCCTGCTCGGTGCCTTCTTCATCGCCACCGATCCGGTCAGCGGCGCCACCAGTCTGCGCGGGCAACTCATCTTCGGTGCCGGTGTAGGGCTGTTCACCTACATCATCCGTACCTGGGGGGGCTACCCGGACGGGGTGGCCTTCTCCATCCTGCTGATGAACATGGCCGCCCCCACCATCGACTACTACACCCGCCCACGGGTCTTCGGCCACAAGGGGGATCAGGGATGATACCGTGGAAGAATATGCTCATCGGTGCGGTGATCCTCGGCTTCTTTGTCAGCATCGGCACCGCACTGGTCTCGCTCACCTACCTGGGCACGGCCGATCGTATCCAGGAAAACCAGCGTCTGGGGCTGATGCGCGGCCTCAACCAGCTACTCGACCCCGACAGCTATAACAACGCCCCAGAGGAAGACGTGCTCCACGTCAACCACGCCCTGCTGGGCAACGAACGGGGGCATGCGGTATATCGCGCGCGCAAGGATGGCGATCCGGTGGCCCTGGCGCTACGCGCCACCGCCCCCGATGGCTATGCCGGGGATATCGAACTGCTGATTGGGATCCGTTACAACGGCGAGGTGACCGGAGTACGGGTGATCGCCCACCGCGAGACCCCCGGGCTGGGCGATGGTATCGACGAGCGCCGCAGCGACTGGATCCACAGCTTCGAGGGGCGCTCGCTGGACGATCCATCAGAGGAGCGCTGGCGGGTAAAAAAGGATGGCGGCGTGTTTGATCAATTCACCGGCGCGACGGTCACCCCCCGAGCAGTGGTGCATGCCGTTCGTAATGCGCTACGCTACTACCATCTACACCGCGAGGCGCTCTACGCCCCCACACCCGGCACGATCGAGGAGTAAGCGATGTCTGCAGAGGCCCCCTACAGCAAGATCGCCGGCGATGGCCTGTGGTACAACAACGTTGCCCTGGTGCAGGTTCTGGGGCTCTGTCCGCTGTTGGCGGTCACCTCCACGGCAGTGAACGGGATCGGTCTCGGTCTGGCCACCATGCTGGTATTGCTGGGTTCCAATGTCACCGTCTCCCTGATCCGCCACCTGGTACGCCCCGAGGTGCGGATCCCGGTCTATGTCGTGATCATCGCCTCCTTTGTCACCGCCGTAGAGCTGGGCATGCACGCCTGGTTCCACGACCTCTACCTGGTGCTGGGGATCTTCATCCCGCTGATCGTTACCAACTGCTCGATCCTCGGGCGTGCCGAGTCCTTCGCCTCGAAAAACTCCGTACCACGCGCCATGGTCGATGCACTAACCATGGGCTTTGGCTTTCTGGTGGTACTGTTCGTACTCGGCGCGATGCGTGAGATGATCGGCTTCGGTACCCTCTTCGCCCAGGCCAACCTGATGTTCGGTGAGGCCTTCAGCTGGCTCACCATCACCCTGGTGGAAGACTACAGCGGCTTTCTGCTGGCGGTACTCCCCCCCGGTGCCTTCATCGGTCTGGGCATGCTGATCGCGCTAAAGAACGTCGTCGATGCACGGCAGGAAAAGCGCCGCAAGGCGGCAGCCCCCGTCGAGCATACCGCCCCCGAACAGGCCTGATCCGGCCAGAAAATGGCAACCCTCAAGCTCCTTATCGCCAATCTGGTGATGCCGCTGCCCCTGGCCCTGCTGCTGGTGATGCTGGCGCTCCTGCTGTGGCTGTTGCGCTGGCGGCGTGCTGCCCAAGCCACCCTGCTGGCCGCTCCCCTGCTCATCCTGCTGATGGCCTGGGCACCTATCGCCTGGCTGCTGCTCAGCCCGCTGGAGCAACGCTATCCGGCACTGGTGGAACAGGAGGTCAGGCCTGGGGTATCCGCGGTAGTAGTGCTGGGCAGCGCCTACTATCCTGATCCCAAACAGGGGATCTTCTCCCAACTGAGCGAAACCGCCACTGTCCGACTGGCCGAAGGGGTGCGTCTGCACCGGCAACAGGGTGGCTGGTTGATCGTCAGCGGCGGCAGCCGTCGAGGCGAAGCCCCCATTGCGGCAGGCTATCTTCAAGGGGCACTCGCCCTTGGGGTAGCGGAACGTCGTATCATGCAGATAGACAGCCCGCTGGACACCGCCCAGGAGGCCTACGCGGTAAAGGAATTACTGGGGGAAGGGGCCAAGGTGCTGCTGGTCACCTCCGCCTCACACATGCCCAGAGCCATGGCCCACTTCAAGCAAGTGGGCCTACAGCCCATCGCCGCCCCCACCCACCACCTCAGCCAGGCAGTGGAGCTGAGCCACTGGCAACACTGGATCCCCGCCGCCAGCTACCTGCGTATGAGCGAACGGGCCTGGTATGAGTACATGGGGATGCTCGCCATCCGGCTGGATCACCCTTAGCAGGCTGTTAGAAGCCTGTTAGACACCCATCCTCAACGCGCGGCAAAGACCGCTAGGCCGAAGCCAGCCCCTGACTACGCAGATATTCATCATAGCTGCCATGGAAGTCGACCAGCCCCTCCGGGGTAAATTCGAGGATGCGGGTGGCCAGCGAGGAAACAAACTCCCGGTCGTGGCTCACAAAGACCAGCGTACCAGGGTAGTTTTCCAGCGCCAGGTTGAGCGACTCGATCGATTCCATATCCAGGTGGTTGGTCGGCTCATCCATCACCAGGATATTGGGGCGTTGCAGCATCAGCTTGCCGAACAACATGCGGCCCTGCTCGCCACCAGAGAGTACCTTGACCGACTTTTTCAGCTCGTCGGAGGAAAACAGCAGCCGCCCAAGGGTGCCACGGATCCACTGCTCATCATCGCTGGGTTTGCCCCACTGGCTCATCCAATCGAACAGGGTCTGGTCGTTCTCAAAGTCAGCGGTATGATCCTGGGCGAAGTAGCCTAGCTCCACATTGTCCGACCACTTGACCACGCCGCTGTCCTGCTCCAGATCATGTACCAGACAGCCCAACAGGGTCGTCTTGCCTGCCCCATTAGGGCCGATGATGGCGACCTTCTCCCCCACATCGACGCGAATATCCAGATCCTTGAACAGGATCAGATCGTCATAGGCCTTACTAAGCTTTTCCACACTCAAGGCGGTGCGGTAGAGCTTCTTTTCCTGCTCAAAGCGAATATAGGGATTCTGGCGGCTGGAGGGTTTTACCTCATCAAGCTTGATCTTCTCGATCTGTTTGGCCCGTGAGGTGGCCTGGCGGGCCTTGGAGGCGTTGGCAGAAAAACGGCTGACAAAGGTCTGCAACTCGGCGATCTGCGCCTTCTTCTTGGCGTTGTCCGACAGCAGGCGCTCGCGCGCCTGGGTCGAGGCCAGCATGTAATCGTCGTAATTGCCGGGATAGACACGCAGCTCCCCGTAGTCCAGATCCGCCATGTGGGTGCATACGGTGTTCAGGAAATGGCGGTCATGGGAGATGATCACCATGGTGCTGTTACGTGCGGTAAGCACATCCTCCAGCCAGCGGATCGCATTGATATCCAAGTGGTTTGTCGGCTCATCCAGCAGCAGGATGTCCGGATCGGCGAACAGCGCCTGGGCCAGCAACACGCGCAGCTTCCAGCCGGGGGCAACCTCGCTCATCGGGCCATCGTGTTGCTCCAGCGGGATCCCGATCGCCAGCAACAGCTCACCAGCACGGGCCTCGGCGGTATAGCCGTCGTATTCGGCGAAGGTCACCTCCAGCTCGGCCACCTTCATGCCATCCTCCTCACTCATCTCGGGCAAGGCATAGATACGATCCCGCTCCTGCTTCACCTGCCAGAGCTCCTCATGGCCCATGATCACCGTATCGATCACCGTAAACTGCTCATAGGCAAACTGGTCCTGACGCAAGCGCCCCAGGCGCTGCCCCGGATCGATAGAAACATTACCCGCCGAAGGCGATAGCTCCCCGGCCAGGATCTTCATCAGGGTGGACTTGCCACAGCCATTGGCCCCGATCAGGCCGTAGCGGTTGCCATCGGTAAACTTGACAGAAATGTTCTCGAACAGGGGCTTGGCCCCAAACTGCATGGTGATATTCGCGGTGGAAAGCAAGAGAGGCTCCAAAAGAAAAAAGCGCCGACAAACGGCACGGGAAAGTTTTAGCAGGCTGTTGTTGTCGCTCAGGCGAGTGCGAGAGAAGGCAAAAAATGGCGAAAAAGCGGCGTTTACAAGGAGTAAATGAGCATTTTGGGCCATTTTTTAACGCACTATCGCGCCGCATGAGTAGACAACAACAGCCTGTTAGGCGGGACGATGGTAACACGTGTGGGCGTATTATCTTATAGATCGGGGTGTGGGTACAAACCCATACCGGGGATCGGCAACGCACCCTAGCGCGGGCAAAAGGAAAGAAAGGAGAGGGACACCCACGACTCTATTTCAAGTCGGTGGGAATCACGCTTTAAAAGCCAGGCCCTGCTCGATGAGGCTGCCGTGCTGGCCTGCATGAGCTATGTAGACCTCAACCCAGTCCGGGCCAAGATGGCCGATACACCTGAAGCGTCTAACTTCACCTCCATTCAGCAACGCATACGGGAGATGGCTCCGGAGCATGTCA
>SLDE01000168.1 GCA_007125455.1 Ectothiorhodospiraceae bacterium
ACTTCGGCTCCGGCTGGACCTGGCTGGTGAAGAACGCCGATGGCTCCGTGGCGATCGTTAACACCTCCAACGCCGGCTGCCCGCTGACCGACGGCAAGACCCCGCTGCTGACCTGCGATGTTTGGGAGCACGCCTATTACATCGACTACCGCAACGCCCGTCCCAAGTATGTCGAGTCCTTCTGGAATCTAGCCAACTGGGACTTCGCCAGCGCTAATTTCGCTTAACAGCAGAGACGAGGGACAGGGGACGTGATACGAGGGGTGGAGTGCGCTAGCGCACTAAATCATTGATTGCCCGCACTGCGGGCCCACCCCCTCGTCCCTCGTGTCTCGCACCTCGTAACTGCATCGGGTTTGCCACCGCCGTCCGGTGGGGGTAAAATCGCTGATTCGATGAGAGATGGCAGTCTCGTATGGGGCTGCCATCTTTTCGTTTTTTAGCGAGCAACAAAACGAGACAATGGTCATGTCCGACGCACTGATGAGCACCTACGCACGTCTGCCGGTCACCTTCGAGAAGGGCGAAGGCTGCTGGTTGTGGGATACCGAAGGCAAGCGCTACCTCGACTGCCTGAGCGGCATTGCGGTATGCAACCTCGGCCACGCCCACCCGGCAGTAGCCAAGGCCCTGTGTGAGCAGGCCCAAACCCTGGTCCATACCTCCAACCTCTATGGCATTGCCAAGCAGAGCGCCCTGGGCGAAAAGCTCACCGCGCTGGCGGGGATGGATAAGGTATTTTTCAGTAACTCCGGGGCGGAGGCGAACGAGGCGGCGATCAAGCTCGCCCGCTTGCATGGCCACAAGAAGGGGATCGATAACCCCACCGTTATCGTCATGGAGCAGAGCTTCCACGGTCGAACCCTGGCCACCTTGAGCGCCACCGGCAACCGCAAGGTGCAGGCCGGGTTTGAGCCGCTGGTGAAGGGCTTTCTGCGCGCCCCTTACAACGACCTGGAGGCGATCGAGAACATCGCCAAACACCACCCGGAGGTGGTCGCCATCCTGGTCGAACCCGTTCAGGGCGAAGGCGGGGTGCGTGTCCCTGAAGAAAGCTATCTGCAGGCGCTACAGGTGCTGTGCCACAAGCACGGCTGGCTGCTGATGGTGGACGAGATCCAGACCGGCATGGGCCGTACCGGCAAACCCTTCGCCTTCCAGCACCATGATGTGCAACCGGATGTGATCACCCTGGCCAAGGGGCTGGGCAACGGGGTGCCCATCGGTGCCTGTCTGGCACGGGGCGAGGCGGCTGCGCTGTTTCAACCCGGCAACCACGGCTCCACCTTTGGCGGCAATCCGCTGGCCTGCGCCGCCGCGTTGACGGTGGTGGAGACCATGACCGAGACCGCCATCCACGAGCGTGCCGAGGAGTTGGGCTTGCGCCTGCTGACGGCCTTTGAGCTGGCCTTGGGTGAACAGGAATACGTCGAGGATATCCGTGGGCTGGGGCTGATGATCGGCATCGAGTTGGATCGCCCCTGTGGCGCACTGGTGGGCATGGCGCTGGAGCGCGGCCTGCTGATCAATGTCACCGCTGGCAACACGATCCGCCTGCTGCCGCCGCTGGTGATGAGCGACGACGAGGCCGATCAGATGATGCATGAGCTGTGCGCGCTGATCGCCGACTTCATCGCCAAGGACAACAAAAAGTAAGGAGGCCGCCCATGGCCCTACGCCACTTTCTCAGCCTGCTGGATCTGAACAGCGACGAACTGAATGCGCTGATCCAGCGCGCCATTGAACTGAAGGCCATGCAGCAGCGTGGCGAGATCTATGAACCGATGAAGAACCGCGTGTTGGGGATGATCTTCGAAAAATCCTCCACCCGCACCCGGGTATCCTTCGAGGCGGGCATGGCCCAATTCGGCGGCCATGCGATCTTCCTCTCCCCACGCGACACCCAACTGGGCCGGGGCGAGCCTATCGAGGATACCGCCAAGGTGCTCTCGCGCATGGTCGATATCATCATGATCCGCACCTTCGAGCAGGAAAAGCTGGAGACCTTCGCCGCCCACTCCCAGGTGCCGGTGATCAACGCCCTCACCGACAGCTACCACCCCTGCCAGCTACTGGCCGATGTACAGGCCTTTGTCGAGCACCGAGGTCCGATCCAGGGCAAGACCGTGGCCTGGATCGGCGATGGCAACAACATGTGCCACTCCTACATCAACGCCGCGCTGCAATTTGACTTCCAGCTACGCATCGCCTGCCCCGAAGGCTATGAGCCGGACAGCGCGATCATGGCCCGCGCCGGGGATCGCATCACCCTGCTGCACGACGCCAAGGCTGCCGCCGAAGGGGCCGACCTGATCACCACCGACGTGTGGGCCAGCATGGGCCAAGAAGAGGAACAGGCGACCCGTGAAAGGGCCTTTGCCGCCTTCGAGGTAGATGACAGCATCATGGCCTGTGCCAATGCCGATGCGGTCTTCCTGCACTGCCTGCCGGCCCACCGTGGTGAAGAGGTAAGTGCCTCGGTGATCGACGGCCCGCAGAGCATTGTTTGGGATCAGGCGGAAAACCGCCTGCATGCGCAAAAGGCGCTGATGGAGTTTTTGCTCAGTCCCGAGTCGTGAGCTTAACCGGCGGTTGTTGTCGCTCAGGAGAAAAGGCAGCAACAGCCTGTTAAAGGCGCAACTCCAACTGTTTGATCAACCCCAGATATAACTCCTCTCCCTTACCCTCAAAGGAGAGAAAACGCATCCCGATGCGATAGGCCTGGAACTCACCGTCATAGACCTTATGCACCACTTCGACCCTAGCGTAGATAGTGACGTAGGCATCACGCGTTTCATCGAAGATCGCTGTGGCGATGCGAAAGCGGCTGCCCACATCCACCAGATGCGGTGTATGAACCTGCAGACCGGCACGAGAAATATCCGCCGTCCACATGTACTCGATGCTGCCATCGGAGAGGAACAACCCGATTTTCTGACGGCGGCGAATACGTAAGTGTTTGCGGCGCTCATCCATGGGCCACCACATCCAATTGTTCGAACAACATCGGTTAGTACCTTTGTACCAAGGCTGGCTGCACCGCAGGTGCAGGGATGAGCAGGCCAAGCAGGA
>SLDE01000169.1 GCA_007125455.1 Ectothiorhodospiraceae bacterium
CCCCCTGATTTCTGGTACGCCGTGAATACATCCCTGTAGGCTCGAAGGTCGCATCCCTGCGACCTACGACCAGAAATCAGGGGGTTACGCCTGCTCCTCAAAAGTATGCGGACGCCCTGGGTTTGGGGTGGGCAGCTTTGCTACAGCGCCACATCGGCGATAAACTGCGCGCCATGTCGCGTCGTATCCAAACCCTCACCCCCCAATTGGCCAACCAGATCGCCGCCGGTGAGGTGGTCGAGCGCCCGGCCTCGGTGGCCAAGGAGTTGCTGGAGAACAGCATCGATGCCGGGGCGGATCGGATAGAGCTGGAGTTGGAGCAGGGCGGGCTGAAGCTGTTACGGGTTACCGACAATGGCGGCGGCATCCACCCCGAAGACCTGCCCCTGGCCCTGGCCCAGCACGCCACCAGCAAGATCTACACTCAGCAGGAGTTGACTCAGGTGGCCAGCCTGGGCTTTCGCGGTGAGGCCCTGGCCAGTATCGCCTCGGTGAGCCGTTTTAGCCTGTGCAGTCGCTTTCCCGACCAGCCCCACGCCTGGCAGATCCACAATCAGGCCCGTGGCAAGCTGAGTGCCCCTGAGGCCTGTGCGCTGGGGGAGGGAACCTGCATCGAGGTGCGTGAGCTGTTTTATAACGTGCCGGCCAGGCGCAAGTTCATGCGCACCGAGCGCACCGAGTTCCTCCATGTGGAGGAGGTGATGCGGCGACTGGCGTTAAGCCGTTTTGATGTGGCCTTTAGCCTCAGCCACAACGGGCGTCAGAGCCTGCGATTGCGCCCGGCCACCGACGAGGCGGCGCAGCGCCGTCGTATCGGCGAGATCCTCGGCCAGGGGTTTGTGCGTGAGGCATTGGCGGTGGATTTTCGTGCCGCTGGATTGCGCCTGTGGGGCTATCTCTCCCCACCGCAGCACTCCGTGAGCCAATCCTCCAGCCAGTACTTTTACCTCAATGGCCGGGTGATCCGCGACAAGCTGATCAACCACGCCATCCGTCAGGCCCATCTGACGGTGCTGGAGGCGGGGCGTCATCCGGCCTATGTGCTCTACCTGGAGCTGGACCCGGCCCAGGTGGATATCAACGTCCACCCCACCAAACACGAAGTGCGCTTTCGCCAGACCCGCCTGGTGCACGATTTCATCCAGCGGGCACTGGGTGAGGTACTGCTCCCCTCGGCAGACGGGCATGAGGGGCTTGCGGCGCAACGCGGCGTCGGCACTGCACCGCAGGCGGCGAGCCATGCCAGCGCCCCCGTCTCTTCCAGTGCGATCGCCGAGCAGCAGCAATTCTATCGTCAGGCGCGGGCGCTACGACCAACACCCCAGCCGACCAATCGTGTCGATACCCAGGGTTTGTCGCTGCTCTTCGGGCAGTTCTTGCTACGCCAGCGCGAAGGGCAGGTCGCCCTGCTGGAGATCGCCGCGCTGCGTCGTCTGCTCTGGCGGCGGCAGCTGAATGCCGCCCTGGAAGACGGTGAACTGGTTGCCACACCACTGCTGGTGCCCGAGGTGCTGCGCCTGGGAGAGTCGGCCTGCGCGCACTGGCAGCAGCAGGCCGAGGGTCTGCACCGCCTGGGCCTGTCCATCGATACCCTTGGGCCGGGGGAGCTGGTGGTGCGGGAGCTGCCCCAATTGATGCAGGGGATGGCGCTGGAGACGATATTTGCACGCCTGGAGGCGATCGGACTGGCCCCCGATGAGCCCGCCTGGCGGGAGCGTCTGATCGAGGCCCTGTTGCCACTGGCCCCGTCCCCCAGCCTGGAGCAGGTGGCGGAGCTATTGCAGCGGGCCAAGGCCCAGGGGGTCGACACACCCTGGCGTAGCCTGGAGGCGCAGACCTTGCGCCACTGGCTAGCATCATGAGCGCAAGCCCAGCAAAACCGGCGGCGATCTGCCTGATGGGGCCCACCGCCTCGGGCAAGACCGATCTGGCGGTGGCACTGCGCCAGCATCTGCCGGTGGAGATCATCAGTGTGGATTCCGCACTGGTCTACCGCCAGATGGATATCGGCACCGCCAAGCCCGATGCCGAGACCCTGCGCCTGGCCCCCCATCGTTTGATCGATATCATCGATCCGGCGGAGGCCTACTCGGCGGCCCGTTTTCGTGACGATGCCCTGCGCGAGATGGCGGCGATCCGCCAGGCCGGGGGGATCCCGCTGCTGGTTGGTGGCACCATGCTCTACTATCGTGCCCTGCTGCAGGGGCTTTCTTCCTTGCCCGAGGCGGACCCGGCGGTGCGCCAGCGCATTGAGGCGGAGGCGGCGCTGGAGGGCTGGGAGGCCTTGCATCGGCGGTTGGCCGCTGTCGATCCTGAGGCAGCAGCGCGTATCCACCCCAATGATCCCCAACGCCTCTCCCGTGCGCTGGAGGTCTTTGATATCACCGGGCGCAGCCTGACCGAGCTGTGGCGCGAGCAGCAGGAACAGCGACCAGGCTCCCGGTTTATCAAGCTGGCGGTGGCCCCGCCCGAGCGCAGCAGCCTGCATGAGCGTATCGCCCGGCGTTTTGCCCAAATGCTGGAGCAGGGCCTGGTGGAGGAGGTAGAGGCCCTCTACCGGCGCGCTGATCTCCACGCCGACTTGCCCTCGATGCGCTGCGTCGGCTATCGCCAGGTGTGGCAATATCTGGCTGGGGAACTATCCTATGCTCAGATGTCTGAGAAGGGCGTGGTCGCTACCCGGCAGTTGGCCAAGCGTCAGCTCACCTGGCTACGCAGTGAGCAGGCCTTGCACTGGTTTTCCAGCTTTGATCACAGCTTGGTGGAAAAAACCTTGAAATTGCTGGATGATAGCGCCATAAACTGATCCCTGGCCCGGCAGGAAGCCGAATGCCTGGGTGACTGGACTGGTCAATGGTTAATAACTAATTGATTGGATAGTGATTATGACTTTTTTGAGGACACATATTGTGTCAGATAATAACAAAGGAGCAAAAACCATGAGTAAGGGGCAAGCACTACAGGATCCATTTCTCAACGCGCTGCGCAAGGAGCGTATTCCGGTTTCCATATATCTGGTGAACGGCATCAAGCTGCAAGGGCAAGTGGAGTCCTTCGACCAGTTTGTGGTGCTGCTGAAGAATTCCGTCAGCCAGATGGTCTACAAGCACGCCATCTCCACCGTGGTTCCCGCACGTAACGTCAAGATCAACTTTGGCGACCAGCCCGACGGTGAGGTCCCCCCTGGCAACACCTACTAAGCGTCTGCCTCTTCCCCGTTCATCTTGTGGGGGTGCGCTTGTTTGAGCGTCCCCGTAGTGGTGAGCGGGCGATCCTGGTTCACCTGGAGTTGCAACAGGAGAACGACCGCGAGGACCTGGCTGAATTCCGGGATCTGGCGGTGTCTGCGGGTGCCCAGCTGATCGCGGAGGTCGTCGGTTCGCGACGTACGCCCGAGCCCAAATACTTCATCGGTAGCGGCAAGGTGGAGGAAGTGGCTGCGCTGGTGCAGGCCGAAGAGGCCCAGGTGGTGCTGGTCAACCACGCCCTCAGCCCGGCCCAGGAGCGTAATCTGGAGCGGCACCTTAAGTGTCGAGTGCTAGATCGTACCGGTCTGATCCTCGATATCTTTGCTCAGCGGGCCCGCTCCCACGAAGGCAAGCTGCAGGTGGAACTGGCCCAGTTGCGCCACCTATCCACCCGTTTGGTGCGCGGCTGGACCCATCTGGAGCGGCAAAAGGGTGGGATCGGGTTGCGTGGGCCGGGTGAGACCCAGCTGGAATCGGACCGTCGACTGATCGGCGATCGTATCAAGCATCTCAACCGCCGCCTGGAGAAGGTGCGTCGCCAACGGGAGCAAGGTCGTCGCTCGCGTCGGCGTGCCGAACTGCCCACCGTCTCGCTGGTGGGCTATACCAATGCGGGTAAGTCGACGCTATTCAACCGCCTCAGTGTGGATGCGGTCTACGCCGCCGATCAGCTCTTTGCCACCCTGGACCCAACCCTGCGTCGCCTGGAGATCGGCGGCGGAAAGGCGGTGATCCTCGCCGATACGGTGGGATTTATCCGTCATCTCCCCCACGACGTGGTGGCGGCCTTTCAGTCCACCCTGCAGGAGACCCGTGAAGCGGATCTGCTGTTGCACGTGATCGACGCCAGCGACCCGGAACGGGAGGCCAAGGTTGAGCAGGTGGAGGTGGTGTTGCAGGAGATTGGTGCCGATCAGCGCCCACGGATCACCGTTTACAACAAGATCGACCGTTGTGACGGCGGCGAGGCGCGGATCGAGCGTGACCCGGAGGGCCGGGTGCTGCGTGTGTGGCTGTCGGCCGCCAGTGGCGAGGGCTTGGAGCTGTTGCGTGAGGTGTTGGTCGAATGGGCCAGCAACCAGGATTGTGAGTATCAGTTTTCCTTGCCCCCGCAGGCGGGGAGGCTGCGCGCCCGGCTCTATGAGATGGGTGTGGTGGTCGATGAGGCGATCGATCCGGAGGGTGCCTCACAACTGCTGATCCAGCTCGAACCGCATATGCTCAACGCCCTGCGCAAGCAGGAGGATTTTGCCGCCTGGCTACCTGTCGCCGTGGATGAGGACGATTAGTCGCCTCGCTACACGGCAGAGAATTGAGCGATCTTTGCCCTTTTCCTTGCGGTGGCCAGCCAAGATCCCTAGAATTTGTCAATCGAAACTCAGCCAGTGCTCTGGAGGGCCTCTTATGCCCTGCCAGTACGACTCAACCTTGGAGTAAAGAAACATGGCGTGGAATGAACCGGGTGGTTCCGGGGGCAAAGACCCCTGGGGTGGCCGTAAAAACGAGCAGGGCCCACCGGACATGGACGAGGTGATGCGCAAGCTGCAGAACAAGTTTAACGGCCTGTTCGGCGGCAAGGGCGGTGGCAACAATGGTGCCGGAGACGGCGGCAGCAGCAGCCCCATCGGCGGCGGCGGCATGGGCACCGGCAGCATCGCCGGGATCCTGGTCGTCGCGGTGATTGTCTGGGCCCTCTCCGGGATCTACATCGTCGATGAAGGTACCCGTGGTGTGGTTACCACCTTCGGCAAATACACCGACACCACCATGCCTGGTCCGCACTGGCATGCCCGTTTCATTCAGGACGTTGAGCGTGTGAATGTCAGTGGGGTGCGCAGCATCGAGCTGGGCCAGCGCCTGGAAGAGTCGCTGATGCTGACCCAGGACGAGAACATCGTCGACGTGCAGTTTGCCGTGCAATACCAGGTGAGTAACGCACGCCACTATTTGCATAACGTGCGCAGCCCGGACGAGACCATTCGCCAGGTGATGGAAAGTGCGGTGCGTGAGGTCGTCGGCAAGAGCGAGATGGACTTCATCATCACCGCCGGGCGTAGCGAGATCGTATTGCGCGCCCAAGACTTGATGCAGCAGACGCTCGATAGCTATGAGACCGGCCTGGTCATCTCCCAGCTGACCATGCAGAACGCCCAGGCCCCACGCCAGGTGCAGGGTGCCTTTGCCGATGCGGTCAAGGCCCGTGAGGATGAGATCCGCCTGCGCAACGAGGCCGAAGCCTACGCCAACGACCTGTTGCCCCGTGCCCGTGGTGGTGCCGCCCGTCAAATCGAAGAGGCCAGTGCCTATCGCGAGCAGGTGATCGCCGAGGCCGAGGGTGAGACCGCCCGCTTCCTCAGTGTCCTGGGCGAATACCGCAATGCCCCCGAGGTCATGCGTACCCGTCTGTATATCGACGCGATGCAGTCCGTATTGCGTGAGAGCAGCAAGATCATTGTCGACACCGAGGGCAGCAACAACATGCTTTACCTGCCACTCGATAAGCTGATGCAGCGCGACACATCCAGCCGCAACAGCCCGGCCCCCGCCAGCAGCGGTGCGCGGGAGTCGAACCGCCAAGCCCCCACGCCGATCCGCGATGATCGCCGTGCCATCAGGGAGATCCGCTAATGTCACCGGCTAAGACCATGAGCCTCATCATCGGCGCCATCATCCTGTGGCTGGCGTCGGCATCCTTTTTCACCGTCAATGAGCGGGAAGTGGCGGTAAAGTTCCGTCTGGGTGAATTCCTGCGCGCCGACTACGAGCCGGGGATCCACTTCAAGATCCCCTTCATCAATAACGTGCGCAAGTTCGACAGCCGGGTGATGACCTTCGACGCCGAGCCTGAGAGCTATCTCACGGTGGAGCTGAAAAACGTTATCGTCGATTCCTTTATCAAGTGGCGTATTTCTAACGTCTCCGACTTCTATGTCTCTTTCGCCGGGGATGAACGCCGTGCCACACAGCGTCTGTCGGTGCTGATCAAGAACGGCCTGCGTGACGAGATCGGTAAGCGCACCATTCAGGAGGCCATCTCCGGTGAGCGTTCGGTGATCATGGATATCATCACCCGCCAGATTGAAGAGCAGGTGGGACAGTTCGGTATCGAAGTGGTCGATGTGCGTATCAAGCGTATCGAACTGCCTAGCGAGGTTTCCGAGTCGGTCTACAACCGCATGATCGCCGAGCGTGACCGTGTCGCCAAAGACCTGCGCTCCCGTGGTGCCGAGGCGGCCGAGCGGATTCGCGCCGACGCGGATCGTCAGCGCACCATCATTATCGCCGAGGCCTACCGTGATGCCGAGCAGCTGCGCGGTGAGGGGGATGCCCGTGCCGCGCAGATCTACGCCGAGGCCTTCGAACAGGATCGCGAGTTCTACGAGTTCTACCGTAGCCTCAATGCCTACCGTGATGTATTCAACAAGCCGGAAGACATTATGGTTCTGGATCCACAGTCCGAGTTCTTCCGTTACTTCAACCAGTCTTCCCGCTAAGGGAGGACGACTGTCGGGCGCCCCAGTGGCGCCCGCTGTCTGCTGGAGTTGATGGATGTGGACTGAATTGTGGATCGCCCTCGCACTGGTTTTGGTGATCGAGGGGCTGTTACCTGCGCTCTCGCCGGATGGCTACCGCCGGGCAATGCTCTCGGTGAGTCAGATGGATCGGCGCGGGATCCGTATCATGGGCATGCTCAGCATGACTGCTGGTGCCATGCTGCTTTACTTTCTGAAGAACTGACGCCATGCAAAACGACCGCTGGTTACTGCCCGAGGGTGTTGAGGAGCTCCTCCCGCCCCGAGCCGCACAGCTGGAGGCTACCCTGCGCCGCCTGCTCGATCTTTATCAGAGCTGGGGCTATGAGCTGGTGATGCCGCCGTTTATCGAATTCCTCGATTCGTTGCAGATCGCCACCGGCAAGGATCTGGATCTGCACACCTTCAAACTCACCGATCAGCTCACCGGGCGGATGATGGGGCTACGCTCCGACATGACCCCGCAGGTGGCTCGCATCGATGCTCACTGCCTCAAGCGTGAGCTGCCCACCCGCCTGTGTTACATGGGCACGGTACTGCGTACCCTGCCCGCCACTCACGGTGGCAACCGTAGCCCGATGCAGGTGGGGGCCGAGCTCTATGGACACGCCGGGGTGGAGAGCGATATTGAGGTGTTGCGCCTGATGGTGCGCACCTTGCACTTGGCGGGGATTGAGCACGTCTATCTGGATCTGGGTCATGTGGGGATCTTCCGCGCCCTGGCAGCCCAGGCCGAGCTCTCCGCCGAACACGAGGCGCAGCTGTTTGATGCCCTGCAACGCAAGGCCCGCTCTGAGATCAATGCCCTGCTGGCGCAGATCGATCTGTCCGAGTCGATGCATCGTATGCTGGCGGGGCTGGCCGATCTGCATGGCGACCGCGCGGTGCTTGCCCAGGCACGCGACATGCTCGCCGATGCCGGCGCTGAGGTCGCGGCCTGCCTGGATACGGTGGAGCGCATCGCCGAGGCGGTGGACGGGATCGCCGACACCTCGCTGCACTTTGACCTGGCAGAGCTGCGCGGCTACCACTACCACACCGGGGCGGTATTTGCTGCCTTCGTACCGGGCCAGGGGCAGGCCATTGCCCAGGGCGGTCGCTACGACGAGATCGGCAAGGTCTTTGGTGTGGCCCGCCCCGCCACGGGCTTTAGCACCGATCTTCGGAGCGTGTTGAGCCAGGTCAGTGCCCCAAACGATCCGCTTCGTGGTATCTTTGCCCCCTGTGACGAAGCACCCGGTCTACAACAGGCCATCGAACAGTTGCGCGGGCAGGGTGAACGGGTGGTGCAGGCACTGCCGGGCCAGCAGGGCGGGGCGAGCGAGATGGGTTGTGACCGCCAACTGGTGCAGCAAGATGGTCAGTGGCAGCTTGAGGCGGTGCAGGGATAACCTCTGCTTATCGCTGGGCAGTTTTTTTTGATTTTCCACCGGGGTAAGTACGCAGCAAGATGACAGTCTTGTTCCGTCCAAATCGGGCGGCATGTCTGGCTGCGTGCAAGAACGAGAGCGTAATGATGGGAAAGAATGTGGTCGTAATCGGCACCCAATGGGGTGACGAAGGCAAGGGCAAGGTCGTAGATCTGCTCACCGACAAGGTGCATGCGGTAGTGCGTTTCCAGGGGGGGCACAATGCTGGCCATACCCTGGTGATCGATGGCAAAAAGACGGTACTGCACCTGATCCCCTCCGGTGTGTTGCACGAGGGGGTGGAGTGCATGATCGGCAATGGGGTGGTGCTCTCCCCCGAGGCCCTGCTCAAGGAGCTGGACATGCTGGAGGCTAATGGTGTGCCAGCCAGTGAGCGCCTCAAGATCAGCGAGGCCTGCACCCTGATCCTGCCCTACCACATTGCCCTGGATCAGGCCCGCGAACAGGCCCGTGGCAAAAAGGCCATCGGCACCACCGGTCGGGGTATCGGCCCGGCCTACGAGGACAAGATCTCCCGTCGCGGTCTCAAGGTGGGTGATATTATGCACCGCGAGCGCTTCGCCGCGCGCCTGGGTGAGGTGCTGGATTACCACAACTTTACCCTCAAGCACTACTTTAAGACTAACCCGGTTGATTTTCAGCAGGTGCTGGATGAGGGACTGGCGATGGCCGAGCGCATGCGTCCGATGGTCGCCGATGTGACCGGCCTGCTGCACCGCTATCGCAATGAGGGCAAAGACATCATGTTCGAAGGGGCTCAAGGCACCCTGCTGGACATCGATCACGGCACCTATCCCTATGTCACCTCCTCCAATCCCACTGCCGGGGGTGCCTGCACAGGTACCGGGGTCGGCCCGCGTGATATCGACTATGTGCTGGGGATCACCAAGGCCTACACCACCCGTGTCGGTGCCGGACCCTTTCCCACCGAGCTATATGATGGGGTTGGTCTGAATGATCCCATCGGGGCGCATATGGCCAAGCTGGGTCACGAGTTTGGCTCCACCACGGGCCGTCCACGTCGCTGCGGCTGGCTGGATGCGGTCAGCCTGCGCCGCTCGGCGCAGATCAACAGCCTCTCCGGGATCTGTCTGACCAAGATGGACGTACTGGACGGGCTGGAGACCCTGCGCATCGCCACCGGCTACCGCTGTGACGGCCAGTTGTTGGATGCCCCACCGATCGGTGCCGATGCCTACGAGCAGTGCCAGCCCGAATACATCGAAGTACCCGGCTGGTCGGAAAGCACCGTCGGGGTACGCAACTACGACGAGTTGCCTGAAACGGCCAAGGCCTACATCAGCAAGATCGAAGAGGTCGTGGGCGTGCCCATCGACATCATCTCCACCGGCCCCGATCGTGCCGATACCATTGTGCTGCGTGATCCCTACGCAGGATAAAAGCAAGGTACGGAGTACGAGGTACCTCATACTCCGTACCTCGCAAATTATAAATTCAGCTTATTAACTTGTGCTTGAATAGTTCAGGTCGATTCTCTACAATCGCGCCCCTATGAAGATTACCCCACCATAGCATTCATTCTTAAGCCGCTGTTCGCAGTTGGGTTTTGCCTTTCCGTGCCGATGCGTTCGGTATTGCGCAAGCGCGCGGCTGCCTCTGTTCTTCCTCCGATCTTATAAACAAATTTTAAGTATGCATGGTTGCGTGTCGTGCTGTGAGGCTGGCCGTTAAGGCCGTCGTACGGGATGTATCCGGGCTGGTGAGTAGAGATATATGATTGATTCGATAAAGAAAAACTGGTTTTCCAATGTGCGTGGCGACACCCTGGCCGGGATCGTGGTCGCGCTGGCCCTGATCCCTGAGGCGATCGCCTTTTCCATCATCGCCGGGGTGGACCCCAAGGTGGGCCTGTACGCCTCCTTCTGTATCGCGGTGGTGATCGCCTTCACTGGCGGGCGTCCGGGGATGATCTCGGCCGCCACCGGGGCGATGGCGTTGCTGATGGTTACCCTGGTCAAAGAGCACGGCCTGGAGTACCTGCTGGCCGCTACCATCCTCACCGGGATCCTGCAGATCATTGCCGGTTACATCAAACTTGGTGGCCTGATGCGCTTTGTCTCCCGCTCGGTGGTGGTGGGCTTTGTTAATGCCCTGGCGATCCTGATCTTTATGGCCCAGTTGCCTGAATTGTTTTATGAGGGCGTCACCTGGTATGTGTACGCCTTTACCCTCGGTGGGCTGGCCATCATCTATCTGCTGCCGATGGTCACCAAGGCAGTGCCCTCGCCCTTGATCACGATTGTGGTGCTGACCGTCCTGGCGATGGTTCTCAACCTGGACATCCGCACTGTGGGCGATATGGGCGAGCTGCCCGATACCCTGCCGGTCTTCCTGCTGCCGGACATCCCGTTGAACCTGGAAACCCTGTGGATCATCCTGCCCTACTCGCTCTCTCTGGCGGTGGTCGGTCTGTTGGAGTCCTTGATGACCGCGACCATCGTCGATGACCTGACCGATACCAAGAGCGACAAGGATCGCGAATGCAAAGGCCAGGGGATCTCCAACATCGCCTCCGGCTTCATGGGCGGTATGGCCGGTTGTGCGATGATCGGTCAGTCGGTGATAAACGTAAAATCCGGTGGCCGAACCCGTCTCTCGACCCTGGTGGCCGGGGTGGTGTTGCTGATCCTGGTGGTCTTCCTTGGCGACTGGGTGGCGCAGATCCCCATGCCCGCGCTGGTGGCGGTGATGATCATGGTCTCCATTGGTACCTTCAACTGGGAGTCGCTGTACAACCTGAAGGAGCATCCGCTGACCACCAATATCGTGATGCTCTCCACCGTGGTGGTGGTTGTGTTGACACATAACCTGGCCTATGGCGTACTGGTCGGCGTGTTGTTTGCCGCGATATTCTTTGCCCGCAAGGTGGCCCAGTACAAGTATGTGGCCTCAGAGTTGAGTGAGGACGGGGAGAGTCGGCGCTACCGTGTGGTCGGTCAGGTATTCTTTGCCTCCGCCGACAAGTTCATCGACTCCTTTGACTTTGATGAGGCCTTGGACAAGGTCGAGATCGATCTGTGCCAGGCGCACTTTTGGGATATCACGGCGGTTAGTGCCCTGGACAAGGTGGTGGTCAAGTTCCGGCGTAATGGTACCGAGGTGGAGCTTAAGGGGATGAATGAGGCCAGTGCCACCATCGTTGATCGCTACGCGCTCCACGACAAGCCAGAAGCCGTAGAAAAACTGATGGGTGGCCACTAGCAGGCTGTTGTTGTCGCTCAGGCGAGTGCGAGAGAAGGCAAAAAATGGCGAAAAAGCGGAGTTTACAAGTAGTAAATGAGCATTTTGAGCCATTTTTTAACGCACTATCGCGCCGCA
>SLDE01000146.1 GCA_007125455.1 Ectothiorhodospiraceae bacterium
CCTTGGCGGCCACGGTGTGGTTGCCGATGTCGCTGTGTACCGCGTAGGCAAAGTCGATCACGGTGGCACCACGGGGCAACTCCATGATGTCGCCGGTGGGGGTGAAGACATACACCTCGTCGGGGAACAGATCGACCTTGACGTGTTCGAGGAATTCCAGCGAGTCGCCGGCCTGCTGCTGCATCTCCAACAGGTTTTTGAGCCATTCGCGCGCCCGTTCGTGGGCGATGCTACTGGAGTCGGCACCGGTCTTGTAGAGCCAGTGGGAGGCGATGCCGCTTTCGGCGACCTTGTCCATGTCGGCGGTGCGGATCTGCACCTCGATGGGGATCCCGTAGTGGGTCAGTAGCGCGGTGTGCAGGGACTGGTAGCCGTTGGTCTTGGGGATGGCGATGTAGTCCTTGAACTTGCCGGGGATGGGCTTGTAGAGGTTGTGCACCGCACCGAGCACCCGGTAACAGCTGTCTACCGCATCTACCACAATGCGGAAGGCAAACACGTCCATGACCTCATTGAAACCCAGGTGTTTGCTCTGCATCTTGCGATAGATGCTGTAGAGGTGCTTTTCACGACCGGAGACCTCGCCGGGCATTTGCTCCTGCTCCAGGCGCTGCTGGATGGCTCCCTGGATCTTTTGTACCACCTCGCGGCGGTGGCCGCGTGCCCGTTCCAGTGCCTCGCCCAGGACCCGGTGGCGCAAGGGATGCCAGGCGGCGAAGCCGAGCTCTTCCAATTCCAGACGGAGCTGGTTGAGGCCCAGGCGGGTGGCGATGGGGACGTAGATCTCCAGCGTCTCGCGGGCGATGCGACGCTTTTTGGAGGGGCGCATCACGCCCAGGGTGCGCATATTGTGCAGGCGATCGGCCAGCTTGATCAGGATCACGCGAATATCCTGCACCATCGCCAGCATCATCTTGCGGAAATTTTCCGCCTGGGCCTGGGCCTTGGTTTCAAACTCAATGTGGGTAAGCTTGCTGACCCCGTCTACCAGCTCGGCTACCTCGTCGCCAAAGAGCTCGGCAAGGTGTTCCTTGGCGGTGGGGGTGTCTTCGATAACGTCGTGCAGGATCGCGGCGATGATGGTTTGGTGATCCATGCGCATCTCGGCCAGGATGCGCGCCACCGCGAGGGGATGGAAGATGTAGGCCTCGCCGCTGAGACGACGCTGGCCTTCATGGGCCTCGGCCCCGAACAGGTAGGCCTGGTAGACGTCCTTGACCTGTTCGGGCTCAAGATAGCCCTCCAGCATGGCGCAGAGATCGCTGATCTGAAAGTTCGAACCCTGCTCCATATGCCGTGCGGCCTGGATTTAGCTGGCTTCGCTGCTGGCCTCGTCTTCTCCTGCGAGGCGGGCAGATGGGGATGCAGGGCGTTCGTTGAGGATATCGCGGGTGATGTAACCCTCGGCAATCTCGCGCAGGGCAACCACGGTGGGCTTGTCGTTCTCCCACTCCACCATGGAGTCGCGCCCGTTGGCCAGTTGGCGGGCCCGCTTGGTAGAAACCAGTACCAGCTGGAAGCGGTTATCCACATTGTCCAGGCAATCTTCGACGGTGACTCGCGCCATGTTCTTTCTCCGGGTAGGAATGTATAGGGTATTGATACCTTTTATCATACGCGATCCGGAGGGGAGGACGCTAGGGGTGCGTTGGGGGGGGCGCCCACCTTCGTATATCGCCCCTCGTCCCTTTACTTGCCTTGGCCTTCGAGTAGCCCGTGAAGCGCTTCGGCCTTTTGGTTGCTCTGGATCCAGGTGCGTTGGCGGCGGGCCAGCAGGATGGCACGCAGCTGGCTGAGTGCGGTGTCGAAGTCGTCGTTGAAGACCAGGTATTCAAACTCGTGGTAGTGGCCCATATCGCTGACCGCCTCGGCAAGGCGGCGGGCGATCACCTCGTCGCTGTCGGTGCCGCGCCCGCGCAGGCGTCGCTCCAGCTCCTCGCGGGAGGGGGGCAGGATGAAGATGCTCACCGCCTCGGGGACCTGCTGACGTACCTGGGCGGCACCCTGCCAGTCGATCTCCAGGATCACGTCGATACCATGGGCCATCTGATCAAGGATGCGCGAGCGGGAGGTGCCGTAGTAGTTGCCGAACACCTCGGCGTGCTCGAGGAAGGCGCGGTCGTTGATCATCTGGCGGAAGGTGGCGGCATCGGTGAAGTGGTAGTCCTTGCCATCCACTTCGCCCTCGCGCATGGGTCGGGTGGTGTGGGAGACCGAAACCATGACCTTGTCGGTGCTCTCCACCAGGGCCTTGACCAGGCTGGTCTTGCCCGCGCCGGAGGGAGCTGAGATAACGTAGAGGCTGCCTGGGTTTCTGTTTGTCATTATGCTGTCCTCACATGCCGTGCTGGGGTAGGTGGGCAGATTATACGGGCTATGGGGCAGGGCGTCATGGGATCGCTCAGGGGTAGCGCTTGGCGGTATAATCAGGCAACGGGGGGCCGGTGTGCGCTTCAAGTGGGCGAGCGATTACGCCCGCTACATCAATGGCTTGTAGTGTGCTCCCCCCGTCGGCTTATTCGATGTTCTGGATCTGCTCGCGCATCTGTTCGATGAGTACCTTGAGGTCTACCGAGGCGCGGGTGGTGTCGCTGTCGATGGATTTGGAGCCGAGGGTATTGGCCTCGCGGTTGAGTTCTTGCATCAGGAAGTCCAGGCGGCGACCGACCGGTTCTTTGGCTTCCAGTACGCGGCGCACCTCGATTAGGTGGGTGCCAAGGCGATCGAGCTCTTCGGCTACGTCGATCTTCTGTGCCAGCAGGGCGATCTCCTGTTCGATGCGATCGGGGTCAAGCTCCTGGCGGATCTCCTCCAGGCGGGTGAGTAGGCGCTGGCGCTGGCCATCGAGGATGCTGGGCAGGCGTTCGAGCACTTGCCTGACCACCGCATCGGCGCTGTCGCAACGCTGCAGGATAATGGCCTTGAGGCTGGCCCCCTCGCGGCGGCGATTGTCCACCAGCTCATCCATGGCCTGCTCCAACAGGCGAAAGACCTCGGCGTGCAGTGCCTGTTGGTCGATGCTGGGGGCCTCGATCACGCCGGGCCAGCGCATCACCTCCAGCCCGTTGATCGGGGCCGGGTTGTAGATGATGCCGTCCACCTCGCGGCTGGCCTGGGCCAGTTGGCGCACCAAGTCCAGGTTGAGGCTTAGTCCCTCTTTTCCCTCCTGGGGTGCCTGGTAGCGTATGTTGCATTCCACCTTGCCGCGTGCGAGCACCGCGTTCAGTCGGGCGCGGATCTTGGGTTCCAGGGCGCGTAATTCTTCGGGTAGGCGTGGGCTCAGTTCCAGGTAACGGTGGTTGACTGAGCGCAGTTCCAACTGCAGGCCCCCCCAGGGCCCCTGGCTCTCCTGGCGGGCAAAGGCGGTCATGCTGCGAATCATCCTGGGTACTCCTGGCGCGGTTTTTGGTAGACTGACCTGTCATGGTAAACCGAACCGGGGAAGGATTGAAATGTATCACGGAGCAATTCCGGTATGAGCGCGGATAATCTCAGCCTCAAGCCGGGGACACGCCTGGAGGACTATGTTATTGCTCGCAAGATAGGTGGCGGGGGCTTTAGCATCGTTTATCTGGCCGATGTGGTCGACAGCGACCAGCAGGTGGTGATCAAGGAGTACCTGCCGCGCAAGCTGGCCGGGCGGGCCGAGGACGGCCTGACGGTACAGACCCTGGATGATAAATTCGCCGATCAATTCTCTCACGGGCGCAAGCTGTTCTTTCAGGAGGCCAATACCCTGGCCTCGCTCAAGCACCCGAATATCGTCAATGTCACCAACTTCTTTCGTGCCAACGACACCATCTACATGGTGATGGCCTATGAGAAGGGACTAAACCTGCAGGACTACATCAAGCGTCACAAGGGTGGCCTGAGCGAAAAATTCCTCTACGCGGTGTTTGTGCCACTGTTGCAGGGGCTACAACAGCTGCACTCGCGCGGCCTGCTGCACCTGGATATCAAGCCGGGCAATATCTATCTGCGCGCCGGGGCGCGTCCTCTGCTGCTCGATTTTGGTGCGGTGCACGAGATGCAGCAAAGCCGCCAGTATCAGCCGGGCCAGGTACTTACCCTGGGCTTTTGTCCGATCGAGCAGTCCATGCCCGGTGGCTATGTGGGGCCGTGGACGGATCTCTACGCCATCGGCGCCTCAATGCGCGCCTGTATCGAAGGGGTGGCACCGCCTCCGGCGGAGGAGCGGCGTATGGATGACGGCATGAAACCGGCCCGGGTGGTCTTTCAGAAGGATTATTCCTACAAGTTGCTCGCCTCGATCGACTGGGCGATGGAGGTGGACCCCATGTATCGCCCCCAGACCGTTGACGCGTTGCTGGGAGCGCTGGAGGACGGAGAGGGCTTGCCGGAGTATCCACCGGTGAAGGCGGAGGAATCGGTGCTGGACAAGCTCGCCAGTGGGTTGGCGTGGTTCAAGGGAGGGGAGCGATGAGGTATGAGTTGGGCCAGGTCAACCGCCTGGGTAATCGCAGCAGTAATCAGGACCGCTTCGGGGTGATTGAGAGTGACGAGGGGGTGCTGTTGGTGCTGGGGGATGGCATGGGTGGACTGGCCTTTGGTGAGGTGGCGGCCCAGACCCTGGTGGATGAGGCCCGTCGGGTTTATCGTGCTGGCTCGCGCCCCTTTAAAGAGCCGCAACAATTCCTGCGGGAGGTGTTGATGCGTAGCCACCATGCGATTAACGCATTTGGCCGCAGTCAGCAGCCGCCGGTGACGCCAGGCACCACCGGGGTACTCTGCCTACTGCAGGGCAATCAGGCGATCTGGGCCCATGTGGGCGACAGTCGCCTGTACATCTATCAGCAGGGCCTACCTATCTACCGCACTACCGACCACTCCTATGTGGAAAAGCTCTATCAAAACGGCCAGATCAGCCGTAGCGAGCAGGACAGCCACCCGATGCGCAATCGCATCACCGAATGCCTCGGGGTGCGCGATGATGAGCCGACCATCACCATCAGCAAGCCGGTGACCCTCAAGCCGGGGGACATCCTCTTACTCTGTTCCGATGGCCTGTGGGGGCCGCTGGATGATGCCCTGATGGGCAGCATGCTGCTTACCGATGGCGATCTGGAACAGGCGCTTTACAATATGGCCGAAAAGGCCGAGCAGATCAGCTATCCGCGCAGCGACAACATCAGCGCGGTGGCGCTGCGTTTCATCTCCAGCGAAGGCCAGCAGACCGACTCATCCGGACAAGATGCCAAGCGCTCCCCGGCAAAGAGCGAGGATGATGGCATCGAGAGCGCTATCGCCCAGATCGAGCGGGTGATGCGGGAGTATGAGAAAGAGATTGATCGTTGACCACCACCCACAGCAAGCGAAGCGAAGGTAGATTGAGTATGCGCCCCAGTGGCCGAGCAAACGATGACATGCGGGCGATTCACCTCACCCGTCACTACACCAAACACGCCGAGGGTTCGGTGTTGGTGGAGTTTGGCGACACCAAGGTGTTGTGTAATGCCACGGTGGAGGAGCGCGTGCCGCGTTTTCTCAAGGGGAAAAAACAAGGCTGGGTGACCGCCGAATACGGCATGTTGCCGCGCTCTACCGGGATGCGCATGGGGCGCGAGGCGGCCCAGGGGCGTCAGGGTGGGCGTACCCTGGAGATCCAGCGTCTGATCGGACGTTCCCTGCGTGCGGCGGTTGATCTGTCCGCGCTGGGGGAGCGCACTATCACCATTGACTGCGATGTGATCCAGGCCGACGGCGGCACCCGTACCGCCGCCATCACCGGGGGGTATGTGGCATTGGTGGACGCCATCAGCCAGCTCAAGGGCAAGGGCCTGGTAAAGAAGGAGCCCCTGCACGGTCAGATCGCCTCGGTCTCGGTGGGGATCTACCAGGGCATGGCGGTATTGGATCTGGACTACCCGGAAGACGCCGCCGCCGAGACCGACATGAACGTGGTCATGAACGACGGTGGCGGTTTTATCGAGGTGCAGGGTACCGCCGAAGGGCATGCCTTTCGCCGCGAGGAAATGGACGCCATGCTCGCCCTGGCGGAAAAGGGCATCCAGGAATTACTGCAACACCAGCGCGAGGCGCTGGAGCGATAACAGATCTCAACACAGAGGACACAGAGAGCACAGAGTATGAGAAAGGTGGCTGTTACGCTGCACGCTATTGTGCCCAACACCAGATGGGTTGGTGCGCATAATCATACCGGGTTTATCTTTGCGTTCTCTGTGCCCTGGGAAATACGTTCCCGACATTTCCAACCGACTACATCCATGTAGTCGTCTGTGTTGAATGCTTTTTAGGAAATCATCATGAAAAAGATCGTATTGGCCAGTGGCAACGCCGGTAAGGTGCGGGAGTTCAATCAGCTGCTGGCCGGGTTGGGCTATGAGGTGTTGCCCCAGACCGAGCTGGGGGTGCCCGAGATCGAGGAGACCGGGCTGAGTTTTGTGGAGAACGCCATCCTCAAGGCACGTAATGCCGCGCAGCATACCGGCCTGCCTGCGATTGCCGATGACTCCGGATTGGAGGTGGACGCGCTCAACGGTGCGCCGGGGATCTATTCGGCCCGCTATGCCGGAGTGGGGGCCAGTGACGCGGAAAACCTGCAAAAGCTATTGCAGGACATGACGGGGGTGACGGAGCGCCGTGCGCGCTTCCAGTGTCTGCTGGTGTGGATGCGCCACGCCAGCGATCCGGTGCCGCTGATCTGCCAGGGCCACTGGGAGGGTAGCATCACCGAGGCCCCGGCGGGAGAAAACGGCTTTGGCTACGATCCGATCTTTTGGGTGACCGAGCACGGCTGTACCTCGGCCCAGCTTAGCCCCGAAAAGAAAAATGCCATGAGCCATCGTGGCAAGGCGCTGCGCGAATTGACCGAGCGTCTGGCTGCGATGACGTGATCTGCGCATGAATGAGGCGATCCCGCTCAGCCTGTACATCCACTACCCCTGGTGTGTGCAAAAATGCCCCTATTGCGACTTCAACTCCCATGCGGCGGGGGAGGTGATCCCTGAAGCGGCCTACATCGACGCCTTGCTGGCTGATCTGGAGCAGCAACTGGCTGAGGTGTGGGGGCGACGTATCGATACGGTGTTTATTGGTGGCGGCACCCCCAGCCTGATCTCGCCGGATGGACTGGACCGGCTGCTGGGGGCATTGCGGGCGCGGCTGAGTATCCGCCCCGATGCGGAGATCACCATGGAGGCCAATCCCGGCACGGTGGAGCAGGGGCGCTTTGCGGCCTTTCGTGAGGCGGGGATCAACCGGCTCTCGCTGGGGGTACAGAGCTTCGATGACACGCGCCTGGCTGCGCTGGGGCGGATCCACGACGGCGGCGAGGCTCGCCGGGCGATCGAGGCGGCGCAGCGGGGCGGGTTTGACAATATCAATATCGATCTGATGTTCGGCCTGCCGGGACAGGGGCCTGATGAGGCGGCGCAGGACCTGCGCGAGGGGATCGCCAGCGGGGTGGAGCACCTCTCCTGGTATCAGCTCACCATCGAGCCCAATACCGCCTTCGCCCACGCGCCCCCGCTGTTGCCAGACGAGGATCGCCTGTGGGCGATCCAGTGCGAGGGCGAGCAGTTGCTGGGGGCGGCGGGCTTTGCCCAGTATGAGGTCTCGGGCTGGGCGCGTACGGGCAGGCAGTGTCGCCACAACCGCAATTACTGGCAGTTTGGTGATTACCTTGGCATTGGGGCCGGTGCCCATGGCAAACTGTCGCATCCGGCCAGCGGCGAGATCTGGCGTCATTGGAAGCAGCGCCATCCGCAACGCTACCTCGCCAGTGCCCACGGCGCGGAGGTCGTGGCCGGTCGGCGTCTGCTCGATCCGGCGGATCGGCTGCTGGAGTTCATGATGAATGTCCTGCGTCTGCACGAGGGCTTCGACCGCGCGTTGTTTGCCGCACGCACCGGCTTGCCATGGACGGCGGCAGAGGGCGGTGTGGACGAGGCGCTGGGGCTGGGCCTGCTGGCGTGGTGCGACGATACCTTGCGCCCCACCGAGCGGGGCCGATTGCACCTTAACCGTTTATTACAATGCTTTATGGCAGGGGCCGATTGATGTCGACTGGTGATATTGTTTCAATCCTGGTGAATCTGGCGGTGGGGATCTACTTCGCCTTTATCTATCCGCGTACCGTCGAGAAGCGCTTCAAGGCCATGACGCAGGTGCCACGTGGTTTCGTGATGCTGCGCCAGGTGATCCCCAAGGTGGGGATCCTGATCATCGTGCTGACCGTACTCTACGCCCTGAGCCTGCTGATGGGGTGGATGGGCTAGCCGATGGCCAGCGAGAAGCCGGAAGAGGGGATCGACTTTCGCGCGGTGAAGCATCGCTTCATGCTGCTCAATCGTGATCGTCTGCGCCGCACCCGCCTCTCCCTGCGCGAGCGCCAGGTGGAGTTGCTCGACCTGCTACCGCTGTTGTTGCACGTCAACCACCCGATGCTGCCCGGCTTCTTTTCCCGCGAGACCCCGGTCGGGGTGTGGGGCTATGAGCCCGATCCGGCCGTGTTACGCATGGCCCGTGGCTATGCCAAGAGCTTCGCCTACCGCCGCACCCCCCATCGCCAGGATGCCATCCAGGCGCTTTACTGCATGGGCAGTACCGGCACCATCGGCCATGCCGAGGGCAGCGATTTCGATTTCTGGCTCTGCCATGATGCCGCCCTGAGTAGTGAGCAACTGGCACTCTTGCAGGGCAAGCTCAACGCCCTGGAGGGGTGGGCGGCTGAGTTGGGGCTGGAGGTACACTTCTTTTTGCTCAACGCCGAGGAGTTTCGCAGCGGCAAGCTGCTGGACCTGAGCACCGAGAGCAGTGGCAGCAGCCAACACTACTTGTTGCTGGATGAGTTCTATCGTACCAGTGTGTTGCTGGCGGGGATGTTTCCGCTGTGGTGGCTGGTGCCGCCGGAGCAGGAGGGCAACTACGACGAGTATGTGGCCGATCTTAAACGCAAACGCTTTTTGTATGTGCGCGACTGTCTCGACTTTGGTGGGCTTAATCAGATCCCCGCCGAGGAGTTCTTTGGTGCCGCGCTGTGGCAGCTCTCCAAGGGTATCGATTCACCATACAAGTCGCTGCTCAAGCTGCTGCTGATCGAATCCTATGCCAGTGAGTATCCACGCATGGAGTTGCTCAGCAAGCAGCTCAAACAGTCGGTCTATGCGGGCAAGATCTCGGCCGAACGGCTCGACCCCTATGTGATGATGCTGGACAAGGTCAGTGCCTATCTGGCGGTGGATAACGAGCTGGGGCGCATCGATCTGGCACGGCGCAGCTTTTACTTCAAAACCGACATCCACCTCACCGAAGCTGGCAGCCAGCGGCGTGCTGACTGGCGGCGCGAGCGGCTGGAGGAGTTGGTCGAGGAGTGGGGCTGGAACCACGCCGATCTGACCCTGCTCGACGCCCACCATACCTGGAAGGTGCAGCGGGTGATCGAGGAACGCCAGGCGTTGTTCGATTCGTTGATCCGCAGCTACCGCTTCCTCTCCAACTTCGCCCGCCGTCACGCAGGTCTGGCAATGATCAGTCAGCAGGACCTCACCACTCTGGGGCGCAAGCTTTACACCGCCTTTGAGCGCAAGGCAGGCAAGATCGATATCGTCAATCGCGGGGTCTACGCCGATCTGCGCGAGGAGCACGTCACCATCTGCGAGCTGCACAACGACGAGGCCGAGGTGATCGGCTGGCACCTCTATCGTGGTGTGGTGCAGAGCCAGGACATGCGCATGCAGGTGCCACTCAAACGCAGCCGCTCGCTGATCGAATTGCTCGCCTGGGGCTGGCTCAATCAGGTGATCCACCGCCATACGGCGCTGGTGGTATTGGCCCCGCGCAGCCGTCACAGCAATCGCGATGTGGACATGATCCTGCGTCACATGGCGCAACACTTCAGTATCGAGCTGCTGGAGGGGGGGGATATCCGTGATTATGAGCGTCCGGCCCAGTTGCTGGTGAATGCACTCTATATCAACACCGGGGTGCGGATCTCCGACAGCATGGTGATGACCCGCAATATCGCCGCCATGGGGCAGACCGATCCCTTTCGCTACGGCCATGATCAGGTCAACCTGGTGGTGGCGCTGGATCATCTGCAGTTGAATACCTGGCGCGAGGTGACCAGCCACCGCAACATGGGGGCCAATGCGGTCCTCGACAGTCTGTGCGACTACCTGAAGTGGTTCCCCCGTTCCAGTGGGACCACGCCGACGGTGCCGGTGGTCTACGCGATGGGGAGCGGGCTGGGTCACTCCGCAGCACAGCGGGTAGAGGGGCTGTTCCGCGAGGTCATCGAGCTGTTCTACCAAAGCGGCGATACCCAGCCGCGCTATCTGATCAGTATTGGTGACAACCACTACCTGATCGAGATGGAGGGCGACATCCCCAGCTACCAGGCCTTTGCCAGCTACGGCAGCTTGCTGCAGTACCTGGGCAAACCAGGTCGACTCCATCCGCCGCTGGTGTTGGACGAGCGCGCCCTCAAGGACACCTTCCTTGCGACCATCTACAGCAAGAACAAGCCCGGTATGGTGCAGTTTTTCTACTATCCGAAAAACAACCGTGTGGAGATCTTCGTGCTGGATGAGCGTGGTGCACTGTTTACCCAGCAGGCGGTCTATTACGACAATGCCACTTTGCTCAACCAGTTCAGCCGCTTCTTCGAGGCGGTGGCCAACCGGATCAACTTCATGCAGGAAAACGCCCTCGGTGTGGGGCGCATCCGTGGGGTGGAGTTCCATGAACTAAGTTCCGATGCCTTGGGGCGCAAGGGGGTGCAGCGGGTCGCCCCGGCGATGGATAGCCAGTCCTCGCGTTTTTTCAGCCTGCAGGTGATCGTTGAGCCACAGGAGGAGCGCAAGGCGGCGGTCTTCACCCTCTATTGCGACAATGAGGAATTTTCCTCGCTGCAATACGGCAAGGAGTTGTTCAAGGTGGTCAGTGATCACGTCCTGCAGCAGCGCAAGAGCGGCCAGCGCTACCCCGTGTACATCACCGATATCAGCCTCGACTCGGCGGTGATCGGAGAGGACAACATCGACACCTTGCAGACGGTGCACTTTTTGGCCTACAAACGGAAGATCGAGGGGCAGCTCAACCGCTAAGCCGGTGGTACAACAGGGCAGAATCCGCGATAATCGCGCAACCGATTCAAGCTCAAGGCGGAAAAAGCGATGCGAATTTGCTGGGCCCAATACAGTCTGTGGGGGATTATCGCCCTGCTGGGCACCATGGCGCTGTTCTCCGGCTGTGGTGCCAAGGGCGATCTGTTCATGCCCGAGGAGGCGCTGGAGTCTAGCCGTCCGCAGGCCCCCGCCACCGATGATGTTCCCACCCTCAGGTAAAGCACTCCATGGATTATTTCAACTACCACGATGGTCGGCTCTGCGCCGAGCAATGTGATCTGGCCGCCCTGGCCGAACAGTACGGCACCCCCGCCTATGTTTACTCCCGCGCGACCATAGAGCGTCACTGGCGTGCCTTTGATGCCGCCTTGGCCGGGGTTGACCACCTGGTCTGTTATGCGGTCAAGGCCAACTCCAACCTGGCGGTGCTCAA
>SLDE01000020.1 GCA_007125455.1 Ectothiorhodospiraceae bacterium
AGGGGGAGGGCGAAAGGCCGATTTGCTCGGCCAGATCCTGATTGCTGATCCGTCCGTCCTGTTGCAACAGCTCCAGGATGCGTTTGTCGTAGCGATCCAGTTCCATAAAATCCTTTACCGCAAAGGCGCAGAGACGCAGAGAAAGACAGGAGGTGTAGAATATTGCGTTAATTGGTAGATGTTAGCAATATATTTGCTTGCAGGCGATATTTTAGGGTAAAAAACGCAAGCACATTTCCCGAGTGAGCAACTAAGCTATATCCATCGCCGGGCCACAAGCCGGGCGATGGGGTAAGGCTCACAAGGCCAAGCCCCGCTGGGCAGGCGAAGACCAAAAGTCCTTCGCGTTCCTTAGCGCCCTGGAAAATATGTTCCAGACACAACAAGCGATTACATCCCTGTAATCGTTTGCGGTTAGCTGTTTTTTTACTCGATTATCAGGAGACGTGTCATGCAAGGCTTTGATCACCGTAAATACCGCCCGATGGCCCCGGTGGCGATGACCCGCCGCCAGTGGCCGGAGAAGACCCTCAGTCAGGCCCCGCGCTGGGCCAGTGTGGATCTGCGCGACGGGAATCAGGCCCTGCTGGAGCCGATGAGCGTGGCGCAGAAGCGGCGCATGTGGGAGTTGTTGGTGGAGGTCGGTTTCAAGGAGATCGAGGTGGGCTTTCCCTCTGCCAGCCAGCCCGATTATGACTTCGTGCGCTGGTTGATCGAGGAGAACCGCATCCCCGAGGATGTCACCGTCCAGGTATTGGTGCAGGCCCGCGAGGCCTTGATCCAGCGTACCTTTGAGGCGCTGCGCGGGGTGCGTCGGGCGATTGTGCATGTCTATAACTCCACCTCCACGGTACAGCGCGAGCGGGTGTTCGGCATGGATCGGGAGGGCATTAAGGCGATGGCGGTCAATGGGGCGCAGATGGTGCGGGATGAGGCGGCCAAGTATCCGGATAGCGAATGGATGTTCCAGTACTCGCCGGAGAGCTTCTCCAACACCGAGATGGACTACGCGGTGGAGGTCTGCGCGGCGGTGATGGATGTCTGGCAGCCCAGCGCCGAGCGGCCCTGCATCCTCAACCTGCCGGCCACGGTGGAGAGCAGCACGCCGAATGTGTTTGCCGATCAGGTGGAATACTTCTGCACCCATCTGCCGAACCGTGAGGCGGCGATTGTCTCCCTGCATACCCATAACGACCGGGGCACCGCGGTGGCGGCGGCCGAACTGGGTCTGTTGGCCGGGGCGGATCGGGTTGAGGGCACCCTGATGGGCAACGGCGAGCGCACCGGCAATATGGACATCGTCACCCTGGCGATGAACCTCTACAGCCAGGGGGTCGATCCCGAGCTGAATCTGGCCAATCCCGATGCGATCATCGAGACCTACACCGCCTGCACCGGCCTGCCGGTACACCCGCGCCACCCGTGGATCGGCGAGCTGGTCTACACCGCCTTCTCTGGCAGCCATCAGGATGCGATCCGCAAATCCTTGCAAAAACAGGGCACAGAAGAGCATTGGCAGGTGGCCTATCTGCCCATCGACCCGCGCGATATCGGGCGCGACTACCAGGCGGTGATCCGGGTCAACAGCCAGTCCGGCAAGGGCGGGGTGGCCTTTGTGATGGAGCGCGACCACGGCCTGCAACTGCCGCGCTGGATGCAGGTGGAGCTGGCGCAGATCGTCCAGCGCGAGAGTGAACGGCGCAGCAGCGAGGTGGACAGTGCCACTATCTATCAATTGTTCTGCGAGCACTTCGGCGTTAGCGACAACCCGGCGGCGATGGGCGATTACCAGCTGGATCGCAAGGACGGGGTGGATGTGATCGCCGTGCAGTGGCAGATCGATGGCGCCAGCCACCGCCTGCAAGGGAAGGGCGAAGGGGCCATCGCCGCCTTCATCGCCGCGCTGGAGGCCCATGGTGGGCAACGCATCGCCGTGGTGGACTACAGCGAACACGCCATCGGCAGCGGTACCGATGCGGAGGCGGCGGCCTATATCCAGCTGAATGTCGATGGGCGGCGGGTCTCCGGCGCGGCGCGGGACCACGACACCGTTAGTGCCTCCCTGCGGGCGGTGGTGGCGGCCTACAACCGGGCCAGAGTACTTCAAGCCGAAGCAGCTTGAAGATAAGGCACGAGGGACGAGGTACGGGATACGAGGGGAGGAGCGGCTGCGCCGCGTGTATCTGATCGATTCCCGCCCCTCGCCCCTGCTCTTATCTCCCTGGTCTTTTATCCTGCCTTTGCTTGGGCTATGCTCTGTCTCCCGATTAAGTCCCGACCACAGGGACAGCTATCAGCCCTGAGAGGTCAAAGCCTTGCCATCAGAACTCGCCAGCCAATGTATCGAAGCCCTCTGCCAATGTGGCTGTGAAGCGGTGCGCGCCACCATCACCGCGCTGGAAGTGGGTGCCGTGGTGCCTCAGGTGCAGGATCTGCCGGAGGCCGAGCGACAATTGGTGCTCAATGAGCTCAAGGCGATCATGTCGGTGTACGACAGTCGGAGCTGAGTATCACTCAGTAAAACCCCTGCCATTCAAACAGCAGAGTTAATTACAGAAGCCGTGCAGATCCTGGAGAATCACCCGAATGTTGGTCGCCCTGCCAGAGACGACATCCGTGAGTTGATTATTTCACGGGGAAGCACCGGGTATGTTGCACTGTATAGTTATGAGCAACGCCATGACGTGGTGTTGATTCTGGCGATTCGGCACCAGCGTGAATCAGGTTATATGGGTGTCTAAATGGCCTATCACCCGTCTAATGCGGACATTCCACAGAGGAAGAGAGTGCCATGAGCGAACCCATCCGTTGTGCCTGGTGCAGCGACGTTCCGACGTCTTGCCCTTGCGCGGCACACGACGGCTGAATGCTGCATAGTTGACCGTCGGGTTAATTACTACCGCCGGGCCTTCGACAATTTTGATATCGAGCGCATCGCCCGCTACGGCGAACGCGATACCCAACGCCTGTTGGCCGATGCCGGTATTGTGCGCAACCGCCTCAAGATCGCCGCCACCATCGGCAATGCC
>SLDE01000196.1 GCA_007125455.1 Ectothiorhodospiraceae bacterium
ACGAAGAAGTATTGCTGCTTGAGGCGCAGCTCCTTGCCCATTTCGGTGACGTCGTTGGGGTAGAGCACCTTGGAGAGGTTTTCTGAGAGGGTCTTCTCCTCCACCGCGCGGGCATAGTCGCCCTCATTGAAGTAGCCCAGGTCGAAGTCGCGGCTGGCCTTGGCCGTCCACAGACGCAGGTTATTGACGGTATTGACGCCGAAGCCGGGCACCGGGGTGTCATAGGCCATCGCCATGACCTCCTCGGTGTCTACCCAGTGGTGGCGTATCACCCCGGTATCATCGCGGTATTCCACCACATGACCGTAGTATTCGATCTTGTAGAGCACCTCGGGACGGTCAAACTCCCAGGGGTTGGTGTAGCGCAACCAGTTGTCCGGGTGTTCCACCTGGGCACCGTTTTCGATCGCCTGGCGGAACATGCCGTATTCGTAGCGGATCCCGTAACCGTAACCGGGCATGCGCAGGGTGGCCAACGAGTCGAGGAAGCAGGCGGCCAGGCGGCCCAGGCCACCGTTGCCAAGGGCGGCGTCGGATTCGAGATCGGCCACATCTTCCAGACGCAGCCCCAGATCGCCCAGTGCCCGTTCGGATTCATTGCGAAAGCCCAGATTGAGCATGCTGTTGAGCATGCTGCGCCCCATCAGGAATTCCATCGACAGGTAGTAAACCCGCTTGGTGTCGGATTGGTAGTAGCTGCGCATGGTCTCCATCCAGCGTTCGGTCAGCCGGTCGCGGGTCATGTAGGAGACCGCTTCGAACCAGTCGCGATCGGTGGCGGTAAAGTGATCCTTGCCCACGGTGTAGACCATGCGATTGGCGATGGAGTGTTTGATGGAGGCCTCGTCCAGCCCCTCATAGTCATAATTGAGCAGCATGGTAGTGTCTTGTTTCTTTTTCATCACGGGTCCTGTTAATACCGGGGTGGAGGAGTTACGGGTGGGTGGCTGGACAGTGAGTCATGGGTGCCGTCCAACTAGCTTGCCCGTCAGCAGTACTAGCATAGCTGAGAATGACCGTCCGTGACCAACTGCTGTGAAAGTATAAGGCTGGATGGCTTGTGCGGGATGGGTCATTCCTGGTGTGGGTGCTTACCCAGCTGCCAGGCGGCGTGCAGCGCCTGTTGTAGTGCTGGATTGGCGGCCAGGTCGTCTACCCCGAGGTATTGGCGGGCGATACGTCCAAGCAGTCGCTGCAATTGTTGCTCTCGCCAGGCCAGGGCAAAGCCTGCGAAATCGAATTGACCGTCGCTGAGAAAGTCGACCGCCAGTCCCTCCGGCTCGCTGAAGGCGATCTCGTGGGCGTAGAGCACCTCGTACTGATAGGAGTAGGGGTCGATGTTGCTCAGCTGGGCCAGCAGGGCATGCAGGTCGGGCAGTTCGTCGCCGTTGGCGACGATCTTGTCCAGATCGAGTCGTGCGGCGGGGTGGTAGGTCTCGCCCTGCCAGGAGAAGTCCACCTGGATGAGGACATGGTTGGCGGTGGGCATGGGATCAACCATGTAGGCGCTGCCGTGCCGCGGCGGCGGCCTCGCGTACCCGCTCCGGGGCGGTGCCACCGGGGTGGTTGCGCGCCGCGACCGAGCCTTCCAGGGTCAGTACCTCGAATACGTCTTCACCGATGGCGTCGGAGAACTGCTGCAACTCCTCTAGGCTCATCTCGGCCAGATCCCGTTCGCTGCGTACCCCCAGGGCCACCGCCTTGCCGACGATCTCGTGGGCATCGCGGAAGGGGACCCCCTGGCGAACCAGGTAGTCGGCCAGATCGGTGGCGGTGGAGAAGCCACGCCGGGCCGCCTCGCGCATCATCTCGCGGCGGGGAACCACGTGGCAGCGCAATTCGCCCTTGTTGTCATGGCTGCAGCCCATCATGTCGGCGAATACGCGCAAACAGCCCTTAACGGTATCCACGGTGTCGAACAGCGGTTCCTTGTCTTCCTGGTTGTCCTTGTTATAGGCGAGCGGCTGCCCCTTCATGATGGTCAGCATGGAGAGCAGATGACCATAGACGCGGCCGGTCTTGCCGCGCACCAGTTCGGGTACGTCGGGGTTTTTCTTTTGCGGCATGATGGAGGAGCCGGTGCAGAAGGCGTCGGAGATCTCGACAAAGCTGAATTGGCTGGAGGTCCACAGGATCAACTCTTCGGAGAAGCGCGACAGGTGCATCAGCAGGATCGCCGCCCAGCTATTGAATTCGATCACGAAGTCGCGATCGGAGACCCCGTCCAGGGAGTTGCGTCCGGGCATATCGAAGCCCAGCTCGCGGGCGGTGAAGTCACGATCAATGGGGTAGGTGGTGCCGGCCAGGGCGGCTGAACCCAGCGGCATGATGTTGACCCGCTTGCGGCAGTCGGCAAGACGTTCGGCATCGCGCTGCAACATTTCGTTCCAGGCCAGCATGTGGTGGCCGAAGGTGATGGGCTGGGCGGTTTGCAGATGGGTGAAGCCGGGCATGATGGTGGCCGCTTCGCGTTCGGCCTGATCGATAAGGTTGCCCTGCAGGCGGGCCAGCTCACCCTGAATGAGGTCGATCTCCTCACGCAGATAGAGGCGTACGTCGGTGGCCACCTGGTCATTACGCGAACGGCCGGTGTGCAGCTTCTTGCCCGCATCGCCGATGAGCTGGGTGAGGCGGCTTTCGATGTTCATGTGAACATCTTCCAGGGCGATCGACCACTGGAATTCACCACGCTCGATCTCGCCGCGGATCTGCTCCAGCCCCTGGATGATGCTGTCACGCTCAGCCTCGCTCAGCACCCCTACCTCGGCCAGCATCCTGGCGTGGGCGATGGAGCCAGTGATATCTTGGCGGTACATGCGCTGGTCAAAGCCTACCGAGGCGCCAAAGGCCTCGACGAAGGCGTCAGTCGGCTCGCTGAAACGGCCGGTCCAGGGTTTTTCGACGGTGTTGCCGGAATGTGTGCTCTCGCTCATGGGTAGTGGCTTCTATCTGCGGGAAATTCGGTGCAGTATAGCCGATATGCCAGTGTCGCTGCAGGGGGATTGAGGGTCAGTGAAGACAAAGACAGCACAGGACTTTTTCCTGCCGGACTTTTGCGTGCTCAACTCGGTGTTTGCCGTGGTGCTGTTTTCGCAATTGTTTGCCTTTATCCTCACCCTGGCAGGCTCTGCCCATAGCACGGATCTGTGGTACGACCTGGCGATGATCTCGCTATTCATGCAATGGGCGGGGCTGAGTTGTGCGGCGGTGCTGTGCGCCAGCCGCCGCCTGCTCACTCGGCTGAGCCCCACCCAGGCGGGCCTGGTTGGCTATCTGCTGCTGCTGCTCACCCTCGCGCTGCTTAGCGAGGCGGCCTGGCGAGTCAGTGAGTCTGCCGGGATGGCGCTGATCATCGGCGTACACCTCGACTTCATGCTGCGCAACCTGACCATCGGGGCCATCGTATTGGCCATCGCGCTGCGGTATTTTTATGTGCAGAGTCAGTGGCGGCGGGGAATACGTGCCGAAAGTGAGGCGCGTCTGCAGGCCTTGCAGGCAAGGATCCGCCCACACTTTCTGTTCAACAGCATCAATACCGTCAGTAGTCTGATCCACCGCCATCCAGAGCGCGCCGAGGAGGCACTGCTGGATCTGGCCGATCTGTTTCGTGCCAACCTGCGCGAGGAGCGCAAGCACATCCCGCTGGGAGAGGAGTTGGCGCTGACCCGTCAATACCTGCAAGTGGAGGCCTTACGCCTGGGCGAGCGCCTGCAACAGCGCTGGCAGATCGAAGAGGGTGTCGCCGACCTGTTGATCCCGCCGTTGATCCTGCAGCCATTGGTGGAGAATGCCGTGTATCACGGCATCGAGCCACGCCCCCAGGGTGGCTGTGTGGCAATAGGGGCCTGGTGTGAGGGTCGCTGGCTCTACCTGCGGGTGGAAAACCCCGTCGCTGCCCTCGAGCCTGGCGGGCACCAGGGCAACCGCATGGCCTTGGAGAACATCGCCCAGCGCCTGCAGGTACACTATGGTCAACAGGCCAGTCTGGAGAGGCGCAGAGGGGAGGGCGTGTTTGTGGTAACGATCCGATTGCCGAGGGAGGAGCCGTGATGCGGGTGATGGTGGTGGACGATGAGGCGCTGGCGCGTGAGCGTCTGTGTCGGTTGTTGACGGAGATCGACGGGGTGACGGTGGCCGCCGAGGCTGCCGACGGTGAACAGGCACTGACCCTGCAAGGTGCCAATCCGGTGGAGGTGGTGTTACTGGATATCCGCATGCCCGGTATCGATGGCCTGGAGACGGCGCGGCGCATGGCCAGCCTGCCTGTGCCGCCAGCGGTGATCCTCACCACCGCCTATGGTGAATACGCGCTGGAGGCCTTCGAGGCCCAGGCGCTGGATTATCTGGTCAAGCCGGTGCGCCGCGAGCGCCTGCAACAGGCGCTGGAGCGGGCGCAGCAACTGCGTCCGGTGAACGCTGAGCGCGCGCGCCTGGCGGTGCGCAAACATGGCGAATTGCACCTGATTGAGCTGGATGAGGTGCGCTATTTTCAGGCCGATCACAAGTACGTTACCGCCCACCTTGCCGACGGGCGTGAAGAGCTGTTGGAGGAATCACTCAAACAGCTAGAAGAGGCATGGCCCGAGCGTCTGCTACGCATACACCGTAATGCCCTGGTGGCCAGCGCCGCGCTGGAGGGGCTGGAAAAACAATCTGATGGTAGCTGTCGGGTACAGCTGAAGGGGGTGGCCCAGGGGCCGGAGGTCAGCCGCCGCCATCTGCCGATGGTGCGCAAACGGCTGCGCCGCATGGCGGAGGGGTAGGCGAGGTGCGAGGAGGCGACCATGCCTCGCAGAGGCTGTAAACCAGATTGTGTAACTGCCCACGACTGAGTAACCTTTCTTAGAGGAGATCATTGGGCATAGCAAGTTGCCCGCCCTCAGCGGCGGCGTGATTTGGCCGGGATGATCTCGCCATCCAGATAGCGCCAGTGACCAGCCACCCGCACGAAGCGGCTGCGTTCGTGCAGGCGGCTGGCGCGTCCGTCGCGTTTACTGCGGGCGACGAACTCCACCACCCCCTCTTGATCGGTAGCGCCACCGCCCTCGCAGGCACGGATTGCTAAGCCCAGCCAGCATTGTTGCGGGTCGAGCTGAAGCACCTCCGGGCAGCTTTGCGGATGCCAACTCTCGCGTAGGTAGCCCTCCAGCCCCAGTACAAAGGCGCTGTAGCGCGAGCGCATCAGCGCCTCGGCGGTGGGGGCGGCATCGCCCTGGTGGTATCTACCACAACAGGCGTCATAATCCCGCCCACTGCCACAGGGACACGCGCTCACGGCTATCGTGCCGACACTTGCTCGTGCTGGCGGATGTTGCGCAGCGCCTCGCGGATCGAGTCGTCCAGATAGCCGCCGTAATAGGCCTCGGTCATCAGTCCGACGCGGCGTTCGGCCACCTCTTGGCCCTGGCCATCGACGAATACCACGGTGGGCATCACGAAGACCCCGTAGCGCTCGGCCAGTTCGCGCCCACTGGTGGGTTGGCCGTCAAAGTCGGTCAGGCGCGTGCGACTGCTGAGGTGGACCTTGTGCATGCTCACCAGCTCATCGTAGTCGCCACTGCGCATCATCGGCTTGAGGAAGTCTTCCTCAACCACGGTGCAAAAGCGACAGCCCTCACCGGAGAACATCAGCAGCATGGCGCGGCCAGCCTGCTGCTCCTGCGCGCCCTGGTTGGCGAAGTCGCGGGTTTGCCTCAACTCAACATCGGCGCTGACCATGCCGATGCTGGCCATTACAAGGGCAATAAGCGCACCCAGTTGAGCGATATATCGTATTCTCATGGGGGGTTCCTGTTGCTGGCTGTAGTGTCGGTGTATGATTGTTGGATTATACGGCTTCGACCCGTGGCGGGGACAGTGGTTCCCCTACCGTCCAACCCATCAAACAGTCAGGTTATTATGAGCAAAAAGTGTATCCGCATCGCCACCCGTGAGAGCTTACTGGCCCTGTGGCAGGCCGAATACGTGGCCACCGCCCTCAAGAGTGCCCATCCCGGTCTGGAGGTGGAGCTGATCAAGATGAAGTCCCAGGGGGATCGCATCCTTGACGTGCCTTTGGCCAAGATCGGTGGCAAGGGGCTGTTCACCAAGGAGCTGGAAGAGGGCATGTTGCGTGGCGATGCCGACATTGCGGTGCATTCGATGAAGGACGTGCCGATGGAGCTGCCCGAAGGGTTGCACCTGCCGGTGATCTGTCCGCGCGAAGACCCGCGCGATGCGTATGTCTCTAACAAATACCCCACCCTGGATGACTTGCCCCAGGGGGCGGTGGTCGGTACCTCCAGTCTGCGCCGCCAGGCCCAGTTGCTGGCCCTGCGCCCCGACCTGGAGATCCGCTTCCTGCGCGGCAATGTGCAGACCCGCCTGCGCAAGCTGGACGATGGCGAATACGACGCCATCATCCTCGCCGGGGCCGGCCTCAAGCGTCTCAAGCTGGAAGAACGCATCAGCGAGATGCTGGAGGTTACCACCATGCTGCCGGCCTGTGGCCAGGGCGCGGTGGGGATCGAGTGCCGCAGCGACGACGACGAGGTCAACCTGTTGCTGGCCCCCCTCAATGAGCCCAAGACCTCCGCCAGGGTGCGGGCCGAGCGGGCGATGAATCGTCGTCTGGAAGGCGGTTGCCAGGTGCCCATCGGTGGTTATGCCGAGTTGGAGCATGGCGTGATCGTGATGCACGCCCTGGTGGCCCGTGCCGATGGTAGCGAGGTGGTGCGCGGTTCCATCAGCGGCTACCCGGAGGCGGCGGAGGACCTGGGGATCACCCTGGCCGAAGACCTGCTGGCGCGTGGTGCCGACACCATCCTCGCCGAGCTGTATGCCGAGCAAGCGGAGTCTTGATGGACGGCGGGTGCTGGTCACCCGCCCGGCCCACCAGGCCGAGGGGCTGTGTCGGCGCATAGCGCAGGCGGGCGGGGTGGCGTTGCGTTTGCCCACCCTGGAGATCGACGACTGCAGCCACGATCCCGCCGTGTCGGAGGTACTGGCGCGACTGACAGACTACGATCTACTGATCTTCGTCAGTCCCAATGCGGTGCGGATAGGTTTGCGGGCCATTGAGGCCGCCGCTGGACTGCCACCGGCACTGCCACTGGCCACAGTGGGCGAAGGCAGCGCCCGTGCCCTGCAGGAAGTGCTGGGTCGGGGGCCGGATCGGCTGCCCGAGACCCGCTATGATAGTGAGGGGCTGCTGGCGCTGGAGGCCCTGCAGCAGATGGCCGGGCAACGGGTATTGATCCTGCGCGGTGACGGCGGGCGCACCCTGCTGGCCGAGACCCTGCGCCAGCGCGGTGCCGTGGTGGACTACCTGGAACTGTATCGTCGGGTACAGGCCCCGACACCGCCGAATATCGACCAACTCCTGCAACAGGCGGAGGTGGTCACCACCACCAGCGGTGAGGTGCTGGACAAGCTTCATCAGCTCACCCCCGAGCGGTGGCGGGCGCTGCTGCGGGAGAAGCCGCTGCTGGTGGTCAGCCCGCGCAGCGAGGCGCTGGCACGTCAGCTCGGCTTTGTCGGGCCCATACGGCTGGCCGAGCATGCCGGCGACGAGGCGATGATCAGTGCGTTAAGCGACTGGTCCAACCAGGGATTCAAACCATGAGCGACGAAAAGCAGCACCAGGCAGCAGCGGACAAACCCGCCGCCAAGCCAGAGAAGAGCGCCGAGGCAAAGGCCAGCGCGGCCAAGCCAGAGGGTAAAACCCCCAGCAAGCCGCAGAGCAAACCAAAGGCCAAACCAAAGGGCGAGGCCAAGGGTTCGGCCACTGGCCCGCTGGCGGTACTGCTGGCACTGATCGCCTTGGCTGCGGCGGGTTATCTGTGGCAGCAACAGCAGTTGTTGCTGCAACAGGTCGAAGGCATGACAGGGCAACTCGGGCAACTGGGCGAGAGCCTGGAACAGCGCCAACGCCAATATCAGCGCCAACTCGATGAACTGGCAGGCCGACAGCGTCAGCAGTTTGCCCAGCTCAGTCAGGCCCAGGCACAGCAGCCGCAACAATGGGAGCGGCTGGAGCAGCAGTTGCAGCAATTGCGCAGCCATCTGCCTGAGCAACTGCGCGAGTGGGAACTGGCCGAGGTCGACTATCTGCTACAACTCGCCGACCAGCACCTGCAACTGGCGCGTGATCCTGGTGCCGCGAGCCAGGCCCTGCGCCGCGCCCAACACACCCTCGATGCCCTGGACGAACCTGCCCTGGCTCCATTGGCCCAAGCCATCGATGACGATCTGGCCCGTATCGCGGCGTTGCAGCCCGTCGACCACAACGCCCTGCGTCAGCGCCTTGATGCCTTGGACAACGAGGTCTCCGGCCTCGCTCTCAAGCCCTGGGGGCGAGCGTTGAAGAGCGAGGCCGAGACGGCGCAGAACAGCACAGCACAGCACGAGGGCAACGCCTGGCAGCGCTTTTGGCAGCGGTTGCGGGGGGATCTGAGCGCCTTGGTCGTGATCCGTCACCATGACGAACCCTGGCGCGCGGCGGTCTCCACAGAGCAGCAGCGGCAGTTGCAGAATGTGCTGCTGCTGCGCCTGGAGGCGGCGCGTCTGGCACTGCAGGCTCAGAGCCAGCCGCAGTGGCAGAGTACCCTGGCGGCGGCGCAGCAGTGGCTGACGCAGCATTTTGACCCGCAACAGCCAGCTTGGCAGCGGCTCGATGCTGAGCTGCAGGCGCTGGCCGAGGTGAGCTTGCGGCCCGACTATCCCAATGTGCAGCCCAGCATCGAACTGCTGGAGCGGCTGCGGGATCAGCGCCCTGAAGCGGCGCTGGAACATGGCGCCGTGATCACCCCGGAGGTGCCGTCGCCGCAGGAAGCGGCCCGGCCATCCGCCGATAGCGATGCGGACAGCCCCGCCGAGGCCGATTCGCTGATGGTGCCGCTGCACCCCCTGTCCGGGTCCTCATTGCGCGAGGAGGCAGGGGATAGCGAGGGCCACAGCCAATGAGATTCCTCTTTGCCGCACTGCTCGCCCTCACCGCCGGGGTCGGCCTGACCCTGCTGGCCCAACAGGACCCCGGCTATGTGCTGCTTAGCTACCGTGCCTGGTCGGTGGAGAGCAGCCTGACGGTGCTGCTGGTCGCATTGCTGATGGCCTTCATCCTGCTCCATCTGGCGCTACGCCTGCTGTGGGGGCTTTGGCACCTGCCGCTGTCGCTGCTGCAGTGGCGCCGGGACTGGCGTCAGCGCCGTGCCCACCGGCTCACCAACCGGGGGCTAATCGCGCTGGCCGAGGGGCATTGGGAACAGGCAGAAAAGGCCCTGGCCAAGGCCGCCGATGCCAGCGAGATGCCGCTGATCAACTACCTGGGTGCCGCCCGCGCCGCGCAGAAGCTCGATAGGGCACAGAGCCGGGATCGCTACCTCGCCCAGGCCTATCAGAGCATGCCCGAGGCCAAGCTGGCGGTAGGGCTCACCCAGGCCGACCTGCAACTGGCCCAGGGTGAACTGGAACAGGCCCTCGCCAGCCTGCGCGAACTGCGCCGCCTCGCCCCGCGCCACCTCTATGTGCTCCACCTGCTCAAGAAGCTCTACGAACGGCTGCAAAGCTGGGAAGACCTGCGTCAGCTCTTGCCCGAACTGCGCCGCCACCACGTATTGGAAGGGGAGGCGCTGATCGCCTTTGAGCTGAAACTCTACCGTCAGCTGCTGTTGCAGGCCAACGATTTGAATGGGCTACAGGGCTGCTGGAAAGGGGCCCCCAAAGGGCTCAGGCAAGAGCCGGAGTTGCTCCGGCACTACGCTGCACTACTGATGGAGCAGGGCGCCGGCGCCGAGGCCAACGCACTGCTGGAAGAACAGTTGAAAAAGCACTACCACCCCGCACTGGCCCGCCTCTACGGGGCACTGGATTACGGCGACCCCAACCAGCGCCTGGCCTTCCTGGAACGCTGGCTGCAAGACCACGGCGAAGACCCGGAGCTGCTGCTGGCGGTAGGTCGTCTCTCCCTGCGCGACAAGCTATGGGGCAAGGCACGCAACTACCTGGAGGCCAGCCTGGGCCGCGAAGCGCGCCAGGAGACCCGCCGCGAGCTGGCCGAACTGCTGATCCACCTGGGCGAGAAAGAACAGGCCCTGACCCTCTACCGTCAGGGGGGCTGAGCTGAGCAGGCCGCAGGGCGCAATCCCTGCGGCTTCCCAGAATGGAGAGGTTTAGGACGATTGACAGGGGCATGCCGGAAACGCGCAGCCTTCCTTGCCCCTTGCCCCTTGCCCCTTGCCCCTTGCCTCTTACTCCCTAATCCTTCGCCCACTCAAAGGCGTCACCAAAACAGTGCTCCGGATCCATCCCGCGGGCGACCAGGGCGTCGCGGGCGCTGTAGACCATCGCCGGGTGGCCGCAGGCGTAGAGTTCGTGGTCGGCCAGATCGGCAAAATCGGCACTGACGGCCTCTTGTACATAGCCGGTACGGCCATTCCAGTCGCCGTCGGGTTGGGAGAGCACCGGGCGGTAATCCAGCTTGGGGTAGCGCTTTTGCCAGCTTTTGATCAGGGTGTCGGCGTAGAGGTCCTGGCGGTGGCGGGCACCCCAGTAGAGGGTGACCGGACGGTGGGATTGTTCCGCCATCATGTGTTCAAGGATCCCCTTGATGGGGCCGAATCCGGTGCCGGTGGCGAGCATGATGATGGGCCGTTCGCTCTCTTCGCGCAGGAAGAAGCTGCCCTTGGGGCCTTCGATGCGTAGCACTTCGCCCGGCTGCATGTCGCTGAAGACATGATCGGTGAATTCGCCGCCCTTGATGTGGCGGATGTGGAACTCCAGCAATTCGTCATGATGGGGGGCGTTGGCGATGGAGAAGGCGCGCTTGCGTCCGTCTTTCATGACGATGTCGACGTATTGCCCGGCCAGGTATTGCAGGCGTTCTTCATCAGGCAGCTTGAGATAGAGGGCCATCACCTCGTCGTTCAGGCGCTCCAGCTTGGCCACCTTGCAGGGCAGGTTGCGCACCGGGATCTCTTCCACGGCGCTGATCTCGTGTACCTCCAGGGTGATATCGCTGGTGGGCTTGGCCAGGCAGAAGAGTGCCATGCCCACAGTGGCCTGTTGCTCGGTGAGGGCCATGGGCTCTTCGTCGCCGTAGCTGACTTCGCCACTGACGATCTTGCCAATACAGGCACCACAGGCGCCGCCACGGCAGCCGTAGGGAAAGGCCAGTCCGCCACGCAGGGCGGCATCGAGCAGGGTTTCATCGGCTTCAGCGGTGAACTGGTGGCCGCTGGGCAGTACGGTAACGGAGTAAGACATGGGCTTCCTTTGCAAAAGTATGGCTGCTAATCAACCTGATATGATGACACGGTAGGCGATAGGATTAAAACCAAGTATTATGCTCGGTTATTGATGGGCGTTCAACCAGCAGAGGCCGCCATGTTATCCAATAGCACCCCCATTATCATCGTCGGATGCGGCGATATCGGCACACGGCTGGCGCAACGCTGGCTGGCGCTAGCGCATCCGGTGTACGCCTTGACTCGATCTGGGGATAGGGCAGAGCAACTTCAATCGCAGGGGATCTCGGTGCTGCGTGGGGATCTGGACGTGCCGCAGACACTGACGGCGCTGGCTGAACGGATCGTCCCCGGCAGTGTGGTGTATTACCTTGCCCCCCCTTCGCCAGGCCAGGCGGGTGATCCGCGCGTGGAGAAGCTACTGGCGGTGATAGCTGGGCAAACACCAGGCCAGGTCATCTACATGGGCACCAGCGGGGTCTACGGTGATACGGGTGGCAACTGGGTGGACGAGGAGAGCCCTTTGCGGCCGCAGACCGCCCGCGCCCGCCGACGCCTGGCGGCTGAGCAGGCCTTGCGCCGGGCCAGTGAGCTGGGGGGCTGGCCGTTGACCCTGTTGCGGGTGGGCGGGATCTATGGCCCCGACCGACTGCCGCTGGCGCGCCTGAAAAAGGGGCTGCCCGTGCTGCGCGAGGCGGAGTGTGGCTATACCAACCGCATCCACGTGGAGGATCTGCTGAGGATCTGTATCGCCTGTGCCGAGCATGTGGGCGAGGGGGCGCGGGTATTCAATGTCAGTGACAATGCGCCGGGAAATATGACCCAATACTTCCTTGCCGTGGCCGAGGCCCTTGGTTTGCCTCAGCCACCCCAACTGCCGATGACCGAGGCGCGTGAGCAACTCAGCGCGGCGATGCTCTCCTATCTCACCGAGTCACGCCGTATGGATAGCCGCAAGGTACAGCGTGCGTTGGGGTTGGCACTGCAATACCCTGATCTGGCGGCCGGGCTGGCCGGGTTGGGGAGTAGGGAGTAGGGGGAGGCTGTACACTTGCTCCTTGCCCCTATTACGCACGCACCAGCCCGGCCTCCACCTCATCCCGCTTGGCCTTGTTGAACAGCAGTTCGATGAGGTGCAGGGCGAAGTCCATCGCGGTGCCGGGGCCGCGCGAGGTGATTATATTGGCATCTTGTACCACGGCATCGGACAGGTACTGAGCACCGGGCGGGGTGTGTTGGTCGAGAAAGCCGGGGTAGCTGGTGAGCCGTCGTCCATCAAGTAGGCCGGCAGCGGCCAGCACCTTGGGCGCGGCGCAGATGGCGGCGAGGTATTTGCCGTCGGTGTGCATCGTTTGCAGGCGTTGGCGGATGCGCGGATCGTCTTCCAGGTGTTGCGCGCCGGGCATCCCGCCGGGCAGTACCACCAGGTCGTAGTCCGTTTGGAGGGCCAGATCGAGATCGGTGTCGGGTAGGAGGGTGACGCCGCGCGAGGCCTTCACAGGGCCGGGTGTGAGTCCGGCGGTGGTGACTTCGGCCCCGGCACGCACCAGCAGGTCGATTATCGTGACGGCTTCGAGCTCTTCGCAGCCTTGGGCAAGGGGGATAAGGACGCGTGCCATAGGGTTTCCCTCTGATGTTCGGTGTGGGCGATCCATTCGGAGGCGGAGAGCAGGCGTACCCCAAACTCGTCGAGATAGGGCAATAACGCCTCCAGCACCTCCAGGGTTTCGGGGTAGGGATGGCCGATGGCCAGTGCCGCACCGACGTTGTGGGCCTGCTCCAGCACCCGTACGAATTGGGCGATGATGGCCTCGCGGTCGCGCTCGTGGTCGAGGAACACGTTGCGCCGCGCATTGGCCAGGCCGTGTTGATGGGCCACCCGCTGTGCCACGGTGGTCGGGGTGGTGGTGCTGTCGATGAAGAAGAGATCATTGTGCTCGCGCAGCAGCTCCATCACCCAGGTCATGTGTTTGGGTTGGCTGGTAAGTAGGCTGCCCATGTGGTTGTTCACCCCGCGCACATGGGGCACGGCAGCCAGGTTGTCCTTGAGTACCTGGCGCACCTGCTGGCGACCCATCTCTACATTGATCCCGCCGGGTCCCATGGCTTCACCATTGATCGCCTGCATCGGCTGATGCAGCATGACTTCCTTGCCCTCTCGGTGGGCCAGTTCGGCCAGTTGGCGGGCGAAGGGTGTATGCGGCAGTACCGCGTAGGTGACGGCACCGGGTAGTGTGATGGAGCGCACCCCGTCGGCGTGGCGATCGCCCAGATCGTCGATGATCAGCGCGATCACCGGGCGGTTGTCCGCCAGCAGGGCACTGCTGAGCAGTAGCAGCCCGCTGAGTAACAGTCCGTGTTGCAGCAAACGGCGGGCCATGCTTAGTTGCTACGTCCTGCTTGCAGGATGTGCAAGCCCTTGAGCAGGTTGAGGGCCTCGTTCAGCACGTAGTCACGGCTGGCCAGCGGCTCATCCCCGTCTTCTTCCTGCTCCTCCGTGGGGGCGGGTTGACGGCCATTGCTGAGGTGGCCGCTTAGATCGGCCTCCTTGAGCTGACGGCGGTTTTCCTCGTTGCGGGTGACATGCAGTGGTTCGACCTTGATGTCAGGGATGATCCCTTCCGCCTGGATGGAGCGTCCGGCGGGGGTATAGTAGCGCGCGGTGGTGATCTTCACGGCGGTGTTGTTGCTCATCGGGAAGATGGTCTGTACCGAGCCCTTGCCGAAGCTGGGGCTACCCATCACCACGGCGCGCTGGTGGTCCTGCAAGGCACCGGCGACGATCTCGGAGGCCGAGGCGGAGCCGGCGTTAACCAGTACGATCAGTGGTGCGCCATTGAGGATGTCGCCGGGGGTGGCATTGAAGTCCAGCGCTGCATCGCGGGCACGGCCCTCGGTGTAGACCACCTTGCCCTTGTTAAGGAAGGCGTCGGAGACACTGACCGCTGCGCCCAGTACCCCGCCGGGATTGTTGCGCAGATCCAGCACCATGCCGTTGAGCTTGCCGCCGCTCTCTTTCTTGAGTTCGCCCACTGCCTTACGCACGTCTTCCCCGGTGGCGGACTGGAAGTTGGTGATGCGCAGGTAGCCGAAGCCCTGCTCAAGCATCTCGCTGCGCACGCTGCGCACCTGGATGATGGCGCGCGTGATCTTGACCTCGAAGGGTTGTTGTATCCCGTCGCGTACCACGGTCAGGGTGATGGCGGTGTCGGGTTCGCCGCGCATCATGCGCACCGCGTCATTGAGGGTCATGCCCTTTACCGGGGTATCGTCCAGGCGCACGATGAGATCACCGGCCTTGATCCCGGCGCGCATCGCCGGGGTGTCGTCGATGGGGGTCACCACCTTGACGAAGCCATCCTCCATGGTCACCTCGATCCCCAGTCCGCCAAATTGGCCACTGGTTCCCACCTGCAGTTCCTTGAACTCTTCCGGGTTGAGGTAGGCGGAGTGTGGGTCCAGGCTGGAGAGCATGCCGCGGATCGCCCCTTCGAGCAGTTCGCGGTCGCCCACCTCTTCGACGTAGTCGGCCTTGACCTTGGAAAAGACCTCACTCAGTGCCCGCAACTCATCCAGGGGCAGGGTGCTGGCGGAGGTGTTGGCCCGGTCGGCCAGCACGCTGGTACCTACGCTGAGGGTGATCCCTAGGAGTATCCCCAGGGCAAGGATAAAGGAAAAGCGGGCGGCAAGTTTCATCTGTACTACTCTCCTGGACGGTGTGTCGTCCCCAACGGGCCATGATGTCACTCGCGCGGGCGAGTCTCTTTCGCATTGCCCGTTAAGACATGCGTTTGGACGATGTTACTGCAAATGCCGGGCAAAGCCCAAGTTTCATGGCCTGTGCCACGGCAAAAGCCTTATCTTTTTACCCAGCTTATCGGATCCACCGGTCGACCGTTGCGACGGATCTCGAAGTATAGACTGCTGCGCCGGTCGGGGCCGCTGTCGCCAACGGTGGCGATCAGCTCGTCGCGCATTACCCAGTCGCCCACCTCCTTGAGCAGGGCCTGGTTGTGGCCGTAGAGGGTCATAAAGCCGTCACCGTGGTCGATGATCAGCAACATGCCGTAGCCGCGCATCCAGTCGGCGAAGGCGACGCGACCGTGGGAAACAGCGCGTACCTCGCTGCCTTCGTTGGCACCGATGCGGATCCCCTGCCAGCGCAGGCCTCGCTCGTTGCGCGCGCTGCCAAAGCTGGCGATCACGCGCCCACGGGTGGGCATGCTCATTTGGCCGCGCTGGGAGGCGAAGCTCTGGGTGCCGATATCCTTGGGAATGTCGTCCAGTGCCTCGACCAGGGCGCGGATCAGCTCGGCCAGCTGTTCCTCGTCCTGCTGCATGCTGCTCAGTTGCTGATCCTGATCCTGCAGCTCGTCCTCCAGTTGGCGCATGGCCTGCTGGCGCGTCTGGGTGCTCTTTTCCAGGGCCTGGCGTTCCTGTTCACGTTCGTTGCGCAGGCGGCGCAGCCGCTGTAGCTCTTCATCCAGGCTGGCGCGGACCGCCTCCAGCTCGCCGATGATCTCGCTCAGTTCGGCGATTTGCTCGGTGCGCGCCTTGTTGAGGTAGTCGTAGTAGGTCATTACCCGCCCGACGGTGGCGGGGTTTTCCTGGTTGAGCAGGATCTTGAGGGTCTCCTGTCGGCCCATGGCGTAGGCGGCGCGTACCTGACCGGCGAGGTGGTCGCGTTGGCTGTGCAGGGTTTGCAGGAGGATCTGCTGGCGCTCGCGCAGCTGATCGACGCGCCCCTGCACATCGCCCACAGAGCCGTCGAGCTGGCGGATATTGCGATTGATGCGACTGATCGCCTGCTCGCTCTCACGTAGCTCCTTGTGTAAGCGATCGTGGCGGGTACGCACGCGCTGCATCTGTTGTTGCAGCGTGCTGATGCTCTCTCGTAGCTGGCGCAGCTCGGCTTCCTTGAGCTGGCGCTCGCTGGCCGCATGGAGCGGGGCACTGAGCAGGGGCAGCAGCAGCGCGAGCAGCAGCCAGCGTGAGGGCAAAGGCAAGGTTATTCCTCTTCTTCCTCGCCGGGCTTGCGCAGCAGGCTGTGGCCATTCATCTCGTTGGGTTGCTTGATCCCCAGCAGGTAGAGCATGGTGGGGGCAATGTCGGCGAGCGTGCCGCCGCCTAGCATTTGCAGCTCCCGTTCACCGGCGTAGATCAAGGGCACCGGGTTGGAGGTATGGGCGGTGTGGGCCTGACCGGTGTCTTCACCACGCATTTGCTCGGCATTGCCGTGGTCGGCGGTGATCAGCATCTCGCCATCCTGGCGGTGGATGGCCTTGCGCACCCGATCCAGGCAGCCGTCGATCAGCTCCAGCGCCGCTACGGTGGCCTCCATGTTGCCGGTGTGGCCAACCATGTCGGCGTTGGCGTAGTTGCAGATGATCACATCGTACGTACCGCTCTCGATCGCCTCTACCAGTTTGTCGGTCACCTCTACCGCGCTCATTTCGGGCTGCTGGTCGTAGGTGGGTACCTGGGGAGAGGGGATGAGGATGCGATCCTCGCCCTCGAAGGGCTCTTCGCGCCCGCCGTTGAAGAAGAAGGTAACGTGGGCGTATTTTTCGGTCTCGGCGATGCGCAGTTGGCTCATCCCCAGGTTGGACAGTACCTCGCCCAGCACATTGGTCAGGCGCTCCGGGGGAAAGGCGACCGGGATGGTGTAGTCGGCGTTGTATTCGGTCAGGCTGACGAACATCCCCAGCTGCGGTTTTTTGTTACGCTCGAAGGCGTCGAAGTCCTCTTCGATGAAGGGGCGGGTGATCTGGCGGGCGCGATCGGAGCGGTAGTTCATGAAGACGATCACGTCACCATCCTCCACACAGGCCAGCTCCGCACCGGGCGGCTGGATGGAGGTGGCCTGGACGAATTCGTCGGTCTCGCCACGGGCGTAGGCCATTTCCAGTCCGGCGAGGGCGTCCTTGGCGACGAACTCGGTCTTGCAGCCGGTGATCAGGTCGTAGGCGGCCTGGATCCGCGGCCAGCGGTGGTCGCGATCCATCGCAAAGAAGCGCCCGATGATGGAGGCGATGCGCCCCCCGCCGATCTCGTCGCACACGGCCTGCAACTTGCTGAGGGATTCCGCCGCACTCTTGGGCGGGGTGTCGCGCCCATCGAGGAAGGCGTGTACGTAGACCTTCTTTGCGCCACGCTCCACCGCCAGTTTGACCATGGCATGAATGTGGTTTTCGTGGCTGTGTACCCCGCCGGGGGAGAGCAGGCCGAGGATATGCACCGCCTTGTCGTCACCCACGGCATGGTCCACGGCCTCGGTGAGGGTGGCGTTGCTATAGAAGGAGCCGGTCTTTACCGAACGGCTGACACGGGTGAACTCCTGGTAGACTACCCGCCCGGCACCGAGGTTGAGGTGGCCAACCTCGGAGTTGCCCATCTGGCCGCCCGGCAGGCCCACCTCGGCACCGGAACAGCGCACCAGACTGTGTGGATAGTGTGACCACAAGGCGTCCCATACCGGGGTCTTGGCGGCAGTGATGGCGTTGTAGTGGCTGTTTTCACTGTATCCCCAACCATCGAGGATACACAGCAGCAGCGGGCGGTGACGGGCGAGTGGTGGCATATTTGTATCAATTCCTGTTTACAAAGTAGTGAAAATCACTTCTCAAAGAATGTATTATTGTATATTGTTTTGCTGATATTGGCAGTTTTCAAGCAAGCTGCCGCTTAGCCGAACGACATTTTACCCCACAGAATTGGATGAAGATATGTCTGAGCAAGAAGAAGATATGGGTCTGATGAAGCGCGATGAGGACATTGAACGCGCTTCTCGCTCCCTCAAGGCGATGTCACACCCGTTGCGCCTGAAGATCCTTTGCACCCTTGGGGCGCAGGAGGTGAGTGTACAAGACATCGTGGATCGGGTGGGTACCTCGCAGAGCAATATCTCCCAGCACCTTGCCATTCTGCGTGACAAGGGTATCCTGTCTTCGCGTAAGGACGCCAATCGCGTCTATTACAAGGTGGTCGATGCACGTACCCTGCAATTGATCAGCATGATGCGTAATGTTTTTTGCACGACCCTGTGATGCCCCGCGCATCACTACACCCCAGACTATAGCTTACAAGGCCCCGCTTGCTACCCATGTCACAGTATATTGAGTTCATGACCAATCGCTGGGAGTTGTTCCTGGCCCTCGCCATCATCCTTATCATGCTGTTTGGCGGAGGGATCCTGCGTCGCCTCAAGGGCTACAAAGAGATCGATGTCAGCCAGGCGGTACTAATGCTCAACCACCACGATGCGGTGATCGTCGATGTGCGTGATGATAACGAGGTTGCGCAGGGGCATATCATCGATGCAATCCACATCCCGCTGGGCAAGCTGGCCGAGCGCATCGGTGAGCTGGAGCAGTACAAGGATCGCGAGGTGATCGTCAACTGCCGCAGTGGGCACCGCTCGGCCAGTGGCTGCGGTCGACTGCGCAAAGAGGGCTTTGAGAAGGTCTACAATCTCAAGGGCGGCATCATGGCCTGGCAGAGCGCCAACCTGCCGCTAAAAAAACCAGGCAAGAGCAAAAAACGCAAAGAAAAGTGAGGGGAGATCACCATGCCACAAGTCACCATGTACACCACCGCCAGCTGCCCATTCTGTATCCGGGCGCGCAACCTGCTGGATAAGAAGGGCGTTGGCTATACCGACATCCGCATCGACGAAAAGCCCGAGCTGCGCCCCGAGATGGAGCGCCTGAGCGGCGGCGTGACCTCGGTGCCGCAGATCTTTATCGACGACTTTCACGTCGGCGGTTTCGATGAGCTCTCCGAGATGGCGATCGACGATGAGCTGGACAAGCGCCTGGGGCTTGCCTGAGCGATAGCACGCCATGGCCGACCATCTGCACATCGTCTGCCCCCACTGTCACAGCACCAACCGACTGCCTTCCGCGCGGTTGCAAGCTGGTGGCCGTTGCGGTCGCTGCAAGCAGCGGCTGTTCCTCGGCCAGCCGCTGGAGCTGAGTCAGGGCAACTTCGCCCGCCACCTGCAAAACAGTGACATCCCCCTGCTGGTCGACTTCTGGGCCCCCTGGTGCGGCCCCTGCAAGATGATGGCTCCGGTCTTTGCCCAGGCCGCCGCACAGCTGGAGCCGAAGCTGCGTCTGGCCAAGGTGAACACCGAGGTCGAGCAGGGCCTGGCGGCGCAGTACAATATCCGCAGCATCCCCACCCTGCTACTGTTTCGACAGGGGCGGGAGGTGGAGCGTCTGGCCGGTGCGATGGATCTGCAGAACTTGCTGGCCTGGGTCAACAGCCGGGTCTGAGCCCTCCAAATACCAACACCCCAACCAAAAACAGGAATCACCATGAGTGAGAATAACGCCGCCGCCGAGCAGCAGGGACCGAACTTTGCTATTCAGCGCATCTACACCAAAGACCTTTCCTTCGAGGCACCCAACACCCCCGCCGTGTTTACCGAAAAGTGGGAGCCCCAGACCAGTGTCGACCTCAACTCTGCCGCCAACCTGATCAGCGAAGGGGTCTACGAGGTGGAGCTGAGCATCACCGTCACCGCCAAGCTGGGCGAAAAGACTGCCTACCTGATTGAGGTCAAGCAGGCAGGGATCTTCGGTATCAGCGGCTTTAGCGAAAGCGATCTCGGCGCGATGCTGCACAGCTACTGCCCGAATATCCTCTTCCCCTACGTGCGTGAGGTGATCACCGATGTGGTAACCAAGGGCAGCTTCCCGCAGATGCTGCTGGCACCGATCAACTTTGACGCCCTCTACGCCCAGCACCTGCAGCAGCAACAGCCGCAGGCCGAGGGCGGGCAGGACGGGGCGACCAGCCACTAATGCGCCAAGTCAGCGTGTTGGGTGCCGGCTCCTGGGGCACCGCCCTGGCGATGCAGCTGGCGCGCAACGGTAATCGTGTCAGCCTGTGGGGGCGGGATGCCGCAGCGCTGGCAACGATGGCCCAGGCGCGCAGCAATGAGCGCTACCTTCCAGGGCTTCGCCTCCCCGATGGGATCGAACCCGAGCCGGATCTGGCCACCGCCGTAGGCCGTGCCGAGCTGCTGCTGGTGGTCGTACCCAGCCATGCCTTTCGTTCCACCCTGCGCCAGGTGCTGCCTCACCTCAAAGAAAGCACCCAACTCGCCTGGGCCACCAAGGGGCTGGAGCCCGGCAGCCGCAAGTTGTTGCATCAGGTCTTTGCCGAGGAGCTGGGCGAGCGCCCCAGTGCGGTGGTCTCCGGCCCGACCTTCGCTGGCGAGCTGGCCAGGGGCTTGCCCACCGCCGTGACCGTGGCCTCACTCGATGCACCCACCGCGCAGGCCTTTGTCGCGGCGCTGCATGGCGGGGTATTCCGCGCCTATACCAACGATGACATGGTGGGGGTCGAGCTGGGCGGTGCCTGCAAAAACGTGTTGGCGATTGCCGCCGGGGCCGCCGACGGGCTGGGCTTTGGCGCCAATACCCGCGCCGCCCTGATCACCCGTGGGCTGGCAGAGATGATGCGTCTGGGGGCCAGCCTCGGCGGTCAGCCGGAGACCTTCATGGGCCTGGCCGGCCTGGGTGACCTGGTACTGACCTGTACCGATGACCAGTCCCGAAACCGTCGTCTGGGGCTGGCGCTGGGGCGTGGGGAAGGCCTGGATGAGGCCTTGGTGCAGATTGCTCAGGCAGTGGAGGGGGTCAAGAGCGCCCCGGAGATCGGCCAACTGGCGCGTCAGCAGGGGGTCGAGATGCCGATCACCGAACAGGTATGCCGTGTGCTGCGCGGCGAGTGTAGCGCCCAGGCGGCGGTAGAGGCCTTGCTGGGGCGGGAGCCCAAGGCCGAAAGCCATTGATCCAGGTAGTGCTCTACGAGCCGGAGATCCCCCCCAATACCGGCAACATCATACGGCTATGTGCCAATACCGGTGCCGAACTGCACCTGATCGGCCCGCTGGGCTTTGAGCTGGATGACAAGCGTCTACGCCGCGCCGGGTTGGACTACCATGAATATGCGCAGCTGAAGCTGCACGCGAGCCTGGAGGCCTATCTGGAACAGGCCCAGCCCAGGCGATTATTCGCCTGCACCACCAAGGGGCGACAACTGCATAGCGAGGCGGGCTATCGGGCCGGTGATGCGCTGCTGTTTGGCCCCGAGAGTCGCGGCCTGCCCGACGCCGTGCTGGCACAGATCCCCACCGCACAGTGGCTGCGCCTTCCGATGCTGCCCCACAGCCGTAGCCTCAACCTCTCCAACGCGGCGGCGGTGTTTGTTTATGAGGCCTGGCGGCAGTTGGGTTTTGACTAGGCGGAGCTTGTGCCGCACCACTGCTATCGAGTATCTTTTACCAAAAATGTGACGAGGATCTCAATGAGTCCGGAAGACAAAGCAATGCTGGCCGTGGATCTCTGCGGTATGCGCCTGGATACCCCGTTGGTTCTGCTCTCGGGCTGTGTGGGCTTCGGCGAGGAATATACCCGCGTGGCGGGCTACTCCAATCGCGACGTGGGCGCGGTCTGCCTCAAGGGCACCACCCTGGAGCCAAGGCTGGGCAACGCCCCCCATCGGGTCTACGAGACCCCGGAGGGGATGCTCAACGCCATCGGCCTGCAGAACCCCGGTGCTGAATACGTGGTGCGTGAGATCCTCCCCCAGCTGGACTTTGACGAAACCCGCTTCATTGCCAATATTTCGGGCTCCACCGTGGAGGACTACGCGGCGGTGGCCAGGCTGTTTGACGACAGTGAGATCGACGCCATCGAGATCAACATCTCCTGCCCCAACGTCAAGGCTGGCGGGATGGCCTTCGGCAACGATCCGGCGATGTCGGCACGGGTGGTCGAGGCGGTACGTGCCGTCACAAACAAGCCCATCATCACCAAGCTCTCGCCCAACCAGACCGACATCGCCGCCAATGCCCGCCGCTGCATCGAGGCCGGCACCGACGCCTTTGCGGTGATCAACACCCTGATGGGGATGGCGATCGACATCGAGAGCCGTAGCCCGGTGCTGGGTAATAATCAGGGCGGGCTGTCCGGCCCGGCGATCAAGCCGGTGGCGCTGCTCAAGACCCACCAGGTCTATCAGGTGTGTCGTGAGCACAGCATCCCGATCATCGGTCAGGGCGGGATCCACAGCGCCGAGGATGCGCTGGAGTTCATCATTGCCGGAGCCAGTGCCGTGGGCGTAGGTACGGCACTGTTTTACGACCCGCTGGTGTGCAAGCAGATCAACCGGGGCATCGTTGATTACCTCAAGCGCCACGAGCTGACCGAGGTCGCCCAGCTGACCGGCACCCTCAGTCTCAATACCGACCGACCAGGCTGCGGCTGCTAAACGGCGGGGCGGTAACTTTAAAATAATCAACAGACAATACAGGGTGGCTGCATGATCCCGCGCAAGAAGATACGCATCGGCGACCTGCTGGTCGAGCACAAGATCATCTCCGAGGCCCAACTGCACCAGGCCCTTGGCGAGCAAAAGCGCAGCGGCCATAAGCTGGGGCGCACCCTGATCGAGCTGGGGATCATCAGCGAAGACCAGCTGCTGCAATTTCTCTCGCGTCAGTTGCAGCTCCCCTTTATCGACCTCAAGCACTACAAATACAACGCCGAGACGGTGCGCCGGGTGCCGGAGACCCTGGCGCGCCGTTACCGTGCCATTGCGCTGGACGACAGCCAGCCCAACCAGCTGTTGGTGGGGATGGCCGACCCCACCGACATCTTCGCCTACGATGAACTGGCCAAGGTACTGAAGAGCGACCTGCGCCTGGCGGTGGTGCGCGAGTCGGATCTGCTGCGCACCATCGATGTGGTCTACCGCAAGACCGAGGAGATCTCCTCGCTGGCGGAGGAGCTGAGCGAAGAGCTCTCCGACAGCGATATCAAGATCGAGGACATGCTGCAGGGGGCCGATGTCAGTGATGCCCCGGTGGTTAAACTGTTGCAGTCACTGTTCGAGGATGCGGTGCAGGTGGGTGCCTCGGACATCCACATCGAGCCGGATGAACTGGTGTTGCGGATCCGCCAGCGAATCGACGGGGTGCTGCAGGAGCAGGTGATGAAGGAGAAGCGCATCGCCAACGCGGTGGTGTCGCGGCTCAAGCTGATGGCCGGGCTGGATATCTCCGAGCGACGCCTGCCTCAGGACGGGCGTTTCAATATGCGTGTCAAGGACCACAGCATCGACGTGCGCCTCTCCACCATGCCGATCCAGCATGGTGAGTCGGTGGTGATGCGTCTGCTGGATCAGTCCGGCGGCAGCCTCGATCTGGAAAAGATCGGCATGCCAGGGCCGATCCTCAACAGCTTTCGCCGGCATATCCACAAGCCCCATGGGATCGTACTGGTCACCGGCCCCACCGGTAGCGGCAAGACCACCACCCTCTACGGGGCGCTGAGTGAGCTAAACGCCCCGGAGAAGAAGATCATCACCGTGGAAGACCCGGTGGAGTACCGTCTGCCGCGGATCAACCAGGTGCAGGTCAAGCCCAAGATCGGCCTGAACTTCGCCACGGTGCTGCGCACCGCTCTGCGCCAGGACCCGGACGTGGTACTGGTGGGGGAGATCCGCGATCAGGAGACCGCCGAGATCGCCCTGCGCGCGGCGATCACCGGCCATCTGGTGATGTCCACCCTGCATACCAACGATGCGATCTCCACCGCCATCCGCCTGATCGACATGGGGATCCCCGGCTTCATGGTGGCCACCGCGCTGGAGGCCATCGTCGCCCAGCGCCTAGTGCGGCGCATCTGCGATAGCTGCACGGAAGATTATCAGCCCAGCATACAGGAGCGTAACTGGCTGCTGGGCCAGCTACAGATCGACCCGGATACCGTCAGCTTCAAGCGCGGGCGCGGCTGTCCACAGTGCAATAATACCGGCTACCGGGGACGGATCGGGGTGTTTGAATTGCTCGAATTGAGCGAACCGATGGCCGATGCGCTACGTCGTGAAGACACCGCCGCCTTCACCCGTGCCGCCCACCAGAACCCGGAGTTTCACACCCTGGCAGAGAATGCGCTCACCTTCGCCTTCAAGGGGGTGACCACCCTGGAAGAGGTGCTGCGGCTGGTCGGGGAGATCCCCGAGTTGTTGCCAGAGCCAGAGCAGATGGAAACATCAGAGGGTGAGGGCTGATGGCCCTGTTCCAGTACAAGGCACGGGATGGCCGTGGCGAGCTGATCAAGGGCGAACTGGAAGCGGCCAGTAGCGACGCGCTGGCCGGACAGTTGCTTAACAGTGGCGTCACCCCACTGGAGATCAAGCCGACCAAGGCGCGGGTCGATGTGCTGGCCGAAGTGAAAAAGCGCCTGGGCGGCAGCAAGCCCGGAATCGACGATCTGATCCTCTTCTGCCGCCAGATGTACACCCTGAGCAAGGCCGGGGTCCCGATCATTCGCGCCATCAATGGCCTTGCCGAGACCACCCGCAACCCGATGCTGGCCGAGATCATGCGTCAGCTCCGCCACGACATTGAATCCGGGCGCGAGTTGAATATGGCGATGGATATGCACCGTCAGGTATTCACCCCGCTGATGGTGAGCATGGTGCGGGTAGGGGAAAACTCGGGCCAGCTGGATCAGGCCTTTGCCCAACTGGCCACCTACCTGGAACTGGAGCGCGACACCCGCAACCGCATCAAGGCGGCGATCCGTTACCCCACCTTCGTGATCGTGGCGATTGCCCTGGCGATCGGTATCGTCAATGTCTTCGTGATCCCGGCCTTTGCCGGGGTGTTTGCCAGTATGGGCGAGTCGCTGCCCTGGCAGACCCAGCTGCTGGTCAACACCTCCAACTTCACCGTCGCCTACTGGCCGTGGATGCTGGCGCTGCTGCTGGGGCTGGTGTTTGGCTTCAACTACTACATCAAGACCGATCGCGGACGCTACCGTTGGGGGCGGATCAAGCTGCGCCTGCCCATCGTCGGCAGCATTATTACCCGCGCCACCCTGAGCCGCTTTACCCGCTCCTTTGCCATGGCGAGCAAGAGCGGGGTGCCCTTGATCCAGGGGCTGACGGTGGTCTCGCGCGCGGTGGACAACGACTTTGTCACCGAGCGCATCCTCAGCATGCGCAACGGCATCGAGCGTGGGGATAGCCTTACCCGTACCGCCGCCGCCACGGGGTTGTTTACCCCCCTGGTGCTGCAGATGCTCGCCGTAGGGGAAGAGACCGGTGCCGTGGATCAGATGATGGAGGAGGTCTCCGACTTCTATGAACGTGAGGTGGACTTCGAGCTGCAGAACCTCAGCAGCGCCATCGAGCCGATCCTGATCGTCTCGGTGGGGATCCTGGTGATGATCCTGGCGCTGGGGATCTTCCTGCCGATGTGGGAGATGACCAGCATGGCCGGACGTTAACCGTGTGGCGGCGACAGTACGGCGTCAGCCTGCTGGAGACCCTGCTGGTGGTGGCGCTGGTGCTGGTGTTTGTGTTGCTGGCCAGTCAGCGCATCATGGAGCTGCGCCATGCGGCCGAGCGGGTTGGGGTACAGCGCACCATCGCCACACTGCAAAGTGCGCTGGGTACCCAGATGGGGGTGCTGGTGCTGCAGCGCGGCCCTGAAGCCTTGCCCGCGTTACACCTGAGCAACCCGGTGGCACTGCTTGACCCGCCACCGCCAAACTACCTCGGTGAGCACGAAGGCCCGCCCGAGCCACTGCCGCCAGGCAGTTGGTACTTTGACCGTGGCACGCGGGAGCTGGTCTACCGGGTACGCTATCCAGAGCAATATCACAGCGAAGACTGGCAACAGCCGCAGTGGCTGCGTCTACAGCTGCGCGCCCATCAGCACGATGGCGCACTACAGCGCATCAGCCTTGATGTGCTGCACCCCTACCGCTGGCAGGGCGCTTCAGTTGATCAGGCTGGAGTGGCTGAATGAGGGGGCAAGGTGGCGGCTGTTGAGCCGTTGCACCGAGCTACGCACAAAGCGATCCACCTCCTCGCGGCTGCCACAGCGGGTGCCGCTGATCTCGGTGATCCGGTTGGCGATGGTGTAGCGATACCAGTCGCCGCGCTGCGGCACGGGTGGAGCGGTCTGTTCTATCGCAACGATCTCAAATTCCCACATGGCAATCTCCTGCTGACAATGGACAAGTGCTGTGAGTATGTGCAGGGAAGATGGCAGGAATATGTCAGTTCGGAGGCGTGTTAATGACAGCCAGTCCCACGCCGGGTCACCTGCGTGCTATGATCTGACGATGCCATATACCAGTGCCGAAGCGCTCCTTGAGCGCTCCATCCTCTACTATCAGGGCCAAGCGGTCGGGACGTCGGCTGCCTGCGATGATCGCCCGGCGGCGGCCAACTACGACGAGTGCTTTGTGCGCGACTTCGTCCCCTCCGCGCTGGTCTTCATGATGCGCGGCGACCACGCCATCGTGCGCAATTTTTTGGTCACCGTGATGCAGTTGCGTTCCCAGCAGCCGGTCATGCCTGGCCATCAGCGTGCGCTCGGGTTGATGCCCGCCAGCTTCCGAGTGGTGGAGGAGGATGGCCGGGAGCGCTTGCTGGCCGACTTCGGTGAGCTGGCCATTGGGCGGGTCGCCCCGGTGGATTCGGCGATGTGGTGGATGTTCCTGCTGCGCGCCTATGTGCGCAGCAGCGGCGATGCCGCCTTTGCCCAGCAGCCGGACATCCAGCTTTGCATGCGCCAGACCCTGGAGCTCTATCTCAAAGAGAGCTTTGAAGCGGCCCCCACCATGCTGGTGCCCGATGCCTCCTTTATGATCGACCGACGCATGGGGGTCTATGGCCACCCACTGGAGATCCAGGCGCTCTACTACGGCATGTTGCACACCGCCGACGAGTTGCTTGCGGCGGGCGAGGAGCATGCCCGCCTGCGCGAGACCATCCGCATCCGCCGCGACGCATTGCGCTCCTATGTGCGGATCTACTACTGGATGGGGCGCGACCGGCTGAACGAGATCCACCGCTACCACTCGGAGGAGTTTGGCCTGGATGCGCGCAACGTGCTCAACGTCTACCCCGAGACCATCCCCGACTGGATCGATGGCTGGCTGCAGCCAGGCAGTGGCTATCTGGTGGGCAACGTGGGGCCAGGGCGGATCGACTTTCGCTTTTTTGCCCAGGGCAACCTGCTGGCGATCCTGTTCGGGCTGGCCACCGAGGAGGAGGCACAGGGGATCATGCGCCTCTACCAGCAACACTGGGAGGAACTGGTGGGCGAGATGCCGCTAAAGATCGTCTTCCCGGCGGCACAGGGCAGCGAATGGCGCTACCTCACCGGCAGCGATCCCAAGAACTCCCCCTGGTCCTACCATAACGGCGGCAACTGGCCGGTACTGCTGTGGCCGTTCATCGGTGCCGCACGACGCACCGGGCGCGGGGATCTGGCCGAACGGGTGATGTTCGGTCTGGGCGAACAGCTGATGAAGCAGAAATGGCCCGAGTACTACGACGGGCGTCACGGCAGCCTGATCGGACGACGTGCCAATTTCCAACAGGTGTGGAGCGCCGCCGCCTGGATCATTGCCCACCAGCTCATGGAAGACCCCGCCAGTGGTGCGCTGTTCGACACCCTCTGGGCGGAGCCGGAACCGCAGGACAAGTGAGCGGCCACACCCAGCAAGCCCCCATTGGTATCCTCGACTCTGGGGTCGGCGGCCTGTCGGTATGGCGTCAGATCCGCGCCCTGTTGCCCGACGAACACCTGCTCTATGCCGCCGATACAGCCCACATCCCCTATGGCAACAAACCCGCTGGCCTGGTGCGCCAGCGGGTACACGCATTGGCCGAGGCACTGGTTGGCGAGGGGGCCAAGGCCCTGGTGGTGGCCTGCAACACCGCCACCGCCGCAGCGGTGGAGTCGCTGCGTGAGCGTTTCGCCATTCCGGTGGTGGGTATGGAGCCGGGGATCAAGCCGGCCATTCTCGGCAGTCGCAACGGGGTAGTGGGGATCCTCGCCACCGAGGCGATGGTGCGTAGCCAGCGCATGGCCCACTTGGTGCAGCGCTACGGCCCCGGCAAACAGGTGATCATCCAGCCCTGTCCGGGGCTGGTAGAGCAGGTAGAGCAGCACGCCCTGCACAGCAGCGAAACCACTCGCCTGCTGCAAAACTACCTGGCCCCAATCATCGAACAACAGGCCGACACCCTGGTGCTGGGCTGCACCCACTACCCCTTCCTGCTCGAACCGATCCGCCACCTCACCGGCCCCGCCCTGCAGATCATCGACACCGGCCCGGCGGTGGCGCGACGCCTGCACGACCTATTGGCAGAGCAAGGGCTGCTCAACCGCGCCGGGCAAGGTGGTCAGGCACGCTTCTTCAGCACAGGGGAGCCATCCAGCCAGGCCGCCTTATTCAGCCGCCTGCTGGGCTTTGCGGTGCAGGTGGAGGTGTTACCCAGCCCGAACGTTCGGGCTGGATAAACCTGTATTTCGCCGTGTTTTTTCTTACCGACCCATATCAATCTCAAGCCGTTACAACAGGAACCCGCATGACCCCACAACAACGCCACGCCGCCTTTCGTGAACTCGCCGCCACCCTGGAGGGGATCGACCTGCCCGCCTACACCGAGCTGGGTCGAGATTGGCAGGAGCCGGTGATCGGCGAGGGCCATCCCCAGGCCCCGATCGCCTTCTTCGGGCGAGACCCAGGCCGCGACGAGCTGCGTTACCAGCAACCCTTCATCGGCGCCGCCGGACAGCAGGTGCGCGGCGCGCTATATCAACACCTGCACGGTGAGCCGATGCCCGACTTTGCCGCCTCGCAGCGGGTTGGGGAGGGCTATTTTTGGGCCAACACCGTGCCCTATAAGCCGCTGGGCAACAAGGCCTGGTCCATGAAGGTCAAAAAGCGTTTCCAGCCTTTGGTAGCGGATCTGCTGCTCAATGCCTGGCAGGGCCAGGAGATCATCACCCTGGGGCGCGAGGCCTTTTTCTGGTTTGCCATCAACCAGCCACGCCAGATCAAACAGCAGCTCGAGGCCTTTTGGGCGCGGGAAGATCGCTTCAGCGGCCACGTAACCGTCGTGCTGGAAAACGCCGAGTGCTCGCGGCCCCTGCACCTGCATCCGCTGCCCCACCCCTCGCCGCTGAATGCCACCTGGTACAAGCGCTTTCCGGGCCTGTTGCGGGCACGGCTGGGGCAACTACAGCCGCGCTAGCTGGGCCATATCCCCGATTCAACCAAGGCATATGCCGCAGTTTGGTGCAGCCGTATAATCCAAGTTCTTGAAACTAAAAGCCAACGAGCTTGGCCCATATCTTGCCATGGGGCTACCACTTAATAAAAAAGTGGAGAGCACCATGCACAACAAGCCATTTTCCCGTTATCGTTCGGCCCTTTGGCTGGGGCTGGCCACCACGATGGCCTGCGGTAGCGCCCAAGCGAACGAGAACACCCTGCCCGAGATCAATGTTACCGCCACACCGCTACACGAGGATGGCGCAGCGCGCGCCTCGGTGTTGAGCGAGGAGCAGCTGCGCGCCCTGCGCCCCAGCACCAGTGACAGTGCACGCCTACTGCGGGATGCCCCCGGCCTCTCCCTCCAGGGGGCCGGCGGGGTCTCCAGCCTGCCGGTGATCCGCGGCATGGCCGATGATCGCCTGCGGGTGAAGGTGGACGGCATGGATCTCATCTCGGCCTGTGGCAACCACATGAACCCACCCCTCTCCTACATCGACCCCAGCCACGTGGGCAGCGCCCGTGTGCTGGCGGGGATCAGCCCGGTGAGCAGCGGCGGCGACAGCATCGGAGCCACCATCCTGGTCGAATCCCCTCCGCCGCTGTTTGCCACCCCCGGAGAGGGGCATCTGCAGCAGGGTGAACTGGGGGCCTTTTATCGCAGTAATGGCGAGGCCTACGGCGGCAACCTGGGGGCCACCCTGGCCAGCGAAACAGTAAGCCTGAGCTATCGGGGCAGTTATGCCGAGTCCGACAACTACCGTGCCGGCGACGACTTCAAACCCGCCGGCGAGGCGGCGGCCGGGCGCGACTGGCTGGACGGTGACGAGGTCGGCTCCACCCGGTACAAGTCGATCAACCAGTCCATAGCCCTGGCCCTGCGCAACGAGAACCACCTGGCCGAACTGCGGCTGGGGATGCAGGACATCCCCTACCAGGACTGGCCCAACCAGCGCATGGATATGACCGGCAACGACAGTACCCAGGCCAACCTGCGCTACCAGGGCGAATACCAGTGGGGTGGGCTGGAGGCACGCGCCTACCAGGAGCGCACCCGTCACTACATGCAATTCGGTGACGATAAGCTCTATTGGTACGGCGCCAACAACGGCTCCATCCCCGACGGCGAGCCCTGCGAAGAGCTGCTGCCCGGCCCCAACGGATGCGCCGCCGGGATGCCGATGGACACCAAGGCAGATAACCGTGGGCTGAGCCTCAAGGGCGAAGTGCCGCTCACCGAGCGCGATCTGTTACGCGTCGGCAGTGAGTTGCAGCGCTACCGCCTGGACGACTGGTGGGACCCCTCCGGCAAGGGGATGTGGCCAGAGGTCTTTTGGAATATCAACAACGGACAACGGGATCGCCTGGCCGCCTTCGCCGAGTGGGAGGCACAGTGGAACCCAAGCTGGCTAAGCATGATCGGCCTGCGCCACGAGACCGTGACCATGGACGCCGACGAAGTGGCCGGTTACAACGACAACTTTAGCCCCGCCGATCGCGACGCCTTTAACGAGGCCGAGCGTAAGCACACCGACCGCAACTGGGATCTCAGCCTGCTGGCCCGCTACAGCCCGGATACTGGACGCAGTGTCGAGTTTGGCTACGCGCAAAAGACCCGCTCCCCCAACCTCTACGAGCGCTACACCTGGTCCACCCACGGCATGGCGATGCGCATGGTGAACATGGCCGGGGACGGCAACGGCTATGTGGGCAACCTGGAGCTCAAGCCCGAAGTGGCCCACACCGTCAGCGCCACCTTCGCCTGGCAGGACGCCATGCAGCAACAGTGGGGGCTGGAGATCACCCCCTACTACAGCTATGTGGATAACTACATCGACGCCGAGCGCTGCTCCTCGGGAGGGAACGCCTGCACCGAAGACAACCTGATGCGTGAAGAAGGCTTTGTCTACCTGCAGTTCGTCAACGAAGCGGCGCGGATCTACGGTATCGACCTCACCGGCCACCGTGCGCTGGCACAAGACACCGGATTTGGTGACTTCGGCCTGCGCGGCTCGATCAGCTACACCCGTGGCAAGAATACCGATACCGGCGACAACCTCTACAACATCATGCCACTCAATGCCCGCCTCACCCTGTCACAACAAAAGGCC
>SLDE01000011.1 GCA_007125455.1 Ectothiorhodospiraceae bacterium
CCAGTTGCGCCGGGTGCGTGCCGAGATCGAGACCGGCTTCAAGCGCTCTATCCAGCAGGCGTTTAGCGGCGCTCTGCAGGGTAAGGCCGCAGGTGGTGGTAGCCGTGGCGGCTTTAGTGCCGATTCGCTGTCCCTGGTCGATGAGGGTGAGCTGGAAGAGTCGCTGGCCATCAAGGGCATGGTGGACAAGATCCACAATGTCGAGGCCAAGCTGCTCGATGCCCTGGGGCAGCGGATGCAGCACCTGTTGGCGGCGCATGGTGGCAAGCCCTCTGATTACCCCGGCTCTGCACAGCAGCTGTGTGATGGCTTTGCCCAGGCACTGGATGCGCTGGAGGCGGACCTGAAGGTGCGCCTGCTGCTGTACAAGCTCTTTGATTTGAACGTGGTGGCCAACCTTGCCCCCTTCTATGAGTCGGCCAATGGTTTATTGGCCCGTGCCGGGATCCTGCCGGAGCTACCCAAGCCGATGCATCGGGCGGTGGTCTCGCCATCACGCGAGCGTACGCGCGAGTCGGGGGGGGATAAGCCGTCATCCGCTACGACCGATGGGGAAGATACCGAAGTCGGCCTGATGGAGGTGTTGCAGGAGCTATTGCATAACCAGGGTGGGGCGAACATGGTACCGATCATGCCGGGGGCCAGTTTGGCCAGCGGTCAAAGCTTCGCACCGGTGGATGCGATGCAACTGACCCAGGTCCTCACGCGCATGCAGCAGCAGCTGGAAAGCGCCGGCAATGCGCTCGATAGCGACCAGCTCAAGCAGCTGATCGCCGGTGACCTGCAAGGGCCAGGGCAGGAGAGCCTGGCGGGCTTTCAGCAGCGTGAAAGCATGATGATCGATGTGGTGGCGATGCTGTTTGGGGTGATCCTGGAAGATCGTGACATCCCTGATGTGGCCCGTGCCCAGATCGCCCGCTTGCAGATCCCGATGGTGAAGGTGGCACTGCTGGACGATAGCTTCCTCAGCAAGAAGAGCCACCCGGCACGGGTACTGCTCAACCGCCTGGCGCAGCTTTGTGCGGAGTTGGATGCGTATGTCGACGGCGAGACCCCGGTGCTGATCGAGGTGAAGCGCGTGGTGGACAGCATCGCCAGTGACTTTGACAGTGACATGGGGGTGTTTGAGCGCGAGTTGGAGTCGCTGGAGTTGTTCATGACCCTGCGCGGGGATGAGCAGGAGCAGATCGCCTCGGTGATCGACGGGGTAAAGGGGCGGCACGAGCAGCAAGAGCGGGGGCGTATCCAGGTGGAGGAGACCCTGCGGATCAAGCTGGCCATGATCGATGAGGGCGCCGAGGTGCCTGAGGTGGTACGCAATGTCATCACCGGCCCCTGGCGCCAGACCCTGTTGCACACCATTCGCCAACACGGTGAGGAGAGCGCCCAGTGGCGCGAGCGCAGCGAACTGGTGGATCGTCTGATCGATTCGATACAGCCCAGGGGCGATAAGGCGGCCCGTGGCCAGTTGCTCAAGGTGATCCCGCCACTGGTGATGGGCCTGCGCAAGGGGATGCTGGAGGCCGGGATCGACAACGATAGCGTAATCCAGGTACTCAAGATCATCGAGCCCTTGCATATGGCCATTCTTACCCCGGTGAAGGCCGAGGCGGCGGAGGCCGAGAAGCTGCAACAGAGCAAGATGGACAAGGCGATCAGTGCGATGGAGGCCGAGATGGCCGATATCGATCAATTGCTCGATGGGCTCAGTGGCAGTCTGCTGGATGAGGAAGATGCCGCTGCATCGGCCATCCCCGATGAGTTTATGGAAGAGGTGGTACTGTCCTCAGAGCAGGAAGAGGTGAGCCTGATGGTGGACGATGAGTTCATCGAGGCGATACGTGAGATACAGGTCGGGCAGATGGTGATCCTGCACGACAAACACGATAACCCGGTGCGCTGCAAGGTGGCCTGGAAGAGCGACTATCTGGGAGAGTATGTGTTTACCAATTGGCGTCACAAGGTGGTGGCGGAGCGCACCGTAAACAGCCTCGCGGCCGATCTCTATCGGGGCCGACTGGAGTTGGTGGAGCACACCCCCATCCTGGAGCGAGCCCTCACCACGGTATTCACCACCCTCAAGGGGCAGCGGGGACAGGGTGGTGAGTTGCAGACCGAGCCGGGCTAACAGACTGCTAAAGCGTAAGTAAGCCTGCACTGTCTGCTGCGGTTGCCTCCGGCCGATAGGGCAGGGTGCCCAGCAGTGGAGCCTCGATCCGCTCGGCAATGCTGCGGATGTTCTCTTCCAGGCAGGGCATGGTCGGATCGAGGGTATTGGCGATCCAGCCGTGTAGCGTGCAGCCGCTGGCGCGGATCGCTTGGGCGCTGAGCAGGGCGTGGCTGATGCAGCCCAGGCGCAGCCCAACGACCAGGATCACCGGCAGCCCCAACGATCGCGCCAGCTCGGCGATGCTAAAATCCGCCCCCAGCGGTACCAGCCAACCACCAGCCCCTTCCACCACGACCCACTCTGCGTCCTGCGCAAGTTGTTGATACACCTGTTTTAGCCTGCCCGGTTCGATCAGCACACCGGCCTGCTCGGCGGCCAGGTGGGGGGCGATGGCGGGGGCAAAGGCGTAAGGGTTGATGGTGTCATAGGGTAGCGTTAACGAGCCTTGTTGCTGGATAAGCAGGGCATCCTCGTTGCACAGCCTGCCAGCGATCCGCTCGCAGCCGCTGGCCACCGGTTTCATACCGACCACCGTGAGCCCCTGTTGTTGCAGTCGTGCCATGATCGCCAAACTGACCCAGGTCTTGCCCACGCCGGTATCGGTGCCGGTAACGAAATACCCCTTGCCCGTCGCCATTAGCCCTTACCACCGCGCAGCTTGTCGATGGGAAAATGAAACTCCCCATCGCCATTGTCCGGCTTGGGCTCGCCACGCCAGGCATGGCCGTAGACAATCTCGTAAGTGGCGGGCAGCAAGCCATCCGCCCCGCGAAATCGCTCATAGTGGGCCTGCATGGCGCGCAGCTTCTGCTTACCGGTCAAACCACCGGGACGCCCCGGA
>SLDE01000149.1 GCA_007125455.1 Ectothiorhodospiraceae bacterium
CCGGTTTGTGCCCCCGCCTGCAGGTTGATCGCCGAGCCGGTGAAGGAGCCGGTGGCTGGATAGGCCTGGAAGAAGGAACCCCCCATATTGGCCATGCCCTGCCCGATCAACTCCTGGTTGGGGTCGATCTTCTGCTTGGTCTTGGAGGCCATCGCCTTGGCCATGGAGATGGACTCCATGAAGGCCACCAGGGCGATAATCACCGCCGCCGAGAGCAGCGCCATGATCATGTCGAGACTCAAGGGCGGGATACGGAAGGAGGGCAAGCCGGAGGGAATGCTACCCACCACATCGCCGCCGCCGGTCAGAGCGATTCCTTCAGCATCGACCTTTTTCACCTTCCAGTTCAGCCCATCGCTGACCACCCCGTCGGGCACCTGGTCAAAGGGATAGAGAGTGACGGTTCCCCCTTGCTCGTCGGCCACGCGCACCAGTTGCAGCAGGCGGATCTCATGCAGACGGTTGCGGTTAAGCTCTTCCAGCTCGGCTATGTCCAGTTCAAGCAGGTTGAGACGATGGCGCAGATCGGTCAGCTCACGGGGGCTCCCCTCACCACGCAGGGCACGCAGTTGTGCCTGCAACTCGGTGGACTCCCCCATCAGCTCGTTGATCCGCACTCCGTCGCTGGCGAAGCTCTCCAACAGCGCCCTCACCTCGGTGTGGGCCACCTGCTCCGGCAGGGCCTTGGCCTTGCTCTCGTAGTCGATCACGATGCTGACCAGGATGGTGATCACCACCGCCAGCAGCACACTGGTCTTTTTGAGCATCTTGATGCGCTGAAAACCCAGCATCAGCACCAGCGCAAACAGCGACATCCCCAAGGTAGGCAGATGCACCTGACCGAGGTAGGCACGCATGTTCCAGATATCCATCAGGAAAGAGTCGCTACGCCCCTTGGGGATCCCCAGCAGCATGTCGAGCTGGGAGAGCGCGATGATGATCGCGGCGGCGGTCATGAAACCGAGAATCACCGGGTGGGAAACAAAATTGACGATGGTGCCCAGTTTGAGTGCCCCCAGACTGAACTGGATGATCCCCACCATCAGGGTAAGCAGCAGCACCAGGCCGACAAACTCCTCACTCATTGGCACCGCCAAGGGTGCCACGGCGGCGGCGGTCATTAGCGAGATGATCGCCACCGGGCCGGTGGCCAGTTGGCGCGATGAACCCCACAGGGCACCCAAAATGGCAGGGACAAAGGCGGTATAAAGGCCAAAATAGACTGGCAGACCCGCCAACTGGGCATAGGCCATGGCCTTCGGCACCAATACCAGGGCACCGATTATCCCGGCGAGGACATCCCCGCGCAACACGCCCCCGCTAACCGGGAACCATGATAAAAACGGGAAGAGCCGCAACAGCCACTTGTTCTTCATCGCCATAAAACCTGCCTTAGCTGATTGATGATTCATTCCGCCGGGGGAAATCAATGTATAGAGGAAACAAACTATTATAACGTGCTTATATAGATTTCCGGAAGGGATGTATTGGATTTTTTAATTTTACCGCACCAAAAGTGGGCGTATTGGCAATGCGGATCAGGCGTTAAACAGCAGGTTGAGTATGTTACGCGGCATCAGGTTGGCCTGGGAGAGGATCGCGATACCTGCCTGTTGCAGGATCTGGGCGCGCACCAGTCGGGTGATCTCGGCGGCGAAGTCGGCATCCATGATCCGACTGCGTGAGGCACTGAGGTTTTCCACCGTGGTGCTGAGGTTGGCGATGGTGGACTCAAAGCGATTCTGGATCGCCCCGAAGCGACTGCGCATGGCGCTGACTGCGGTGAGCGCGGCATCGACCCGATCCAGGGTCTCGTTGGCAGCCACCACAGTGCGCACATGCGTACTGGCGAGGCTACCCCCAGGCGGGCTATGCGCAGCCAGCCCGAGACTGCCCAGTTCACTGCCGGCGTCGATGGTGATCGACTGCGGGGCGCTCAGGCGGATCCCCCCTGCCGGGTTGACCTCGGCCCGACCGCGTTCCCCCAGCGCACGGTTGAACGCCTCGACCAGGGCCTCGGCGCTGTGATAGACCCCATCCGCCACGGACAGGCCTGGCCCATCGCCAAGCCGGATGCGCAGATTGCCGTCTACATGCAATGGCAGCACGTCCTCGCCCAGCGCAGCACCATCCACCACGGCTACCGCGCCGATCCTGGCGGTGCGCATACTGCTATCCAGTGCCAGGTTGATGGTGTCCCCCACATTGGCACCCACCTGAAAATGCGCCTCACCGAAGCTGCCATCGAGGATGCGACGACCGTTAAAGGTGGTCTGACCGGCGATACGGTCGATCTCGGCGAGGCGCTGTGCCACCTCGCGATCCAGCGCAGCACGATCGGCGTCGGAGTTGGTGGCATTGGCCGCCTGCACCGCCAGCTCGCGGATGCGCTGCAGGTTGTTGCCGATCTCCGCCAGCGCCCCCTCCCCGGTTTGGGCAAGGGAGATCCCATCATTGGCATTGCGGATCGCCTGGTTCAGCCCACGGATTTGGGTGGTAAAACGCTCGGCGATCGCCAGACCGGCCGCATCGTCACGGGCGCTGTTGATCCGAACACCGGAGGAGAGGCGCTGCATCGCCGTGGCCAGGGCGATGCCGGACCGGCTCAGGTTACGCTGGGCATTGAGAGACAGGACATTGGTATTAATGACCTGGGACATGATCTGTGCTCACACAGGGGGGACTTGCCCGCCGCAACACAGTGGCGCCATGCTCAAACGAGCCGTTGTCATAAGCTCCACTTCCAGGGTGGATCAGCGTCCATCCTGGCTAAAACTTTAATGACGTTAGGGAATTGACCAGCCGCCGACTCAGGGCTTGCGATCGGGACTATCGAGGGTGTGCTGGTCGATATCGTATTTGCCCTTGAGCTCGTCCTTCAACGTGCCGCTCCAAAGCGGTACACCGATGAAGTAGCCAGCCCGCCCGATCACATGGGCGGCGATGGGGGCCGTGAGCATGGTGAATCCGACGATGGCCACCACGCGAACAAACACTGGC
>SLDE01000173.1 GCA_007125455.1 Ectothiorhodospiraceae bacterium
GCCGCCAAGGTGAACGGACGCCTCGCCCCACTGCATACCGAGCTGCGCAACGGCCAGACGGTACACATCATCACCTCCCCCAGCTCCGAGCCCAACCCCGCCTGGCTCAACTTCGTCACCACGGGCAAGGCGCGCGCCAGTATCCGCAACTTCCTCAAAAACCTGCGCCGCGACGAATCCATCCTGCTCGGCCAGCGGCTGCTCACCCGCGCCCTCTCCGACCTCAGTATCTCGCCCCAGGCGATCAGGAAGGCGCGCCACCAACACCTGCTGCAAGAGTACGGTCTGGTCAGCGAAGAGGCCCTGCTGGAACAGATCGGCCTGGGCAACCGCATGGCACCACTGGTGGCACGTGCACTGGCCGACATCGAGCCACAGCAGATCGACGATGATGACGGCAGCAAGCCGCTGGTGATCAAGGGCACCGAGGGCACCGTGGTCCAATTCGCCAAGTGCTGCCGCCCGCTGCCCGGCGATCGCATCCTCGGCCTGCTCACCGCCGGGCGCGGGATCGTCATCCACACCCAAACCTGCCACAACATAGGGGGCTTTCGCAAAACCCCCGAACGCTGCATCGAAGTGCAGTGGGAAGATGGTATCGACGGCGAATTCCTCGCCGATCTGCGCATCGAAGCCAACAACGAACGTGGCGTACTGGCCACCATCGCCGCCGCTGTATCCGACACCCAGGCCAATATCGACAACATCAGCCTGGAAGAGCGCGACGGGCTGCACACCACCATCAATCTCACCCTCTCGGTCACCGGACGCCGCCACCTGGCCAAGATCATCCGCCGCCTGCGCATGATCCCCCAGGTGTTGCGGATCTACCGCAAGTAAGGTTCCAGGTGAAATTAAGAGATGAAACGACTGATACTCCCACTGCTACTCGCCCTCGCGCTACTCGGCTGCGGCGATCCCGATGCCCGCGACGACAAGGGGCGCACCGCGCTGATCGTCGCCGCCGAGCAAGGCGAATTGGCAAAGGTCGAACGCCTGCTGGAGCGCGGTGCCGACATCCACGCCCGCGACCACTGCCTCTGGACCCCACTGCTCACCGCCGCCGCCCACGGACACAGCGCCGTCGTGGAACGGCTGCTCGCCGTCGGCGGTGATCCGGACGATCAGGACGAAGGGCTCTACAGCGCCGTGATGCAAGCGGCCGGGAATAACCATCCCGAGGTGCTGGCCCTGCTGCTCGAACACGGTGCCAGCATCGATCTGCAGGAACAAACCCTGCACTGGACCGCCCTGATCTGGGCCGCCCGGGAGGGCCACAGCGAAACCGTCGCCCTGCTCTTGGCACACGGTGCCGACATCCACCTGCAGGACAATCGCGGCGACAGCGCCCTGTTTCATGCGATCCGCGCCCAACATATCGACGTGGTGAAACAATTACTCGATGCCGGTGCCCACCCCACCGATCAAAACGGCGACGGCTGCACCGCACTCAACCTGGCAGCACGCCAGGATAATCGCGAACTACTGGAGCTGCTGGCCAGACGCGCCGCCGAATAGCGGCGCAAGTACACCGTTCAGGCGGCCCAGCGCTTCCACTTCGGACGAATTGATACTACAGTAAGCGCTTCCAGCGATTACCGGCCATCTAACGCGAAGACGAGATCATGCATTACAAGACAGACGACGTACGCATCAGCGGCATTCAAGAGGTTAGCCCCCCGGCGGACCTGCACACCGAATACCCCCTCGACGAAGCCGTTTCCGAAACGGTCTTCCACCACCGCCAGGCCATCCACAAGATCCTCCATGGCGAGGACGATCGTCTGGTAGTGATCACCGGCCCCTGCTCCATCCACGACGTGGATGCCGCACGCGACTACGCCAAGCGTCTCAAACCGCTGATCGACGAGCTGGAAGACGAGCTGTGCATCATCATGCGCGTCTACTTCGAAAAACCGCGCACCACGGTCGGCTGGAAGGGGCTGATCAACGACCCCGACATGGACGAAAGCTTCCACATCAACAAAGGCCTGCGCATGGCGCGCAGCCTGCTGCTGGATCTCAACCAGCACGGCGTGCCCGCCGCCACGGAATACCTGGATCTCATCAGCCCGCAATACATCGCCGACCTGATCAGCTGGGGTGCCATCGGCGCGCGCACCACCGAAAGCCAGGGCCACCGTGAGCTGGCCTCCGGCCTCTCCTGCCCCATTGGCTTCAAAAACAGCACCGACGGCGGCCTGAAGATCGCCATCGACGCGGTCAACGCCGCCTCACGCCCCCACGTGTTTATGTCCCTGACCAAACACGGCCACTCCGCGATCTTCTCCACCACCGGCAACGAGGACTGCCACATCATCCTGCGCGGCGGTAAACAGCCCAACTACGACAGCGCCAGCGTCAAAGACGCCGCCGCCCAACTGGAGAACAACGGCCTGCGCCCACTGCTGATGGTCGACTGCTCCCACGCCAACAGCAACAAGGACTACCGCCGCCAGGCCGATGTCTGCCGCGACGTCGCCACACAACTGCGCAATGGCGAGCAAAGTATCATGGGGGTGATGCTGGAAAGCCACTTGATTGAAGGACGCCAAGACGTAGAACACGGCAAAGACGTCACCTACGGGCAGAGCATCACCGACGCCTGCATGAACTGGGAAACCACCGAAACACTACTGCGGGAACTGGCCGAGGCCGTCAAGGCGCGCCGCGCCGCCTCCTGAGCCCTGCCACACACCGGGCAGGATGCCTATGAAGCTCGTCGGCACATACCTCCAGGCCACCCGCCCGGCCTTCCTGCTGGCGGTGGTCTGGCCGGTGCTGATCGGCACCGCCTCTGCCCACCATGATGGCGTCGCCATCACTTCACTGCTATTTGCTATCACCCTGCTCGGTGCCCTACTGATCCACGCCGCCGCCAATGTGCTCAACGACTACTACGATGCCCGCAGCGGCACCGACGCCCACAACCGCCACTACCTCCACCCCTACAGAGAAAAGGGGCTGTTCTTAAAGCCGTGA
>SLDE01000101.1 GCA_007125455.1 Ectothiorhodospiraceae bacterium
CAAAGGAGAGAGACGAATGAGAGCGACTATTGTGACAACGGCGATGCTCACCACCCTGATGCTTTACCTCACAGGCTGCGCCGGTGGGCAAACGGTCTCGGAGAGTGCGCTCAAGTCGGAAGACGCTGTGAGCGTGGTACTGTTTGATCACGAAGCCAGCGAATTCACCGCCTACCGGATCCGCCCCAGTGGTGCTGTCGAGGTTTCTTTTGCACGCGACACCCCGGACACTATCTACCACGAAATCAGCAGTGCGCTCAGGGAGCACCCAGATATACGCAGTGTCCGGATTGATCGTTCCGCACCTGCCTGTGGGCTGTTTTAATCCGCTTCACACATTTGGCCATGGGGTGAACGGGGACAACCATCACTTTATCCTATGGTATTGAGCTGGCCGCCGGGGTTTGCAGTTGACCTCGGCCAGTTGGCCGTGGGTGTCGTAGTGATAGGTGGTGGTGCCACTGGCGTCGTTCCGATGATCTTGGTCGAGATTCATTCAACTCATCGAGCTGGAGCTCGACGCTCCGGCCATTGCGGTATGAGAGAGGGATTATTCCTCATCCTCAAAAAACTCCGGGTCCATCATTTCGATAAAGCGCCGCGCCTGCGGGGAGAGGAATTTGCCCCGACGCATCACGATGCCGTAGCTGCGATCGGGGAAGTAGTGGCCGAGCGGGATGCGTGAGACCTTATCATCTTCGGTAAGGCAGACGTCGCTAACGATGGAGATCCCCAGCCCCAGTTCGACGTATTTTTTGATCACTTCCCAGCCACCGGCCTCCAGGGAGATCTTGTAGCTGACGTTGTGTTGGTTGAATACGGTCTTGACCGTGCCCCAGGTGCTTAGGTGTCGCGGGGGGAGGATCAGGCCGTAGGGGCTGATCTCTTCCAGACGGATCTCCTGGCGGTTGGCGAGCGGGTGGTCCTGGGGGGTGATCAGTACCGTGTCAAAGCTGACGCTGGGGCGATAAACGATGTCGTTGGGCACTTCCAGCATGGAACCGACGGCGAAGTCGGCCTCGTCGGCGCGCAACATCGACATACCATCGCGTCCGGTGACGTTGTGCAGTTTGATGCGTATGCCGGGATAGGCCTCGGCGAAACGCTTAATCGGATCACCCAGGATGTACAGGATGGTCGACTCCCCCGCCGCGATGTTTAGCTCGCCCGATTCGAGCTTGCCGTAGTGGGCCGAGAAACTTTCCTGGAGTTTGTCTATCCCCTCCACCAATGGGTCGGCCAGCTGATAGAGGATCTTGCCCTCCGGGGTGAGCTTGATCTGCGGCCCACGCCGCTCGAACAGGGTGATCTCCATCTCCCGTTCCAGCGCCTGGATCTGCAGGGTGACCGAGGGCTGGCTTAAGTAAAGCTCCTCGGCGGCGTGGGAGATGCTGCCAGTGCGGGCGGCAAAACAAAAGGCACGCAGCTGCTTGAGACGATTCTGCTTGTAGTACATCGGTGCGGGCATGGTGGGCTCCGTCTATCAGTTAATCCAATACATTTAATATAACCCATAATCGATAATACTGAATATTAATTTTATTATTCTTAATACATAAAATTGAAATAATTTACTTGGCAAATACAACACCCCGACTTAGAGTCCACATCACCTTACAAATATTGTGACTATTCCGAGTGTATTGCTCAGGTAAATAAACCGATGTCGATGCTGAACAACGTAGCCATTGCGGGCGGATTCATGGCCGGGCTGGGACTGACCCTGGCCTCGGTGTTGGCCGTGGCCAATCGCAAGCTCTACGTCTATGAAGACCCCCGCATCGACGAGCTGGAAGAGATGCTACCCGCCAGCAACTGTGGTGCCTGTGGCCAGGCCGGTTGCCGTCCCTTTGCCGAGAAGCTGATCAGCGGCGAAGTGGAGCCGGGGGAATGCACCGTAAACAGCGTCGACAATGCCCAGCTGATCGCCAACTTCCTCGGGGTGGATGTTGGTGGTGCAGAGAAGCGTGTGGCACGGCTGGCCTGCTTCGGCGGCGACAACGTGGCCAAACACCATGCCCATTATGAAGGCCTGCCCTCCTGTCATGCAGCGGCCCAATTGGGTGGCGGTGGCAAGGGCTGCGCCTGGGGCTGCCTGGGGCTGGCCGATTGCGAGGTGAGCTGTGACTTCGACGCCATATCCATGGCCCCGAATCGCCTGCCGCTGGTGGATACCGAACTATGCACTGCCTGCGGCGACTGTGTGGATATCTGCCCGCGCGACCTGTTCTCTCTACACCCCATCAGCCACCGCCTGTGGGTGGCCTGCCAGAACCCGCTGTTCGGCGACGAGGCCGAGGATGAGTGTGCCGTGGCCTGCACCGCCTGCGAACGCTGCGCCGTGGATGCCGCCGAGGGGGTGGTCGCCATCGAAAACAACCTGGCTGTGGTGAATTACGAACTCAACGACAAGGCCTCGACCGACGCGATCCAGCGTTGCCCGACCGGGGCCATCGTCTGGCTGGATGACAAACACGGCCCCCAGCGCGGGGCCAAGGCAAAGAAGGTGGTAAGGCAAAGCGCCTTGCCGATAAATCAGTAACAAGAGAAAAGATAAAAGTAACAAGTCATCCGCTTTGCACTTGTTACTTTCCACTTTTCACTGCTTCTAAAAGAGGTTTGGAGATGTTCGGGAAAAAGAAGGCTGAGCAGCAGTTCAAGTATCCGGGGACCCGCATGGCGATGGACGGCAATGGTGCGGTCATCATGTGCGAGCGGGAGTCTTCGGATGCCGCCGGGGCCTATCCGATCACCCCGTCTACCCAGATGGGTGAGTACTGGGCCGAGGAGGCCGCTGCGGGCCATCTGAATATCTCTGAGCGTCCGCTGATCTTCATCGAGCCGGAGTCTGAGCATGCGGCGGCGGCGGTCACGGCGGGGATGTCGATGACCGGGCTGCGTGCCACCAACTTCTCCTCTGCGCAGGGGATCGCCTTTATGCACGAGTCGCTGTACGCAGCGGCCGGCAAGCGCCTGCCCTATGTGCTGAACATCGGCTGCCGTGCCATCACCAAGGCCAGCCTGAACGTGCACTGCGGCCACGATGACTTCCACTGCATCGACGACACCGGCTTCTTCCAGGTGTTCGCCAAGGACGCCCAGGGCGCGGCCGACCTCAACCTGATCGGCCGCAAGGTCGCCGAGCTGGCGCTGACCCCGGCGGCGGTGGCCCAAGACGGCTTCCTCACCACCCATCTGATCGAGCCGCTGCAGGTACCCGAGCGCGAGCTGATCAACGAATTTTTGGGGCGTCCCGATGACATGATCGACAGCCCCACCCCGGCGCAGAAGATGATCTATGGCGAGAAGCGCCGCCGCGTGCCAGCGATTTGGGACGTGGACAACCCGATGCTGTCCGGTTCGGTACAGAACCAGGATGCCTACATGCAGACCGTGGCGGCCCAGCGCCCCTACTTCTATCAACACATCCCGCAGCTCACCGACCAGGTGATGGACGAGTACTACGAGCTGACCGGGCGTCGTTACAACCGCGTGGGCAGCTATCGCCAGGAAGACGCCGATTATCTGATCCTCGGCATGGGCTCGATGCTGGTACAGGCCGAGGCGGTGGCAGATTACCTGCGCGACAAGCGCAACATCAAGGTGGGGGTGATCGACATTACCATGTTCCGCCCCTTCCCTGGCGACCTGCTGGGCAAGCTGCTGATGGGCAAAAAAGGTGTGGCGGTGCTGGAGCGTACCGACCAGCCCCTGGCCGAAGACCTGCCGCTGATGCGCGAGGTGCGCGCCACCCTCAGTAAGTGTCTGGAAAACGGTCAGGCCGAGAACCCCAGCGTGATCGATGCCCTGCCCTGGCCGGAATACGCCGTGTATGAAAAGGTCAAGGACGCCCCGCCGCTCTACTCCGGTGCCTATGGCCTGGGCTCCCGTGACCTGCAGCCCGAGGCCCTGCTGGCGGCGATCGAAAACATGCTGCCCGACGGCAAGCGCCGCAAGTTCTTCTATCTGGGGGTGGACTTCGTGCGCGAGGCCAGCAGCCCCAAGGAGGAGATCCACCTGCAACAACTGCTGGAGGCCTATCCGAAGATCGGCGAGATGTCCCTGCGCGGTTCGGAAAACCCCAACCTGATGCCGGAGAAGTCGATCACCGCCCGTATCCACTCCATCGGCGGCTGGGGGGCGATCACCACCGGCAAGAACCTGGTGATGACCCTCTACGAACTGCTGGGCTTTGAGATCAAGGCCAACCCCAAGTACGGCTCCGAAAAGAAGGGGCAGCCGACCACCTATTACCTCTCTGCCGCGCCCGAGCGGATCCGCATCAACTGCGAATATCACTATGTAGACGTGGTAATGAGCCCCGATCCGAATGTTTTCGGCCACTCCAATCCACTCTACGGCCTGAAGAAGGGCGGGGTATTCATCATCCAGTCCAGCCTGGCCGACGACGAACTGTGGGCCAGCCTGCCGGAGCAGGCCAAGCGCTTCATTATCGATAACGAGATCCGCCTGTTCCATGTGGACGGCTTCAAGATCGCCCGCGATGAGGCCAGCAACCCCGAGCTGCAACTGCGCATGCAGGGTAATGCCTTCCAGGGGGCCTTCTTCGCCGCCTCGCCGCTGATGTCGCTGACCGGGATGGACGAAAAGACCCTGTTCGACGCCATCGAGGCCCAGCTGAATGCCAAGTTCGGCGCCAAGGGCAAGCGCGTGGTGGAAGACAATGTGCGCGTAGTACGCCGTGGTTTCGATGAGGTACGCGAGGTTACCAACAAGCCGCTGGGCGAGAGCCGCCAGCAGCTGGCGGCGCGCAAGGCCGCCATGCCGATCATGCTCAAGCAGCTGCCCGCCAACGACCACAAGCTGGCCGACGTGCAGCGTTTCTGGGAGCAAACCGGCTCCTTCTACGCCAGCGGCAGAGGCGCGGACAACCTGGCCGATCCCTACCAGGCCCTCTCGCTGATCCCGGCGGCCACCGGCGTGTTCCGCGACATGAGCCAGATCCGCAGCGAATTCCCCGAGTGGGTCCCGGAAAACTGTACCGCCTGTGGCGACTGCTACACCATCTGCCCCGACTCAGCCATCCCCGGCCTGGTCAATACCGTGGGCGAGGTATTTGAAACCGCGATCCAGCGTATCGAGCTGAACGGCACCATCACCACCCACCTGCGCCGCGAAACCCGCAAGGTGGAAAAACGCCTGCGCGCCCTGGCCAGTGCTGGTGGCGAGAGCGCTGATATGCGCGCCCTGCTGGATCAGGCGGTGCTGGAGACCCTGGCCGAATCCGATCTACAAGGCGATGCCAAGGCCAAGCTGGAGAAGGAGTTTGGCCTGCTGATGGAAGCGCTGGGCAAGTTCGAGTTCGCCTTCACCAAGCCCTACTGGACCAACCGCGAAAAGAAACAGCCGGGCAGTGGCGGGCTGTTTTCGATCACCATCAATCCTTACACCTGCAAAGGCTGTATGGAGTGCGTCGATGTCTGTGAAGACGATGCCCTGCGCCCCATCAAGCAGGACGAGGAAAACCTGGGCCGCCTGCGCGAGGACTGGGAGTTCTGGCTCAAGCTCCCCACCACCAGCCAGCAGTTCAGCCGCATCGACGACCTGGACGAAAAGATCGGCGCGCTGGAGACCATGCTGCTGGACAAGCGCAACTACGGTTCGATGGTCTGCGGTGACGGCGCCTGCTTTGGCTGTGGCGAAAAGACCGCCGTACACCTGTTCACCGGCGCGGTCTCCGCGCTGATGCAGCCGCGCGTCAAGGCGATGGTGGACAAGCTCGACAAGCAAATCGCCCAACTCGAACAGCACATCCGCCTCAAGCTTGCCGCCGGGGTGGACCTGGGCGACAGCGCCAAGCTCAGCGAGGCACTGAGTGGCGAGGGGGATCTGACCCTCTCCAAACTGAGCAGCCAGCTCGACTCGGGGGATCAAGACAGCGTACTCGACCCACAGTGGCTGCGTTGGGCCACCAACCTGCTGGATCGTCTGCGCGACCTGCGCTGGCGCTATGTAGAGGGGCCAAGCAAGCTGGGCCGCTCCGACATGGGGGTGATCAACTCCACCGGCTGTACCTCGGTGTGGGGGTCTACCTTCCCCTATAACCCCTACCCCTTCCCCTGGGCCTCACACCTGTTCCAGGACAGCCCCTCAATGGCGATGGGGATCTTCGAGGGCCACATGGCCAAGATGGCCGACGGCTTCCGCGCGGTGCGCGAGGCCGAGCTGGAGCTGGAAGGCAAGTACAACCCGGTGGAGCATGAGAGCTTCTTCAAGCAGTTCACCTGGCGTCAATTCAACGACGAAGAGTGGCTGCTGTGTCCGCCGGTGGTCGCCCTGGGCGGTGACGGTGCGATGTACGACATCGGTTTCCAGAATCTCTCCCGTGCGATGGCCTCCGGCCTGCCGGTCAAGGTGCTGGTGGTCGACACCCAGGTCTACTCCAACACCGGCGGCCAGGCCTGTACCTCCGGCTACATCGGTCAGGTGGCGGACATGTCCCCCTATGGCAAGGTGGTCAAGGGCAAGACCGAGATCCGCAAAGAGGCCAGCCTGCTGGGGATTGCCCACCGCACCAGCTATGTGTTGCAGGGGGCGATCTCCAATGTCACCCATCTGCTGGAAGGCTATATCGACGGCCTTAACACCCGCCGCCCGGCGCTGTTCAACGTCTATGCGGTCTGTCCGGTGGAGCATGGCGTAGCCGATGATTCTGCCGCTCGCCAGTCCAAGCTGGCGGTGGAATCGCGCGCCTACCCGCTGATGAAGTTCGACCCGGATGCCGGCGAGACCTTCGACGAGTGCCTGGATCTGGAAGGCAACCCCGCCATCGATCAGGACTGGCCCACCTACACCCTCAAGTATGTGGACGAAAACGCCAAGGAGGCCAGCATGGAGCTGCCGCTCACCTTCGCCGACTTCGCCGCCACCGAGGGCCGTTTCCGCAAGCACTTCAAGAAGGCCCCGCAGGAAACCTGGAACGACGAGATGGTGGTGTTTCACGAGTTTCTGGCGCTGGACGAGGACGAGCGCGAAGGCAAGTTCCCCTATATCTGGACGGTGGATGGCAAGAACCGCCTGATGCGCGTGCTCTGCTCGCAGGAGATCGTGACCTCTGCCGAGGAGCGCCGTCAGTACTGGCACCAGATCAAGGGCATGGCCGGTGAGCTGCATCGGGTAGATGTGAATGCGCTGGTGAATCAGGCCAAGGTCGAGATGGCCAACAAGCTTAGCTCCACCTTGCTGTCGCTGGCCGCCGGTGGCGATGCCTCGGCCCTGAGCGGGGCGATCAGTGCCAACGGCCATGGCACCTCGGCTGCCGGAGCTGGTGGCCATGGTGCCGAGGCAGGCGATTATGAGCCGGTGTGGGTGGAAACCCCCGAATGCACCGCCTGTGATGAGTGCATCGACATCAACCCGAAGATCTTCGCCTACAACGACCAAAAACAGGCCGTGATCGTGGACCCCAAGGGCGGGCCGTTCAAAGACATCGTCAAGGCCGCCGAGAAATGCACCGCCGAGTGTATTCACCCCGGCACACCCTTCAATCCGGCAGAGAAGGATCTGGACAAGCTGGTCAAGCGTGCGGAGAAATACCAGTGATGCACCGCATCCAGCCACCCGATCCCCATGTAGCTCGGGCTTCAGCCCGACACGGTGTGCCAACACCGGGAGAAGTCGGGCGTAAGCCCGACCTACACGGCTCCGTGTTCAACGGAAAAGGTGTTGCGGGGCGCATTGTGATCAACAGGTTTTCCTCAGGGGATGGGCTACCCTCACAGGCCCTCCCTACCCTTTGTCCTCCCCTCCCCGGGGGGGACCTTTTTATTCCCCCGCGTCATGGCGACTCGTCGCCGTACGCAAACCGTCGTGGTGTACGGTCATGGGCCTGCTGAGCTGGTTCCGTCCCGCCGCCCCACGCCACGGCATCCATGCGGATGACCACAAGGCCGATACCTGTGGGCTGGCGATCAGACGCCTGCCCTTTGCACCACGGCTGATCGTGCCGCTGGCCCAGCACGTGGGTGCCCCCTCGCGCCCCATCGTGCGGATAGGACAGGAGGTGCTGCGCGGCGAGTGCATCGCCGAGGCCGGTGGTCATGTTTCGGTGGCGCAACACGCCCCGGCCAGCGGGACGGTAGAGGCTATCGAGCTGCGTCAGATGGCCCGTGGTGATGTGGGCCAGGCGATCGTGATCCGCGTCAACCAGGCCGACAGCCAGCAGGCCATCGGTCTGCCCCAGGATCTTGCCGGGCTGAGCCGCGAGGAGCTGCTGGCCCTGATCCAGCAAAGCGGCATGGTCGGCCTGGGCGGGGCCGCCTTCCCCACCCACGTCAAACTCGACATCAAGCCCGAGACACCCATCGATACCCTATTGGTGAACGGCTGCGAGTGTGAACCCTATCTGACCTGCGACCACCGGGTGATGCTTGAATACAGCGAACACCTGCTGCAAGGGATCGACCTGGCACTGCGTATCACCGGTGCAGGCAAGGCGATCATTGGCATCGAGGACAACAAGCCCGATGCCATCGCCAAACTGCAGGGGCTGATCCCCGCCGCTAGTCCCATCCAGGTGCGCGCGGTGCCCAGCTTCTACCCACAAGGGGCCGAGAAGGTCTTGCTGCGCACCCTGCTGGGGCGCGAGGTGCCCAGCGGTGGGCTGATGTCCCAGGTGGGCGCGACCATGCAGAACGTCGGCACCCTGGCGGCCATCGGTCGCCTGCTGCCCCGGGGGGAATCGCTGATCGAACGGGTGGTCACCGTGGCCGGTCCTGGCGTGGAACGTCCCGGCAACTACATCATCCCCATCGGCACCCCGGTGGGCTTCGTGCTGGAGCAGGTCGGCTTTCACGGCAAGACCACCGAGCTGGTGCTGGGCGGACCGATGATGGGGCAGTCGCTTGCGAACCTGGAAGCGCCGATCGGCAAGGGCAGCTCCGGCTTGCTGGTGATGGACGAGGCCGCGATCCAGCAGGAACAGCGCAAGAGCTATCCGTGCATCAAGTGCGGCGAGTGCGTGCGCGCCTGCCCATTACACCTCAATCCCAAAGAGTTGGGGCTGCTGGCGGCCAAGCGCGAGTACGCACTGATGGCCGAGCGATTCCACCTCAACGACTGCTTCGAGTGCGGCTGCTGCACCCTGGTGTGTCCCTCCGCCATTCCGCTGGTGCAACACTTTCGTATCGCCAAGGCCGTCAATAGGGAGCGTGCCGCGTGAGTCAATCCCACAAGAAACCCCTAATCGAACTGCGCTCCTCACCGCACCTGCGTCCGCAGTTGCGCCAGACCCCCAGCGTGGACAGCATCATGCGCAATGTGGTGCTGGCGCTGCTGCCGATCTGCGCCTTTGCGGTGTATCGCTTTGGCATCAGCGCGCTGGCACTGATCCTGACGGTGCTGGCCGCCTGTCTGCTCACCGAGGCGCTGTTCAACAAGCTGGGCAAGCGCCCCGGTTCACTGAATGACTACAGCGCGGTGATCACCGCCCTGCTGCTGGCGCTCACCCTGCCGCCGGGCTTTCCGCTGTGGATGGGCGCGGTCGCCGGTTTCATCGCCATCGCCCTGGGCAAGGCGATGTTCGGTGGGCTGGGCTACAACCTGTTCAACCCGGCACTGGTCGGGCGAGCCTTCGCCCAGGCCGCCTTCCCAGGTGCGATCACCAGTTGGACCCCAGCAGGGGTCGAAGGGCGCTTCGTGGAGTTCATCCCCTCCACCCTCACCCTGCCCTTCACCAAGCCACCCGAAGTGGCCGATTGGGTCAATCAGGTAGCGGTGGACGGCTTTAGCGGTGCCACCCCGCTGGCCTTGCAGAAGTTTGCCGGAGAGATGACCGCCGCCGGGGAGCTGTTCACCGGCATGGTGGCCGGTTCGCTGGGCGAGACCTCGGCGCTATTGATCCTGCTGTGCGGGCTGTATCTCATCGCCCGGCGCATGATGGACTGGCGCATCCCGGTAGGGATCCTTGGCAGCGCCGCGCTGGTGGGTGGGCTGTTCTACCTCATCGATCCCACCCAATACCCGGACCCGATCTTCATCCTGTTCTCCGGCGGCCTGATGCTGGGGGCGATGTTCATGGCCTCGGACATGGTCGCCTCACCGGTGACACCACTGGGGGTGTGGGTCTACGCCATCCTGATCGGGGTGCTGACGGTGATGATCCGCCTGTTCGCCGGGCTGCCCGAGGGGGTGATGTACGCCATCCTGCTGGGCAATGCCGCCGCACCGCTGATCGAGCAACTGACCCAGCCACGCGCCTATGGGCATAAGCGCAGCAAGCAGCGGAAGGAGCAGGCATGAGCGAACCGAGCGCCACACCGCAACAGGCACCGGACAGCCGCAGCACAGCGATGATCGTCACCCTCGGACTGATCGCCACCCTCTCCGGCCTGCTGATCGTATTGGTCTACGAGTGGACCAAGCCACGCATCGAACACAACCGTCAGGTAATGATCGAGCGGGCCATCTTCGACGTGGTGCCCGGTGCCACCCAACGCCGGGACTATGTGATCGAAGAGGATGGCCGACGGGTACGCATCTACCTCGGCTTTGACGACCAAGGCGAACTGCGCGGCATCGCCGCCGAGGGCGCCGCCCTGGGTTATCAAGACGTGATCCGTCTGCTCTACGGCTACAACCCCGCCTGTGAATGCATCACCGGGGTGCGGGTGTTGCAACTCTCCGAAACCCCCGGTCTGGGCGACAAGATCATTACCGACCAGCGCTTCCAGCAAAACTTCGACGCGCTGGATGTAAGCCTAAACGCCACCGGCCAGGCCCTGGCCAACCCGATCACCGTGGTACGCCAGGGCGGCAAGGAACAGCCCTGGCAGATCGACGGCATCAGCGGTGCCACCATCTCGGTCGAAGCCGTGGGTCGTGCCCTGCGCGAAAGCAGCGAATGGCTGCTGCCGAGGCTGCATCCCAGGCTTGATGAGATAAAGACATTAAACGCAGAGGACGCAGAGATCGCCGAGGGAAATGAATGATGTGTTATCTCAACGTAGCTGTACTTGGAGAAAAGCGATGGACGTGGGTCGGGCTTAGCTCGACATTGCAGAGGCAAGCCGTAAGTATCGCGGCCTCGACAGCCATGATGGCCCGAGGTCTGCCCCATACAGCTTTGTCTCTGCGTTCTCTGCGCCCTCTGCGTTGAAATCTTTTAAAGGCTAAAAGATGAAAGAAAATCATGAAATCAATGCGGATACCTTTCTTGCCGGGCTGTGGCGCGAGAACCCGGTATTCGTGATGTTGCTTGGCATGTGCCCGGTGCTCGCGGTGACCAATACCACCATCA
>SLDE01000237.1 GCA_007125455.1 Ectothiorhodospiraceae bacterium
ATGCCGGGCAGTGGCGAGTAAGTGGTTGCCTCCGTGCAGCCCTGTCCCCTTCTTGGCCCTTAGCAGGCTGTTGAAATTCTACTCATGCGGCGCGATAGTGCGTTAAAAAATGGCTCAAAGTGCTCATTTACTACTTGTAAACTCCGCTTTTTCGCCATTTTTTGCCTTCTCTCGCACTCGCCTGAGCGAATTTCAACGGCCTGCTAAGGGCCAAGAAGGGGACAGGGCTGCACGGAGGCAGCCACTTACTCGCCACTGCCCGGCATCCGCCCCTCGCCCCAGCTGCGCTCGATAAGACCGATCACCGCATCCAGCTCCTCGCGGGTGACCTTTGCCAGTTCGCCATGCTCCAGCGGATCGTAGTGGAAGATATAGAGACGGGAGAGAAACTGCTCAAACGGTAGCGAGGCTTCGCCAAAGCGCTCGCCATGGCCCGAGGTGCTGACGTTGACGTCATCCCCCCAGTTCTGACCACTGTCGTTATTGGGGTTGTAGAAGTAGACCCGCATCACCTCCTGGGGATCGAGGCTGACTCGCAGGATGGTAATCGCATGCCAGCCGATAAACCGCGCCGCACTGTCGGTCACTGCGATCCCGGCCGGCTGCGGATGGATCAGCGGCTGATTGCCATTGTGGTAGGGGTGATAGGCGGCATAGAAGTGGCGCAGGAAGTCCTCCACATCCACCAGTTGGCCGCTGGGTACATCCACCAGCAGGCGAAAGCCCCGCCCGGACCACCAGCCGTGAAACTCCGGATTGACCCAACGGTGTGGATCGCCCTCTCGCCCCACGCAACGCCGTCCCATCTCTGCATAGATCCGATCCAGGTGCGGCACCACCAACAGCGACACCGGATCCAGATCCATCGGCAAGCTCGCCGCCACGCCCCCAAGGCTCTCCTGAGAAGAGATCGCCTGGCCCTCAAAGTGCATGATGATCTCATCATCACGCGCCGCCCAGGTGACCATTTGCAGCAGATAGTCCGGATCGTTATAGGCCCACATGGACAGTGCCCGCGCCGACTGGCAGGTGGGGTTGTTGCCCTGCCCGACCCCGAGCGGCAGACCGAGCATACACAGCACCCCCTCCAGCAACAGCACATCCGGCGCCACCTCACTACCAAAGGCGAAGCTCAGACGCTGCTGCGACCACTCGGACAGCGGTAAGCGCAACTGCCGCCACATCGCCGGTGCCACCGGCGGCTGGTAGAGGATGCCACGCTCCAGCATCAGCGCCAGACCGTAGATCGCCTGGGGGGTGGCCACGGTCACCCCCTTGCTGATCAGGCTCAACACCAACTCCCGGTAACAGAGCATGCAGTCGCGCCCGGTAGAGGAGAGCCCGAGTGCCTCACCCAGCAGGTGGTGTTCGCCCTGGTTGGCCAAGTGGCGCACCAGCACCGTATGGTAGGGCGAGACCAGCCCGGTATCGTGCATCGCACGGGCAAAACCCATCGCCTCACTCTGCAGGGCGACTCCGTCCATGTAGTCCAGCCGCTCCTGGTAGACATCCACCCCCGGATCCTCGCGACAGGCCTGCGTGGCACCAAACAGGCTGCTCACCAAGCGGTCTGCCCCCTGGGCACTGCCGCCCAGATCAAGATCAGGATTGCTCTGGCAGATGGCGATCTGGGTCACCATGCGCTTCACCGCCGCCGTTTGGATGGGGCGCTGCTGCAGTATCCGCCAGATCTCCCCGATCAGCTGCTCGATGATATGTTCGTAACCGATACGATCGGCTAGATGGTTGAGCAGGCGTCCTGGCAGCTCAGCCAGACGGCCCTGCTGCTCGCGCTCTGCCTCACCGGCGGGCGAGAACAGCCGCGCCAGATTGCTCGCCAGCACCTGAGTGAGAAAGTGGTGTGCCTGCTCGGCGGAAAGCCCCGGATGCAGATAATGACCACGGGCAATCGCCAGCATACGCAACTGACTGATCGCCTCGATCGCCAGAGTGTTACCGTCGGAGCTCTGAAGGGTGGTGGCGCTCAGGGAGGGGAGCAGGGTCTGTGGGCTATCCCAATCGGAGCCGACGAAGACCCCGGCCAGCGCCATGCGCGGCGCACGTTGCTCAATGGCCGCACAGCCGCCATCGAGCATCAGTACCCGCCGCGCCGTGTCGAGCACCCGCCCCAACTTGCCCACCTTGGCAAACGCCGGTGCCTCTTCCAGCAAGGCGATCGCCTCATCCAAACGAGTCAACAGCAGGGCCAGCTTTTCGTCAGTAGCACCGCCTTCGTGTTCAGCAACCGTCACGCAGACACTCTCCAAATCATTCCACATCCACCAGCTTACACGTAAAAGTCCAGCTCTTCCTGAAGCTCTAGCACCCGTTGCATCTCTGCGGCATCATCACCAACAAAGTAGATTAACCCCCAATGGGTACCAAAGGCAGTGCGCTTGGTCACGATCTCCTCCAGCGGTGCCGTCAGCTCATGGGACTCAAAGTAGGGGTGTTCATCGGTCTCCTGCGGGATCGCCAACTGACTCACCACCCGGCGGCGTGGATAGACCCCGAAGCACCCGGCATAGGCATGGGCATCGACCACCTCCTTGGGGAAGTAGGCCACCACCTCCTCCTCGGTGGATTTGGGATCAAACACCAGCATACTTGCCTGATAGGCATTAAACCCCTTATACACACGCGCCAACAGCTCAAAGACCTTAAAGCCCGGCGGACGATAGGCCACCTCACCAAAGTACATCTCCCCATCGCTGGTGACAAAATACTCCGGGTGGATCATGCCAAACTCGATATCGAAGGTCTTGATCAGCTTTTCGATCTGACGGGTGATCTCCGGGCGGTGCTTCTCCAGCTCGGGGGATGCGGGCACATGCACCGAATAACCCAGGCGCACGTATTCGGAAATATTCAAAAAGCGGATCTTACCCTTGTGGATCCACGCCTCCACCGCGAACTCCCAGCCATCCAGGTGGGA
>SLDE01000095.1 GCA_007125455.1 Ectothiorhodospiraceae bacterium
AAAGCTTCGAAAAGGAACTGGTCGACGACGGTGCACTAATCATAAAGATCTGGCTACACCTCTCCAAGGATGCGCAGAAGGCCCGCCTCAAGACCCTGGAGAGCAACCCCAAAACCGCCTGGCGAGTCACCAAACAGGACAAAAAACACCTCAAGCTCTACGACCGCTTTCGCAGTATCGCCGAACGCACCCTGCGTGAGACCAGCACCGGCGAGGCACCGTGGATCATTGTTGAAGGGACCGATCCCCACTATCGCGGTCTCACCGTCGGCCAACACATCCTCAATCGCATCCGCATGCGCCTGCAGCAGCGCGAACAACAGTGCGTCTCGCTCCCCCCCAGTAGCAACGACGCCCTGCCCGTGCTCACCCGCCCACTCACCCTGCTCAGCCACCTGGAGATGGACAAGGCCCTGAGCAAGCAGGAATATCGCAAACAGCTGGAAAAACTCCAGGGTCGCCTGCACCTACTGGCCCGTACCGCCCTCGCACGCGGGATCTCCACCGTGATCGTACTGGAAGGCTGGGACGCCGGCGGCAAAGGCGGCCTGATCCGCCGCATCATCCCCGCGCTGGACGCCCGCAATTACCAGATCATCCCCGTGGCCGCCCCCACCGACGAAGAACACGCCCACCACTACCTATGGCGTTTCTGGCGTCACATTCCCCGTGCCGGACGAGTCACCATCTACGACCGTAGCTGGTACGGACGGGTGCTGGTCGAGCGGGTAGAAGAGTATGCCAAGCCCGAAGAATGGATGCGCGCCTACGCCGAGATCAACGACTTCGAAGAGCAACTCACCGACCACAACACCCTGCTCCTCAAGTTCTGGCTGCACATCGACAAAGACGAACAAATGCGCCGCTTCAAAGAGCGCGAAAAGATCAGCTACAAACAGTACAAGATCACCGACGAAGACTACCGCAACCGCGAACGCTGGGACGACTACGAACACGCCGTCAACGACATGGTCGAGCGCACCAGCACCGAGTACGCCCCCTGGGTATTGATCGAAGGCAACAACAAACGCTATGCACGCATCAAGGCGCTGCGTGAATACTGCGATCGGCTCGAAGCCAAATTGATCGGCCGTGACGAGTAGGGGCGATACAAGTGAAAAGCAGCCCCCGTTTGCCCCGTAGTGCTGGAGGCTGGGAAGAGATAAAGGACTTAGGCCATGCCCGGCTGGAGTGGCTGCGCCGGTATTTTCCGTATACCAACGGGATCCCCCGCCATGACACCATTGCCCGTGTGCATAGCCGTCTGGAGCCCAAGGCCCTCCAGGAAAGCTTTATGAGCTGGGTACAAGCGGCCAGCGAGCTTAGGAGGCAGGTCAAATTTAATATGAATGGCGACAGAAAAAGCGCCCTGCACATGGCTGCAAGGTAAGCGAGGAGAAGCGCTACTTCATCAGCTCACTGGGCTTGGGTAGCCAAGGCTGTACGCCAGCACTAGGCAGTAGAGAATTGCCTGCATTGGGTGCTGGGCTTCCCCCCCCTGATTCACTTCCATTGCTTTTGCAGCCGTGCCACGGAGACCTTGTCGAGCGTGCCCAGTTCCTGGGCGAAGAGGGAGACGCGCAGTTCTTCCAGTTGCCAGCGCAGTGGGTGGTGGGCGGCGCGGGGGAGTTCGTCTGGGGGATAGCGGTCCCAGAAGCCTTGCCATAGGCTTTGCATCTCGCGCAGCAGGCGTTGGTCGCGCATGGGGTCGGTGGGGAGCTTTTCGAGGCGTTTTTCCAGTGCGGCGAGGTAGCGCGGCAGGTGGGGCAGCCATGGCGCGGGGGTGGCGGCGACGAAGCCGGGCCAGACAAGGTGCTCCAGTTGCTGTTGGATGTCTTGCAGGGAGGACAGCCAGTTGGGCTGTAGGCGGCCTTTGAGCTGTTTGCGAAGCCGCGCGTGGGCGGCCATTACCTGGGCCAGTTCGTCGGCGAGGGCGAAGCCCTGTTCCAGCAGCCGTTCCCGTGCCTCGGCGACCTGGCTGGCCCAGTCACTGCGCTGACGTGGCAGGGTCTGCTCGTCCAGGGCCAGGGCTCGGCGCGCCGCCGCGAGCAGGATCTCGTCCTTGAGTGCCTCGCATTTGCCCAGCGGCAGGTAGTGCAGGCAGGTGGCTTGGATTTGCGGCAGGTTCTTGCGCAGATATTTGAGCTTGTCGCGCTGGCCGAGCATGAATAGCCGCACCAGGCCGTGGTAATGGGCCGCCTGCGCCGCTTCGGCGCTCTCGAACAGGCGCAGCGCCACGCTCTCGCCCTCGTCACAAAAGGCGGGCCAGGCGCTTACGGTCATGCCGTGGCGCGGTACGGTGACCTCGTCGGGCAATTCGTCTGGCTGCCATTCGTCCAGCCCCTCGCGCTCCAGCGGGTGGCGCTGCTGTGGTTGGGCCGCCGCGCTGCGCAGGCTCGCGCGTACCTCGCCGCGCATCTGGGCCTGCAGCGCACTCAGGTCGCGCCCTTCGGCGAGTACCTTGCCTGCCTCGTCGAACACACGAAACTGCATCTGCAGGTGGGTGGGGAGGGCCTCGATCTGCCAGGCATCCTCCGGCACCGCCACCCCGCTAATGCGGTGCAGTTGACGTGCCAGTGCGGCGAGCAGACTGCCCTGGCCGATGCGCCCTTCGTCACGCAGGGCGCTGAGCGCCGCCTCGGCAAAGTTGGTGGCAGGCACATAATTACGCCGCACCGCCTTGGGCAGGGATTTGATCAGGGCGATCAGTTTTTCCTCCAGCAGACCGGGCACCAGCCACTCGAAGGGCTCGGGACTGAGTTGGCCCAGCACCGCCAGCGGCAGTTGCACCGTGACCCCGTCGTCGGCATCGCCCGGTTCGAAGTGATAATGCAGCGGCAGGGTGATCCCCTGCACGGTGAGCTGATCGGGGAAGGCGTTGGCGGCCACCCCGTCGCCCTGGAGTAGGTCTTCGCGGCGGAAATAAAGCAGTTTGGGGTCTTGGGTCTTGAGCCAGCGCTCGAAGTGACGCCCACTAATGATCTCTGCGGGTAGGCGCTGGTCGTAGAAGTCGAACAGGGCCTGCTCGTCGATCAGCTGATCGCGCCGCCGCGCCTTGGCCTCGACCAAGGCTAGCTCGTCGAGCAGGGCGCGGTTGTGGGCGAAGAAGGGGGCGCGGCTGTGGTACTCCCCTTCCACCAGGGCGTGGCGGATGAACAGTTCGCGGGCCAGGGGCGGATCGATGGGGCCGTAGTTGACCTTGCGCCGGGGGATGAGGATCAGTCCGTAGAGGGTGATCTGTTCAAAGGCCACCACCTGGGCGCGGCGCTTCTCCCAGTGGGGTTCCAGGTAGTGGCGCTTGAGCAGGTGGCCGGCCAGTGCCTCGACCCATTCCGGCTCGATGGCGGCCACCTCGCGGGCAAACAGTTGGCGGGTCTCTACCAGTTCGGCGGCCATCAGCCACTTGGGACCACGGCGCGCCTGGCCGGAGGAGGGGTGGATGGTCAGGCGCAGGTTGCGCGCCCCCAGATAGCTGATCGCCGGGCGGCGCGGGCGCTTTTGGCCCTTTTTCTCCTTGGTGGGTTGGCTCTGCACCTTCTCGTCGCGCAGTGCGATATGGCCCAGCAGCCCGCTCAGCAGGGCCTGGTGGATCGCCTCGTAGCTGCTGGCCAGACGGTAGTGTAGCTTGTCCCCCTCCTCCCGCTCGGGGTGAAGCGGTTTGCCGGGGTCGAGCCCCAGCTCGCGTGCCTGGGCGAGCAGTTGGCCGTGGATATCGTGCCACTCGCGCATCCGCAGCCAGGAGAGGAATTCCTTTTTGCACAGCTTGCGCAGCTTGTTGTGGCTGAGGTGGCGGGCCTGCTCGTGGTAGTAGTGCCACAGGTTGAGCCAGGCGAGGAAGTCGGAGCGGTCGTGGCGAAAACGGGCGTGGGCCTGATCGGCGGCCTGCTGGGCCTCCTGCGGGCGATCGCGGGGGTCCTGCACGCTCAGCCCGGAGACGATGATCAACAGCTCTTGCAGACTGCCCAACTCGGCGGCGGCGAGCAGCATCCGCCCCAGGCGTGGGTCCAGCGGCAGGCGCGCCAGTTTGCGCCCGGTGGGGGTGAGGCGGTGTTGTTCGTCCAGCGCGCCCAGCTCGTGCAGCAGGCGCAGCCCGTCCTGGATGTAGCGCCGGTCGGGTGGGTCGATGAAGGGAAAGTCCTCGATCTCGCCCAGGCCCATGGTGGCCATCTGCAGGATCACGCTGGCCAGATTGGTGCGGCGGATCTCCGGATCGGTAAACGCCGGGCGGGCGTGGAAGTCCTCTTCGCCATAGAGGCGGATACAGACCCCGGCGGCGAGCCGCCCACAGCGACCGGCGCGCTGGTTGGCGGAGGCCTGGGAGATGGCTTCGATAGGCAGGCGCTGCACCTTGGTGCGGTGGCTGTAGCGGCTGATGCGCGCCAGCCCGGTGTCGATCACAAAGCGAATGCCGGGCACGGTGAGGGAGGTCTCGGCGACATTGGTGGCCAGTACGATGCGCCGCCCGCTGTGGGAGCGGAACACCCGGTCCTGCTCGGCGGCGGAAAGCCGCGAGTACAGCGGCACCACCTCGGTGTCACGCATGCGGTGTTTGCCAAGCGCCTCGGCTGCCTCGCGGATGTCCCGCTCACCGGCAAAAAAGATCAGGATATCCCCCAGTGGGTTGAGGCGGCCCAGTTCGTCCACCGCGTCCAGCAGGGCCTGTTGGGGGTCCACCTCGCCGCCGCCCTCCTCGTCCAGCAGCGGTCGGTAGACGACCTCCACCGGGTAACCACGACCGCTTACCTCCACCACCGGCGCACCGCCAAAGAATTCGGCAAAGCGTGCGGTGTTGATGGTCGCCGAGGTGATGATCAGTTTGAGATCGGGGCGCTTGGGCAGCAGTTCGCGCAGGTAGCCGAGCAGGAAGTCGATGTTCAGGCTGCGTTCGTGGGCCTCGTCGATGATCAGGGTGTCGTAGCGTTCGAGGTAGGGATCGGACTGGATCTCCGCCAGTAGGATCCCGTCGGTCATCAGGCGGATCAGTGAGCGCTCACTGGCCCGCTCGGTGAAGCGGACCTTGTAGCCCACCAGCTGGCCCAGCTCGCTGTGCAGCTCCTCGGCGATACGGCTGGCGACGCTGCGTGCAGCGATGCGCCGGGGCTGGGTGTGGCCGATCATCCCGGCTACACCGCGCCCCAGCTCCAGGCAGATCTTGGGTAGCTGGGTGGTCTTGCCGGAGCCGGTCTCCCCGGCAACGATCACGACGGGGTGTGCCGCGATGGCCGCCGCGATCGTTGCGCGCTTGTCCGATACCGGCAGCTCGGGGGGGTAGTCTGGCACCGGCAGCACCGCCAGGCGCTGTTGCAGACGGGCCTCAGAACGGGCGATGGCCTGTTCCGCCTCGCCCAAGCCGCGCTCAATGGCTTGGCCAGCAGCGGCCCGACGGCGCAGCCCGTGCAGGCGCTTGCGCAGCACACGGCGGTCGCTGAGCAGGCACTGCTCCAGGCGTTCAAACAGGGGGGAGATCGGATCGGGCACGATTCGGCTGGTTTGCTGTCGTAAAGATGCGCTATGGTAACGGAAGCGGCGGGGCAACTGTAGTGCTCTGTAACAGGCACGGCATTCTTGCCCGCATGAACCATGGCAAATGCTGCCATGCAGGGGTAACAATGGGCCAGGTTGAAGCCATCGAACAGCTAAATTTAGGTGACTCATGACTGAACAAACAAAAAACAAGGCGAGCTTCAAGGAGCAGATGGATAGTGCCGAGCTGAAGGCCCCGGAGCTGTATATCAATCGCGAGATGAGCCTGTTGGCTTTCAATCGACGGGTATTGGAGCAGGCCAAGGACGAGAACACCCCTCTGCTGGAGCGGTTGCGTTTTCTGTGTATCTCCAGTTCCAATCTGGATGAGTTTTTCGAGATCCGTGTCGCCGGGCTGATGCAAAAGGTGGTGATGGAGTCGGTCGCTGCCGGGCCCGATAACATGTCGCCCCACGAGGTGATCAACCAGATCAGCGAACAGGCCCATGATCTGGTAGCTGAGCAATACCGGGTGCTTAACGAGATCCTGCTGCCCGCGCTGGAGCAGGAGGATATCCGTTTCGTCAAACGCCAGGAGTGGAACGCCAAGCAGAAGGCCTGGGTGAAGGACTTCTACGAGCATGAGCTGCTGCCGATCCTCAGCCCTATCGGCCTCGACCCGGCCCACCCCTTTCCGCGCATCCTTAACAAGAGCCTGAACTTCATTGTCTCGCTCAAGGGCAAGGACGCCTTCGGGCGCACCAGTGGCATGGCCATCGTGCAGGCGCCGCGTGCCCTGCCGCGCCTGATCCGACTACCGCAGGATACCGGCAGCGGCAGTAATGATTTTGTCTTTCTCTCTTCGATCATCCACGCCCATGTGGACGACCTCTTCCCCGGCATGAAGGTGCAGGGCTGCTATCAGTTTCGGGTCACCCGCAATAGCGACCTGTTCGTGGATGAGGAAGAGGTGGACGACCTGCTACGTGCGGTGGAGGGGGAGCTGCCCTCACGCCGCTATGGCGACGAGGTGCGCCTGGAGGTGGCGGACAACTGCCCTGCCGAGGTGTGCGACTTCCTGCTGAGCCAGTTCGACCTGACCGAGAAGGAGATGTATGCCGTTAACGGGCCGGTGAACCTGGCCCGCCTGATGAATCTACCGGACAAGGTGGATCGTTCGGATCTAACCTTCCCGGCCTTCACCCCCAGCCTACCCTCGCGACTGGCCTTCTCGCAGGACATCTTTCAGGCGATTGCCAAGGGCGATCTGCTGCTGCACCACCCATTTGAATCCTTCCTGCCGGTGATCGACTTCCTCAAGTCGGCGGCCAGCGATCCCCATGTGCTGGCGATTAAACAGACCCTCTACCGCACCGGGCCGGACTCGGCAGTGGTCGATGCGCTGGTACAGGCCGCCCGCGCTGGCAAGGAGGTCACCGTGGTGGTAGAACTGCGCGCCCGCTTCGACGAAGAGGCCAATATTGCGCTGGCCAACAAGCTGCAAGAGGCCGGGGCACACGTGGTGTACGGGGTGGTGGGCTACAAGACCCACGCCAAGATGATCCTGGTGGTGCGCCGCGAGGAGGGCAAGCTGCGCCACTATGTACATCTGGGCACCGGCAACTACCACGCCCGTACCGCCCGCCTGTACACCGACTACGGTATGCTGAGCAGCAACACCGAACTGGGCGAGGATGTGCACAAGCTGTTCCTGCAACTGACCAGCCTGGGGCGTAGCAGCAAGCTGACCAAGCTGCTGCAATCCCCTTTCACCCTGCACACCGGAATGATCGAGCGGATCGAGCGGGAGACCGCCGTGGCTCGTGCGGGCAAACCGGCGCGCATCATCGCCAAGATGAATGCGGTGGTGGAAAAGAACATTATCCGCGCCCTCTACGCCGCCTCCCAGGCGGGGGTGCAGATCGACTTGGTGATCCGCGGGATCTGCTGCCTGCGCCCAGGGGTGAAGGGGGTCTCGGAGAATATCCGGGTACGCTCCATCATCGGTCGCTTTCTGGAGCACACCCGGGTGTTCTACTTCCAAAACGGCGGGAAGGAGGAGATCTTTGCCTCCAGTGCCGACTGGATGGATCGCAACCTGCACAGCCGGGTAGAGACCTGCTTCCCGGTAGAGGATAAAAAGCTACGTGAGCGCATGGTACGCGAGCTGGGCTACTACCTGGATGACAACCTGCAGGCCTGGGAGCTACAGAGCGATGGCAACTATCTGCGCACCACCCCCGGCAAGGCCGAGCCAAGCTCGGCCCAGCAACGGCTATTGCACCAGCTGTGCCAAAACGACTGACCAACTAGCCCGAACGTTGCATGAATGACACATGCCCTCGCTGATCTCTTGATTGCCCAGCATATTTTTCTCCGTCGGGTGTATGAATAATTACACCGCTCCATCGAAAAATGCACTGGGCAATCAATATCCTGCGCGACCTTCATCCGAATTCATGCAACGTTCGGGCTGGGGGAGCCACCAACGGCTCCCCACTCCCTACTCCCTATTCTCCACCACCAAGGTATACCCCACCCCGGCAAACAGCTCCTGATCGGCCGCCAGATCCGCAGCGGTCAGCGGGTGCTGCGCCTGCCAGTCCGGCGGGAAAAGCACGTTCAGTTGCTGCTCACTGGCGCGAAGACGGATGCGGGGCAGTTCGATACTGCTATGGCTGCGATGCAGTAATACCGCCAGTCGTAGCAGGATGCACAGTCGGATCACGGTGGCGCGATGCGGCTCGGCAAACTCCTTGAACAGACCGGCAGAAAACTTGCGCCGATGGCTGCGCACCAACACCGCCAACAGCTTCTGCTCGGTACTGGAAAAACCGGGCATGTCGGAGTTTTCCAACAAATAGGCCCCATGCTTCTGGTAGCCGCTGTGGGCGATGGCCAGGCCGACCTCGTGCAACTGCGCCGCCCATGCCAGCAAGCGCTGATTCTCCTCGCCGCCCAACTGCCAGGACTCGCCCACTTCGGCCCAGAAACGCCGCGCGCAGCGGGCCACGCGGATGGCCTGCGCCCGATCCACCTGGTAGCGTTCGCTGAGCGCGGTGATGGTGCGCTCGCGTACATCCTCGTGCCGGATGCGCCCTAGCAGATCGTAGAGCAGGCCTTCGCGCAGGGCCGAATCGGAGACCTGCATCTGTTCGATCTGCAGGGTTTCGAAGATCGCCAGCAGCACCGCCACCCCGCCGGCCAGTACCGGGCGGCGTTCGTCCTTGAGTCCACTCAGCTTGAGCTTTTGCACATCACCGGCCTCCACCAGCGCATCGGCCAACTGACGCATCGCCGCCAGGGTGATCCCCTGCTCGGCCCAGCCCATGGCACGGACGATCTCGCCCACGGCCTTGATGGTGCCGGAGGCTCCCACCGCCATGTCCCAACCGAGCTCACGGTACTCCTGCTCGATATCCTGCAGCTCCAGCCGGGCGGCGATCACCGCCTTGTGCATGGCCTTGGCGGTCACCTTGCCATCGCTAAAGTAGCGCTCGCTATAGCTGACACAGCCCATCGGGGTGCTCTCCAGCTCCAACGGCTCGAAGCGACGCCCCAGGATCAACTCGGTACTGCCGCCGCCGATGTCCACCACCAGGCGCACACCGTCACTGTCGGCCAGACCGTGGGCCACCCCAAGGTAGATCAGTCGCGCCTCTTCACGCCCCGCGATGATCTCGATGGGGTGGCCCAGGGCCTGTTCGGCCTCGCGCAAGAAACCCGGACTGCGTGCCCGGCGCAGGGTGTTGGTCCCCACGGCCCTGACGCTGCCTGGTGCAAAACCCTTCAGGCGCTGCCCAAAACGGTGCAAACAGGCCAGTGCCCGCTCCCGTGCCTCGCCGTCCAGGTTGCCACTGGCGTCCAAGCCGGCAGCCAGGCGCACCATCTCGCGCAGCCGATCACGCAGTTGCAACTGGCCGTCGAGGTTGCGCGCGACGATCATATGGAAGCTATTGGAGCCCAAATCGATCGCCGCGATCATTTCATGTTGTTGTTCCTGCAAAGCTTTCTCCCCGCTTGCTAACTCAGGCCATCACCGCTGTGTGATTGATTGGTGTTCGCACGATATCCCTTGACTGTGATAGGGATAACAATATCGACAAAAAAAGCCAAATACGTTAGCTTTCACAACCCGGCGTCATAATATCGACACGGGATGAGGCTAAGCTTACACACAGCTGGCACAGATATTGATAACAAAAAAATGATGACATTGAACGATGAAATTATCTAACCAGGAGGAATACTACCATGTCGATGATTATGTGGGATGATGCGTACAGCGTCGAAATCCAGGAGATCGATGAGCAACACAAGTGCCTTATCGAGATAATGAACGAGCTCTATACCGCGCTGGCCAACAAGTCCAACCGGGATCTGGTCGGCGACGTGCTCGACAAACTGGTCGACTACACCAAGGTACACTTCGCAGTGGAAGAGACCCTGATGCGTATCTTCCATTACGACGAGTACGAGGAACATAAGGCCATCCACGATCGCATCGTCAAGCGGGTGCTGGAGTATCAGGGGCAGTTTCGCGCCGGCAACGACAAGGTAGGCATGGAACTGCTGATGTTCCTCAAGGACTGGCTGTTCGACCATATCAACAAGGTGGACAAGCGCTACGTGAAGACCTTCCACAAGCACGGTGTCAAAAAGAACTGGCTCAAACGTTTCTGGTAACAGCTAGCGAGCCCGGCCATTCGGCTGGGCTCCCTCCCTCTCCAATGTCACAAAAACAACGTCAAGTTGCAGCTTTAGCTACAACAGTCTGCCACCGATTGCTAAACTTCACTCATAACGACGGTGTTGAGGCAGGTGATAAGATGAATGCCCAAGCAAGCGGTAAGCGTCTGTACAAGGCCGATCCAGTCAAGTGGCCACTGCAGATCCAGCAACTGACCGCAGGCTGGAATGTGGTTTGCTACAACAAGGATGGCCACGCCAGGCACATCGCCAGTGCCGACAACGAGATGCAGGCGCTGCGTACCGCCATGAATATGGCCAAGGCCTATCAGCTACCCAAGCGGGTGTTGGTGAGTGGTTATGAGGGCGTGGTGGAAAAAGACCTGGAGAAGCTTATCAAACGTTAACAGGCTGCTAGTGCAGCTTCATCTCCAGCTCCGACAGGTGGTGGGCATAGACCTCTTCACCATCGCGTTCAAAGCTGAGGAACTCCATGCCGATACGAAAGGCACCGTATTCACCGTCATAGACCTTATGCACCACCCGTATCCGTGCGCGCACGGTGACATACTCCTCCGCGCGGGAGTCGTATAGCCCGATCACTACCGGGAACTCTCTGCCCATATCGATCACATGCTCGGTGTGCAGTTGTAGCCCTCCCTGGGAGAGATCCATGGTCCACATGTACTCCACATCCCCGTTGGCCAGCACCAAGCCGATTTTTCGCCTGCGCCGTATGCGTGGGTGGCCTCGATGTTCGAACCCCTCATCGCCCATATTCTGGCTCCTCCAGCCATTTTGCAGATTATAAACAAAAAAGCCCGAAGGCGAACCTTCGGGCTTTTACTGATGCTATCGTTAAAATCAGACCTTGAAGCGGCCGGCCAGGGTATTGAGCTCGTCAGCCAATTTGGCCAGTTCCTCACTCGCTGCCATGGTCTGCTCGGAGGCAGTGGCATTCTCGGTGGC
>SLDE01000109.1 GCA_007125455.1 Ectothiorhodospiraceae bacterium
GGGAATCTGAGCCTGTCCCAATGGCAGGCGCAGCGCCGCGACCGGTTGGCCCGTCCGAACCGTATCGAGGTGGCGCTGGACGAGATGGCGATCGAATTGCTGGAGGAAGGGCGCGCCCGGGTGCGTGTTAATCAGGCCTATGATGCGGATCACTATAGCGATCTGACCCGCAAGGAATTCCACCTGCAACAGGAGGCGGGCGCGTGGCGGATTGTGACTGAACGAACCCTGGAGGTACTGGCACAGTGAGTCGGCGACTGTTACTAGCCACTGTCCTGCTGGCCCCGGTGGCGATCTATGCGGTCACCCAAACCGGCGAAGTGCCCAGCGCGGCCTCGCTCAAGCCCGCCGATCTGTTTGAGGAGATGGGCAAGCTGGGGTTGGAGCGTGAACCACAGGGCGAACAACTCTATCTGCAGGCGCTGGAGCGGCTGGATCAGCGTCTGCAACTGCATCCGCTGGATCACGAGGCCAGTCTACTCAAGGGCCTGATCCAGTTCCGCGCCGGGATGCTGGACGAGGCGTTGGAGGAGCTGACCGGCTTAACCGAGCGTGAGCCGAAGTTCCACCTTGCCCATCTGGTGCTGGGGGATCTGCGCCTGGCCAGCACCAAGGTGATCAGCGATATCGGCAAGGCCCCTTTGCTCCTCGACGATCCCGACAGCGCCCGCGAACTGGCACGTCTGCGAGAAGAGGCCGAGGTGCGCCTGCGCGCCTATCTCGACGGCCTGCCGCAGGGGCGTGTGCCGCGTGCGCTACTGAATATGGCACCCAGCGTACATACCGCCATCGTGGTGGATAAGCATACCCACCGGCTCTACGTCTACGAACGCGGTGAAGATGGTACCCCACAACTGGTGCGCGATCTTTACGTCAGTACCGGGCGGGCCAATGGCAACAAATACGTGGAGGGAGATCTGCGCACCCCGGAGGGGGTGTATTTCATCACCCGCCACATCCCCGGCGCGCAGCTGCCCGACCTCTACGGCTATGGTGCCTGGCCGATGAACTATCCCAACGAGTGGGATCGCCATCAGGGCAAGACCGGCCACGGGATCTGGCTGCATGGCACCGAGCACATGTATTACAGCCGCCCACCGCTGGACAGTGAAGGCTGCGTGGTGCTGCCCAACCTGGATCTGCAGGCCATCGAACACCACCTGCACCCTGGCAGCACCCCGATCATCGTCAGTGAGCGGGTGGCCTGGCTGGAGGATGACCAGTGGCTGAAAAAACGCGACTCCCTGGTACGCGCTATCGAGCAGTGGCGTCGCGACTGGGCGAGCAATGACGTGGAGCGCTACCTCGCGCACTACGCCGAGGGTTTCTGGACCCGCGAGCACGATCTGCACTCATGGAAGGCCTACAAACGCGGCATCGCTAGCCGCAAGGAGTGGCAACAGGTGGAGCTCTCCGAGCTTTCCTTGTTCGCCTACCCCAGCGAAGCCAGCCAGGGCAAGACCATGGTGGTGGCCAACTTCCGTCAGGACTACGACTCCAACAACTTCCGCAGTTCCATGCGCAAGCGCCTCTATCTGGTGGAGGAAGACGGCCAGTGGCGGATTGTGTACGAAGGGGCGCAGTGATTTAGGGACGAGGTACGAGCGGCTGCGCCGCGATAAGGCCGTGGCAAGTGGAAAGCCGTAGTCCCAATCCCTACTGCCTCTCCGCATGGTACGACGATCGCACCATCGGTCCGCTGGCGACACGCCTAAAACCCATCTCCCGCGCGATCTGCGCAAAGCTATCGAATTGTTCCGGCGTGACATAGCGGCGCACCGCCAGGTGGTGGCCGGAGGGGGCGAGGTATTGGCCCAGGGTCAGGTGGCTACAGCCGTGGGCGCGCAGGTCTTCCATTACCGCGATGACCTCTTCATCCTCCTCTCCCAGGCCCAGCATGAGCCCCGACTTGGTGGGCACCGAGGGGCAGTGCGCGGCGAAGTCGGCCAACAGTTGTAGCGAGCCCTGGTAGCTGGCACCGGGGCGGGCGGCGCGGTAGAGGCGTGGTACGGTCTCGAGGTTGTGGTTGAACACATCGGGGGGCTGCTGGGTGAGGATCGCCAATGCCTGTGCCTCGCGGCCTCGAAAGTCAGGGGTAAGGATCTCGATCCCGGTGGCGGGGCTTTGCTGACGCACTGCGGCGATACAGGCGGCGAAGTGTGCCGCACCGCCATCGCGCAGGTCGTCGCGATCCACTGAGGTGATCACGGCATAACGCAGACCCAAGTCCTGGATAGTCTCTGCCAAGTGCTGTGGCTCGGCAGGATCGAGGGGGTCGGGGCGACCATGGGCCACGTCGCAAAAGGGGCAGCGACGGGTGCAGATCCCACCCATGATCATGAAGGTGGCGGTGCCCTGGGCGAAACATTCGCCCAGATTGGGGCAGGCGGCCTCTTCACAGACGCTGTGCAGCCCCTGCTCGCGCAGGATCGCCTTGACCCGCTGCACCTCCGGGTGGTTGGGCGAGCGGGCGCGGATCCAGGCGGGTTTGCGCAGCCGGGGGGTCTGGCTATCCACCTTGACCGGGATGCGTGCCACTTTGCTGGCCCCTTTGCCGGGGTGGGGGGTGAGAATGGGTGGATCGCTGCTATCGTTCATGGCCTTGCGCTCTGGCGCGGGTGGTGGCGGGTTATACCCACTCTGGGGGCGTAGCGTTCGGGTTGCAAGTCAGGCCCAAGCCTTCGGCAAGCTGTAGGCTAAGCCGTTGGCCGAGCTGTTCCAGGCTGTCATCAACGCCAAGATTGCGCAGTTGGGTGACCGCCATGCCCTGATAGCCACAGGGATTGATGCGCGCAAAGGGGCTCAGATCCATGTCCACATTCAGGGCCAGCCCGTGGTAGCTACAGGCACGGCGGACGCGCAGGCCCAGTGAGGCGATCTTGGCACCGTCAACGTAAACACCGGGGGCATCCTGGCGGGCACGGGCGTTGATACCGTGCGCAGCCAGCAGGTCGATCACCGCTTGTTCCATCAGCGTGACCAGCTGGCGCACCCCCAGGCCGTGACGGCGCAGGTCCAGCAACAGATAGGCGATGAGCTGACCGGGGCCGTGGTAGGTGATCTGCCCGCCGCGATCGACCGGGATCACCGGGATCGCGCCAGGGTCGAGCAGATGTTGTGGTTTGCCGTTGAGCCCTTGAGTGAACACCGGGGGGTGTTCCACCAGCCACAGCTCATCGGTGCTGGAGGGGCTGCGCTCGGCGGTATGGCGCTGCATTGCCTGCCACACGGGCTGATAGGGCTGTAGCCCGAGTTGGCGCACGATCAGGTCGGACACTGTCTTAGAGCGCCATCAGTACCTGTTCGCAGGCGGTCAGTTCCAGGTAGATGTTGTCGAGCTGCTGGCGGCTGGTTGCCTCTATGGTGACGGTCACCGAGACAAAGTTGCCCGCCTTGCTGGGGCGGGTGTTGATCGCCGCATCCTGTAGCTCCGGGGCGTGTTTGCGCACGATAGTGACCACCAGCTCTGCGAACTGACCGTCGTCTCGCCCCATCGCCTTGATCGGGAACTGGCAGGGGAACTCCAGCAGGCTGTCCTGTTCGGCTTGTGTCATGGTGTTACTCATCGCTATTGGAACATCAGCATAATGTGGTCTTTCAACTGTTGCCACAAGCCACCCTTCTCAATCGCCTCCAGTGCGATCAACGGACGCTCGGCAAGCAGCTTATCCCCCAGGCGTACCTCAACATTGCCCATGATCTGGAACTGTGCCACTGGCGCGCTGATGGTCTTGTCTACCCGGATCGAAGCCTGCAGGTCATCGTACTGGCCACGGGGAACCGTGATATAAAGTTCCTCTTCCAGCCCCAGTGCGACCTGCTCGCTTTCCCCCTTCCAGATCCGCAGTTCTGACAGGGGTTCCAGAGCACCGTAGAGACGGTGGGTCTCGAAGAAGCGGAAGCCGTAGTTGAGTAGCTTCTCGCTCTCCTGGGCGCGGGCGCGCTCGCTATTGGTGCCCATGATCACCGAGATCAGGCGTGTCTCGTTACGCAGCGCAGAGGCCACCAGGCAGTAGCCTGCGGCTCTGGTGTGACCGGTCTTGAGTCCATCAACACTGTCATCGCGAAACAGCAGCAGGTTGCGATTGGACTGGCGGATCTCGTTATAGGTGTAGCTGCGCTCCGAATACCAGCGGTAGTACTCGGGAAACTCGTTGATCATCGCCCGTGCCAGCAGGGCCATGTCCCGCGGGGTGGTGTATAGCTCAGGATCGGGCAGGCCAGTGCTGTTGGCAAAATGGGTGTCGTGCATTCCCAGCCGCTGGGCGTGGGCGTTCATCAGCATCACGAAGGCATCTTCGCCGCCCGCAACGTGCTCGGCCAGTGCCACACTGGCATCGTTGCCGGAGGCGATGATCATGCCCTTGAGCAGTTCCTTGACGCTGACCCGTGCTCCCGCCTCGATGAACATGCGCGAGCCGATCATGCGCCAGGCCTTCTCGCTGACCCGCACCTGATCCTCCAGACTGATATGCCCGGCGCGCAATTCGGTAAACACGCTGTAGGCGGTCATCAGCTTGGTCAGGCTGGCCGGTTCCAGGCGGTCATCAGCGTTGGATTCGGCGATTACCTGACCACTGTCGTGATCAACCAGGATGTAGCCGCTGGCCGCCAGGGTCGGGGGAGAGGGGATCAGGGATGGCGCGGCAAGCAGTAGGCTGGAATAGCACCATAGCAGTACCGGCAGAATGAAAAAACTTGTCCGTTTCATGATGGCCTAGGGTATCCGTGTGTTGGTGGAACGCGATAGGTGGGTATATTAGCGTTTTAGGACAATTAAAAGTAGCCGGGGTTCGCGTTTGTGTGCGGTGTGGTCCTGTTGTGGCTAGTCCAGCACAATGGAGGGGACGCCAATACCCAGGCGGTTGATCTCCAAGGCCACCCGGTCGGCCTCCTCGCTGGAGCGCAGCGGTCCGACACGTACCCGAAAGACCTGTTGCCGATCAATGGCGTACTGCTGGACCTGTACCCGATCGATATTATTCATCGTTAGCCTGGCGCGCAGCCTCTCGGCATTCTGTTGGCTGATGAAGGAGCCCATCTGCAGATAGAGTGCCGGGCCGCTGGGCACCGGCGGGGGGCTTGCCTGTGCTGGCGTCGAAAGGGGGGTGTCGGTTCCGCCACTGTCAGGGGCCGGGGGCGAGAGCTGTGCCACCTGTGTCTGTGGCAGGGGGTCTGCGGCCTCGATGATCCGCACCTCGACCTTGGCGATGCCATCATCGACAAAGCCCAGACGGCTGGCGGCCGCATAGGAGAGGTCGATGATGCGGTTGTCGTGGAAGGGGCCACGATCATTGACCCGTACCACCACCTGGCGACCATTGCGCAGGTTGGTCACCTGGACATAGGCGGGGATGCGCAGCGTTTTATGGGCGGCGGTCATCGCGTACATATCGTAGATCTCGCCGTTGGAGGTGGTGCGCCCGTGAAACTTCTTGCCATACCAGGAGGCGTAGCCGCGCTCCACATAGCCACTGTTGTTATCCAGTAGGCTATAGCGTTGACCCATGACCACGTAGGTGGGTGGGTTGCCGGCGCGGGTTTGCTCCTCATGGCGGGGCACCGCGTCGGGCAGGTGGGAGAAGTCCTTGGCCTGGCGCGGGCCGTGATCACGCCCCGGACTGGGGGTGGCGCCGCCGCTACTGCCTGCAGGGCTGGTTGGCAGCGAGCCACAGCCCTGAAGCACCAGTAGGGTGCCCAGGCTTAGCAGGATGGCCGTTGCGCGCAGCAGCCCCATGCTCAGTCCCCGCTGGTGGCGCGGCGCTGCGCGGTGGCGTGGCCGGTGCGGATCGCCTCACTGAGCTGATGCACCGCCATGGCGTAGAGCTGGCTGCGGTTGTAGCGGGTGATCACGTAGAAGTTCTGCATTGCCACCCAGTACTCTTTCTCTTCTGGGCTGCGATCCAGTGCGATCAGGGCCACCTTGGCGTCCGCAGGCAAGTCCCCCGACACACGCACGCCGTGCCGGGCCAGCTCTTGCTGCTCGATCGTCGGGCGAATGCCTTTGTCCAGCAGGGCCTGGGGCACCGTATCGCCGATGGTAGCGCGCGCTACCACCGGCTGGCCGGGCTGCCAGCGGTGTTCGGCGAAGTAGTTGGCCACGCTGCCGATGATGTCGGCGTGGTTGTCCCACAGGTCGCGTCGGCCATCGCCGTCGAAGTCGACGGCGTAGGCACGGAAGCTGCCGGGGATGAATTGCGGCATCCCCATCGCCCCGGCATAGGAGCCGAAGAACTCCAGTGGATCACGTTGCTCTTCGCGGGCCATCAGCAAGAAGTGCTCCAGCTGCCCCCGGAAGAAATCGGCCCGTGGCGGATAGTTAAAGCCCAGGGTCGACAGCGCGTCCACCACCCGGTGACGCCCTTTGTGGCGACCGTAGAAGGTCTCTACGCCGATGATGGCGGTGATCACATGGGGAGGCACGCCGTATTCCTGTTTGGCACGCTCCAGCAGTTGCGCGTGCTCCTGCCAGAACGCTACCCCGCCTCGGATGCGTTGTTCGGTGAGGAAGATCGGGCGATAGTCGTGCCAGGGGCGGCGTTCGGCCGGCCGGGTCATCAGATCGATGATCTCCTGCTTGTGCTCGGCCTCGTCAAACAGTTGTTCCAGCGCTGGGCGCTCGAACTGATGTTCGCTCACCATCTTGTCGATAAAGGCATCCAGACCCTCAAAGGGCTGGGCGTGCAGCGGGGCGAGCATCAGCAAGCCGAGCAGGGCAGAGAGGATAGGCAGGGTCAGGCGATGCGTCATGGTTAGCTCTTTAACAGTTTGCGATGGGTGTGGATCGACATCAGGATACCGAATCCGGCTAGCATGGTCACCATGGAGCTGCCGCCATAGCTCAGCAGTGGCAGGGGCACCCCAACCACCGGCAGCAAACCACTGACCATACCTATATTGACAACAAGATAGATAAAAAAGCTCATGGTGAGTCCACCGGCGAGCAGGCGGGTGAAGCTGTCCTGGGCCTGGCTGGCGATATATAGCCCACGCAGCAGCACAAACAGGTAGGCTGCCAGCAGGAAGAGCAACCCCATGAAGCCGAACTCCTCGCTAAAGACCGAGAAGATGAAATCGGTATGCCGTTCTGGCAGGAACTCCAGGTGGGACTGGGTGCCATTAAGCCAGCCCTTGCCATACAGGCCACCAGAGCCGATGGCGATCTTTGACTGGATGATGTGGTAACCGGCCCCCAGCGGGTCGCTTTCCGGGTTGAGAAAGGTCAGCACGCGGCGGCGTTGGTAGTCGTGCATGGCAAAGGTCCACAGCGCCCAGCCGACAGGAATCGCAAGCACCCCGGCAGAGACCAGCCAGCGCCAGCGCAGGCCGGCAAACAGCAGTACGAAAAAGCCGGTGCCGACGATCAGTACCGCGGTGCCCAGGTCGGGCTGCTTGGCGATCATCAGTGCCGGCACCAGGATCACCAGCAGTGCCACAGCCAGATCGCGCAGTCGAGGAGGGAGGGTTTTGTCAGCCAGATACCAGGCCACCATCATCGGCACCGCGATCTTCATCAGCTCCGAAGGTTGAAAGCGAATGATCCCCAGATCCAGCCAGCGTTGTGCGCCCTTGCCCACCACCCCCAGTACCAGCACCGCCACCAGCATGGCCAGGCCGATGCCGAAGATCCAGTGGGCCCAACGTTGCAGGGTGTCCGGGTGGAGCTGGGCCAGCACCAGCATGGCGGTGAAGGCGATCCCCAGGCGGATCACCTGACGCCAAATCTGCCCCATATCCTGCCCACTGGCGCTGTAGAGCACCACCAGACCGAAGCCTGCCAGCACCATCAGCCCCAGCAGCAACGGCGTGTCGATGTGCAGGCGACGAAACAGCCCGTGGCTTTGCGAGGCATCACTGAGCAGCATCTTTTCCCTCCTGGCCTTTCAGTAGATGGTAGTCGATGACCTTGCGTGCTACTGGGGCGGCGGTGCGCCCACCGCCGCCGCCGTTTTCCACGATCAGCGCCACGGCGATCTGTGGATCATCCGAGGGGGCGTAGGCAACAAACAGGGCGTGGTCACGCAGACGCTTGGCAACTTCTTCCTCCACATACTCCTCATCCTGGGCGAGACCAAATACCTGGGATGTGCCGGTCTTGCCCGCCATCTTATACTGCAGCCCGCGGCTGATGCCGTAGGCCGTACCGTTGGGCTCGTGTACCGAGGTTACCATTGCCCGGTCGATACGCCACCAGTTGAGTGGTTCGTGGATCGGGATCTGGTGTTTGAGTTGCGGACTGCTCAGCTGTTCTTCCCCATTGGCCGGGTTGATGCTGCGTTGTACCACTTGGGGGCGCATGTGGGCACCGCGGTTGGCAAGGGTGGCGGTGGCATTGGCCAGTTGCAGCGGGGTGGCTAGGTTGAAGCCCTGGCCGATCCCGGTGATCAGGGTTTCGCCGGGATACCAGGGTTCACGCTTGACCCGGCGCTTCCACTCGCGGCTGGGCAGCAGACCTGCCGCCTCACCACCGATATCCAGCCCGGTGCGCTGGCCAAAGCCAAACTGCTGCATGTATTCATGGATTTTGTCGATCCCCAGCTTGTAGGCCAGATCGTAGAAGAATACATCGCAGGATTCGACGATGGCGCGGCTCACCCCGATGGTGCCGTGGCCCTCGCGACGCCAGTCGCGGTAGCGGTGGTCGTCGTTGGGCAGGCTGTACCAGCCGCGACAGACCACCGAGTCCATGGAGGTGATCTCGTTCATCTCCAGTCCGCCCAGGCCAAGCATCGGCTTGGTGGTGGAGCCAGGGGGGTATTGACCGCGCAGGGCGCGGTTGAACAAGGGCTGATCGTACGAATCGCTCAATTCTCGGAAGGTGGTTAAGGGGATGCCGTTAACGAAAAGGTTGGGGTTGTAACTGGGGGTGCTGACCAGCGCCAGTACCTCGCCGCTTTGCGGTTCGATCGCCACCAGCGCACCACGGCGACCGTCGAGGGCGTCATGGGCCACCTGCTGTAGTGCCACATCGATGTTTAGGTGCAGATCCTGACCCGGTTCGGGATCGTTGCGGCTAAGGACGCGAAGTACCCGCCCACGGGCATTGGTCTCCACCTCTTCACGACCAACCCGGCCATGCAACAGGGCCTCGTGGCTGCGTTCCACCCCGGTCTTGCCGATGTGGCGGGTGGCAGCGTAGTTGCTGGTGTCGATCGATCGCAGATCATGTTCACTGATCCGTCCGACGTAACCGACGGTATGGGCGGTCAGTTCGCCCATCGGGTAGTGCCGGGTCAGGGTGGAGGCGATCTCCACCCCCGGCAGACGGTGCTGGTTGACCGCGACCAACGCGACCTCTTCTTCACTAAGGCGAAAGCGCAGTGGCACCGGGTTGAAGCGGCGGGTGCGTCGCCGTTCGTGTTCAAAGCGTTCCAGGTCGTCTTCAGTGATGGTGATCAACGCCCCCAGGTCTGCCAGGGTGGCCTCCAGATCCGGGATACGCTCCAGGGTCAGCTCCAGACTGAAGGTGGAGATGTTCTGCGCTAGCACCACCCCGTTACGGTCGTAGATCAGGCCTCGGGTGGGGGGCACCGGTTGCAGGCTGACGCGGTTTTGGGTCGATAGGGTGGTGTAGTGCTGGTGGTAGACCAGTTGCAGGTAGCCCATGCGCAGCGCCAGGATCGCCAGTGCCAGGGTGCATAATACAGCGACCAGTATGGCGCGGCGTTGGAACAGGTGGCGCTCGCGGATCGGATCCTTGAGCATGTATCGACGTCTGGCCATTAATTGACCCTGAAGCGCTGGCGTAGATCACGCAGCAGAAAATAGAGCCACGGCCACAGCAGCATGCTGGAAAAGGCCGGTAGCCAGTGCAGCAGTGTGTCGGGGGATTGACCGATAAAGCCCCGCACCCAGATCACCAGCAGTTGCTGCCACAGCAACAGCAGCATCACCACCAGCGCCTGTTGCCAGACCGGATAGAGGCGCAGGCGTTGATGCAGGGTGAGGGTGATCCAGGCGATCACCGCCAGTGCCAGGGCGTACTGGCCCAACAGGGCACCGTAGATCACATCCACAAACAGCCCGGCAAGCCAGCCAACCCCAACGCCGACACGGTGAGGCAGCGCCATACACCAGTAGATCAGCACCATCGTCACCCAGGCGGGACGAAAATGGGCCGCCCACTCGGGCAGCGGCACCATGGTCAGCATCAGTGCGGCGATGAAACTCAGTGGGATCACAAACTTGCCGTGGCGGGGAGGGTTCATGCGTCTTCCTCCTCCTCTGCAAGTGCTTCTTCGAACGCGCTGGCGGGCCATACCAACAGCACCTCGCGTGCCTGTTCCAGGTGGGCCAGCGGACTGGCCTGGATGGTGGCGAAGGGCTCGCTGGGGTTACGGATCACTTGGCTGACCCGGGCCACCGGGTAACCGGCGGGAAAACGCTGGTCCAATCCCGAGCTGATCAGCAGGTCGCCCTCGACAATATCGGCATTATTGGGCATGTGGCGGATATCCAGGCTGTCGGGGCTGCCATTACCCGTTGCCAGGGTGCGCAGGCCGTTGCGGTTGACCTGTACCGGGATGGCATGGCGCGGGTCGGTGAGCAGCAATACGCTGCTGGTATAGCGTGAGGTTTCGATCACCTGTCCCATGATCCCCTGGGCATCGACCACCGGATGGCCTTCAAAGACGCCGTGGTGGCTGCCCTTGTTGAGTAGGAGCTGGCGGCGCAGCGGCTCGTAGCTGACCGCCATCAACTCGGCGATCAGCACTTGCTCCCACTGGCGGCTGGAGGACTGCAACAGGGCGCGCAGACGCTGGTTTTCGGTTTCCAGTGCCTCCAGACGCAGCTGGCGAAACTCCAGCTCAAGCTGGCGCTCACGCAACTGGGCATTCTGCTCTAACAGGGACTGGTGGCTGCGCAGGTTGGTGTCGGCCCACTCGCCCAGACGAAAGGGGAGGTTGACGGTGTACTGTAAGGGGTAGACCACCAGCGAAAGGGTGGAGCGGATCCCCTGCATCGTCCCTTCGCGGTGATCGAGGGTCATCAGTGCCAGCGAGGCGAGTACCAGTAGGCCGAGGCGTACAGCGGTCGAAGGGCCTTGGGCAAACAGCGGTTTGATGGTACACCTCGCAATAAAACAGATACAAGCTCAAAGATAC
>SLDE01000021.1 GCA_007125455.1 Ectothiorhodospiraceae bacterium
CAGCGCCGCAACCCCATCGGCCTGTTTGAAGAGAATTACCGCCTGCTCCAGGCCCTGTTGCCCGCCTGGGAGGAGGGGGAGACCTTGCAGCGCCTGGGTAGTGTCGATAATGAACGGGTACTGGAGGTGGAACTGCGTGACCGTGGGCCCTATACCACCATGTTGGCGCTGAAGATGCCGTTTTCCTCTGCCGGTGTTGCCCTGCCGGAGCTGCGCATGGAACTGCGCCTCTACCACGATGCCCGAGTGGCGGAGGTGACCACCTATCAGGGCTGTCGTCACATTCCCGCCCCCTACCAGGTGGCCGGGCATGGGCGCTGGCAAGTGGATGAAAAGCGCCAGGTGAACCTACTGCTGCATGAGTTGCTGCGCTACTGCCAGCGCAATGACTTTGCCAGTCTGACGGCGCAGGACTGCCGGTGAACATCCCGGCCGAGCTGCTCTACGGGCCGCTCTACTGGCTGGCCCACCTGGGCTATGTACTACTGATGGGCTGGGCGTTGTGGAGTGCTCCCTGGCACATGATCCGCAGCAGCGAAAACCTCAATATCTTCCTCGCCACCACGGTGGGGGTGATGTTTCTGTGGACCATGAAGGCCGGGATCAGCCCTGGGATGATCTTTCATGTACTCGCTGCCACCTTGCTGATGCTGATGTTCGGCTGGCAGTTTGCGTTGTTTTCACTCAGCCTGGTGCTGCTGGGACAGACCCTCTACGGCAATATCGATCCCATGGCCTATAGCCTCAATGCCCTGTTGATGGTGGCACTGCCGGTGCTGTTCAGCTTTGGGGTGTTTCGCCTGTCGCAGCGGTTTTTGCCCAAGAATTTCTTTATCTATACGCTGTTTAACGCCTATTTTTGCGGCGCGCTGAGCATGGCGATCACGGCATTGGCAGGCAGCGCGCTGTTGCTGTTTGCTAGCGATTACACCCTGGATGAACTATCCCGGCGCTTTTTGCCCTTTGTGCCGCTGATGATCTTTGCCGAGGGCTTTTTCAACGGTATGCTGGCCACCGCCCTGGTGCTGTTTCGCCCCGAGTGGATCGGCTCCTTCGACGACAACAAATACCTCAAGGGCAAGTAGCGATGTTTATTGAACTCTTTATCTTAATCGCCGTGGTGGCGCTGGTGGTATGGTTGATCCGCCCGCCGCGGCAGAAGTAGGCTAGGCCGATGTACGCTGAACTTATCAAGTCGCGACTGCGCGAATACATCCTGCTGACCCGCCTCAATCGCCCCATCGGGATCTACCTGGTGCTTTGGCCCACCCTCTGGGCACTGTGGCTGGCGGCGGAGGGGTTGCCCGACTGGCTGGTGCTGGTGGTCTTCATCGTCGGTACGGTGTTGATGCGCTCGGCAGGATGCGCGATCAACGATTTTGCCGATCGCAAGATCGACGGCCATGTGGAGCGAACCCGCGAGCGTCCGCTGGCGCGCGGGGCGATCCGCCCCATCGAGGCGGTATGGGTATTTGTGGTTCTGAGCCTGATCGCCTTTGGGCTGGTGTTGCTGATGAACACTCTGACCATCCTGCTCTCCTTCGTGGCGGTCTTCCTGGCCGGTAGCTACCCCTTTATGAAACGCTATACCCACTTGCCCCAGGCCTACCTGGGGGTGGCCTTCGGCTGGGCGATCCCGATGGCCTTCGCTGCCCAGACCGGGCAGGTGCCGCTGGTGGCATGGGTATTCTTTTTTGCCAATGTCTTTTGGGCGCTGGCCTACGACACCATTTACGCCCTGTGTGATCGGGAGGACGATCTGAAGATCGGGGTCAAGTCCGCCGCGGTGCTACTGGGGCGCTTTGACCGCATCGGCATTGCCTTGATGCACGCCGCCACCCTGGGGCTGCTGTGGCTGGGTGGGCTGTTGCTGGAGCTGGCCTGGCCCTATTACGTGGGGCTGGCGGTGGCGGCCGGCTTTGCCCTCTACCAGCAGGGGATGATCCGTGATCGGGATCGTCAGCTGGCACTGGCCGCCTTTCTGAACAACCACTACTTCGGGATGGCGGTATTCTTCGGTATTGTAATCAGCTTTATGGTGAGTCAATGAGTAATCAACACTGGATGCAACGGGACCTGTCGGTGTTATGGCACCCCTGTACCCAGATGAAGGATCACGAAACCCTGCCGTTGATCCCCATTCGCCGTGGCGAGGGGGTCTGGCTGGAGGACTTCGATGGCAACCGCTACATCGACGCCATCAGCTCCTGGTGGGTGAATATCTTTGGCCATGCCAACCCGCGAATCAACGATGCACTCAAGGCCCAACTGGATGAGCTGGAACACGTGATCCTGGCCGGTTTTTCCCACCAACCGGTGATAGAGCTTTCTGAACGCCTGGTGGCCTTGACTCCCGAGGGGCTCAACCATTGCTTCTACGCCGATAACGGCTCCTCAGCGGTAGAGGTGGCGCTCAAGATGAGCTTCCATTACTGGCGCAACCTCGGCAAGCGGGACAAGACCCGCTTTATCACCCTCTCCAACAGCTACCACGGCGAGACCCTGGGCACCCTGGCCGTGGGGGACGTGGCGCTTTACAAGTCCACCTATGAGCCGCTGCTGATGGAGGCGATCACCGTCCCGTCCCCGGATTGCTATCAGCGCGAGGCGGGGGAGAGCTGTCGCGAGGTGGCCGAGCGGATGTTTGTGCACATGGAGCAGGCACTGGCACGCCATGCCGATGAGGTCTGTGCGGTGATCGTTGAGCCCCTGATCCAGTGCGCGGGCAGTATGCGCATGTACGACCCCTACTATCTTACCCTGCTGCGCGAGGCCTGCGACCGCCACGGGGTGCATCTGATCGCCGATGAGATCGCAGTGGGTTTCGGGCGCACCGGCACCCTGTTTGCCTGCGAGCAGGCCGGGATCCGCCCGGACTTTATGTGTCTGTCCAAGGGGATCACCGCCGGCTACCTGCCCCTCTCGGTGGTGCTCACCCACGAACAGATCTATCAGGCCTTTTACGACGACTACCAAAACCTCACCGCCTTTCTCCATTCCCACTCCTATACCGGCAACCCGCTGGCCTGCCGCGCCGCGTTGGCTACCCTGGATATCTTTGAGCAGGACGATGTGATCAACGCCAACCGTGCCCTGGCGCAGGTCATGGGGGACTCTGTCGCCCACCTGAAGGATCACCCCCATGTGGCCGATGTGCGCCAGCACGGCATGACCCTGGCGGTGGAGATGGTCAAAGACAAGGCCAGCGGTGAGCCCTACCCCTGGCAGGAGCGACGTGGACTCAAGGTCTATCAACATGCCCTATCACGTGGGGCGCTGCTGCGCCCGCTGGGCAACGTCTGCTACATGATGCCGCCCTACGTTATCACCCCCGAACAGATCCACTTGCTTGCCGAGGTGATGAGCGAAGGGATAGACCTGGCCTGCCGCTAATGGCCTTGGGCAGCGGAAGAGCCTGGATGCACATGCTGCTGTTGATACTGCTGCTTACTTCTACCGCTGTGATTGGCGGCCAGCAACGGGGTGAGCGGCTCTGTCTGGAGGCAGAGGGCTTTCCCTCGCCGATCTGTGGCTGGTCCTATAATTCGCAGGCCGAACGGGGTGTGGTGCTGCTGCATGGTCTGGGGGGGAGTGCCAGGGAAGACTGGCGCAGTCAGATCGTCCTGTTGGCGCAGGACTTCCACGTACTCGCCATTGAGCTGCCAGGCTTCACCCACCCCAGCCGTCTTCCCGAACACTACACCGTGGCCCACTTTGCCCAAGCGGTCGGCCTGTTTACCGACCACTACATGCCCCAGCCCTACACCCTGATCGGGCATTCCCTGGGTGGTTTGGTCGCCTTGCGAGTGGCTCGGAGTCAGGCCGAACAGGCGCGGCTCGAACGGATGGTGCTGATCGGTGTGCCAGGGATCCTGGATCGTCTCGCCTACAGCCGGGAGGTGGTCGGTACTCGGGTCAGAGGGCAGGGGGGCAGTCACGGTGGACGGCCTGCTTTGCTCGAAAAATTCACCATCAAGCTACTCTCGGCCCTTGAGGCCCTCTCGGGACGTGTCCAGCCCAGCGACCGATTGCTGCGTCGTATGGCCGACAATCCGGTGGCGATGGCAGCGATGCAGATGGTCACGGAAGAATTTCAGGGGCAGTTGGGTGGTTTGGCGTTACCGGTGCTGCTGCTTTGGGGGGAAGACGATGAGAGCGCCCCCCTGCGCATCGCTACCTTGCTGAACGCGAGCTTGCCCAATGCCCGTTTGCTGGTGTTCTCAGGCCAGGGGCATGTGCCGATGGTCGAGGACAGCCAGCGTTTTAACCGGGCGCTTACGGTATTTGTCAGCGCGGGGCTGTGGCCGCTGGCGGCCGAGGCCTCACCGAACATCCCCAGCGGGCCCGTGGAGCAGCCACGCCATGGTCATTGCTTTCGTGAGTCCGGCAAGGTGTTTCGTGGCTACTACAGCCAGATCCAAATCCATAGCTGCGAGCGGGTGGTGATCGAGCAGGTACGCGCCGAAAGCATCACGATCCACGGCGGGCGGGTGGAGATCCGCCACAGCCGGATAGGTCGTGAGGAAAGCGAGGTTGCCCTGCGTTTGCATGGCTCGGATGTCAAGCTGACCAACAGCTATCTGCAGGGTCAGACGGGGATCGACAGCGCCGGTAGTCGGATCGACTTGGCCGGGGTGGTGTTTGAAGAAGCATGGCAGCCACTGAACATCCGCTCGGGCACCGAACTGCTGCTCTCCCATAGCGAGTGGCGACGGCTGGGACGTATGCAGCCGCTACATGGCAATTATACCTTGGAGCGGGGAGACGTACTGCCTTGGCTAGTGTACAGGTAGAGTCGGGTATGGCGGCGGTCATTCAATTCCAGGATCTCTTTGGGCGAGGCTGAGGGCATAGCAAAGCTGTTACTGATCAAGGTGGCCCCGGCCCGCTGTTCCGATTGCCACTTTTGCTCCAGTCGGGCCATCGGGGCGGGGGAGAGGAAGGCGTAGATCAGATCGTAATCCTTCAGACGTGCATCCCAGATGCTGCCGTAATGCAAGCGGATGTTCTTCCGGCGCGCCAGCTTGCAGCGCAACCAGGCCAGGGCATAGGGCAGGGGGGCCGATTCGATGCCGTTGAACTGTCCCTGGGGATATTTCCCCGCCAGGTAACACAGGGTTCCTCCCAGTCCGCTGCCCAGATCAACGAAGTGAAAGGGGCGCCCTGCGGGTAGTTGCTCTGCCAGGGCCTGCCAGGTGTGGCGGTTGCTCAAATAAAGCGGCACCCGCTCGCCTGCGCTATTCCACTGCACCAGCAGCAACAGTGCAAAGCCCAGCAGATAGAGCCAGGGGGGCAACTCCAGGGCCAGTAGTGAGATCAGGGTCAGCGGCAGCAGCAGGTTGATCGACAGCCACCATCGGGGCAGGCGCAGCACTAGCCCAAGCAGCGCCGCCACGCCCCCCTGTAACAGCAAGGCAGGGAGTGCGGCGATGGCGAACTGGGGGACGACTAGCCACCACAGGATGGCAAAGGCCAGTAACTGGGCGAGCAAGACTCGGGGCAGATAGCTCAAGGGCGGTACATCTCCTCGATCGCCTGCTGGTAGTGCTCCAGCACCTGCTTGCGCTTGATCTTCATGGTGGGGGTCAGCATGCCGTTATCAATGGTCCAGGGCTCCAGGGTGAGGATTACCTTGCGGATCTTGGCGTAGCCAGGGAAATGCTTGAGCTGTTCGCGAATGCGCTTATGCACCGCTTGCTGGGCCTGCTTGCTCCGTAGCGCGGCAGGATCACCCGGGTTTAGCCCCAACTCGTTGGCGAGGCCTTGCCAGGCCTCCGGCTCCAGCACTGCGATTGCCCCAAGGGCGGCGCGCCCCTCACCGATCACCATCACCTGTTCAAATAGCGGGTCGAGGGCGACGGCCAGTTCCATGTCACTGGGGGGGATCTTCTCACCGTTAGACAGTACCAGGATGTCCTTAAGCCTGCCGGTGATGTAGATGTGCCCCTTTTCATCGATGCGAGCCTGGTCACCGGTATGTAGCCAGCCTTCGCCGTCGATCATCTCAGCGGTGGCCTGGTGGTTGTTCCAGTAACCGAGCATGATGCCGGGGCTCTTTACCTGTAATTCACTGTCGGCACCGATGCGCACCTCCACCCCTGGCAGGGCGATCCCGACACTGTTGGGGATATTATCCCAGGGTGGATTCACACTGATCACCGGGCTGGTCTCGGTCAGCCCGTAGCCTTGTAGCAGGGGGACCCCCAGGCCGAGAAAGACCCGCGCGATCTCGTTGGGCAGCGGTGCGCCGCCACTGACCGCAAAGCGCAGCCTTCCGCCCAGCCGGGCCTGGATCTTGCGGCTGACCAGGCGCTCCAGCAAGGGCTGAAAGAGCAGCTTGGGGTGCCAGGCGGCCCGCCCCTGCTGGCGTTCGAAGTGGTGCCAGCCGACATTCACCGCACAGTCAAACAACCAGCGCTTGAGGGCCGAGCCCTGCTTGAGCTGCCCCTGGATGCGGCCATAGACCCGCTCATAGACCCGTGGCACCGAGATCAGTGCCGAGGGGCGGATGGTCTGTAGGTCATCGGCCAGCTGGTTGATCGAACGGGCGAAGGCGACACTGGCCCCAGCCATCATCGGCAGATAGTAGCCGGCATTACGTTCCAGGGTGTGGGAGAGGGGCAGGAAGGAGAGGAATTCGCTCTCCTCCCCCAGGTCGACCAGTTGCAGCCCGCTCCAGGCGATGCTAAGGATATTGTGGTGGCTGAGCATCACCCCCTTGGGTCGTCCGGTGGTGCCAGAGGTGTAGACGATGGTTGCCAGCGCCTGCGGATCGTCGGGCAGCCCTTGCAGCGCATGATCCCCGCTGGGCAGGAAATCTTCGGCGCAGATCAGGCGCTCGTCTTCGTCCGCGATGGCGGCGCGTTCGCCATGCAGGATCACCGCCGAGCGCAGCGGGGAGTCGTTGGGGAGTGCTGAAGCGATATGCCGCCAGCGATTGTGATCCTGGCACAGCAGCAGCTTTACCCCGGCATCACCGATGATGTAGGCGACGTTATCGGGGCGGTCGTCGGTATACAGCGGGATGACGATTAGGCCCAAGCCCAACGCGGCCTGCTCGAACAGTACCCACTCGCGGCAGTTGCGCACTTGCAGTGCCACCCGATCACCAGCTTGCAGACCCATACCCTGCAGCGCGGCCTGCCAGCGAGCGACATCCTCGCGACAGCGTTGCCAGTTGTAGCTTTGCCATTGCCCGGTATCGTTATCGTACTGACGATAGGCGACGGCCAGTGGGCTTTGCTCACAGCGCAGACGAAACAGTCCGTCCAGGGTCTTGGCCTGTTCGGCGGGGATGGGGTGGGGTTGGTTTTCTGCCATGCTATTGCTCGCTTGGGTTTCGGCGTTACCTCAAGGTATATAACAAAGTCCGTCCTGGGGCAAAAAAAAACCGGCTCATCAGAGCCGGTTTTCTTCGAAAGCAGACAGCTTAGCCGACATTAACCTCGGCGCTATCGGACTTGCCTTCGTTGTCGGTCCAGCTGATCTTCACGGTATCCCCGGACTTGGCACCCTTGATATCGAAGGCCAGGTAGGGGTTGGTGGAGATCGCGGCACTCCAGTTGGCAGTCATTACCTTGTTGCCGTTGTGCTCACAGTTGACCTGCTTGATGAAATGGGCCGGGATGGCGTTGCCGGTCTTCTTGTTCTTGCGCAGACCAGTTTCCATCGGGTGGCGGATCAGGGAGCGTACTTCAGCGACATCACCCTGTACACGTGCACGAATTCTGATAGTAGACATTACATTATCTCCAAAACTTGCTGAAATCGAATCTTGTCAGGTTCAGATGGGGTCGGGGGATTAACCGCCGCAACCACCAACGGTTACCTTGACTTCACGGCGAGCGCTGTGCAGCTTGCCACCAGACTTCACTACGGCTACCACGTCAGAGCTCTGGCCCATCTTGATACGGGTAGAGATGAAACCGGCCACGGCAGGGGTCATCTGGTAGGAGGAGGTCAGCGGGCTGTTGCCTTCGGCTACCAGCAGATCGATGCTTTCAACGTTGCTCAGGCTGGTGCGGATGGTGATCGGCACTACCATGCCGTTTTCCGCAATGTCCGGGGCTTCGATTTCGATGGCGTCGCTGTCGCTCAGATCAGCGCTGCCATGCAGGTTGCTCAGGGCGTCATTGAAGGGGCGGTTACCGAAGGCGCTCTCGGGCCAGGAGGCCAGAACTTGGCCAGAGGTCAGCAGACCGGCACCCACGGCAACGGCGACGGCGCCACTGGCAAGGGTACCCTTCAGGAAAACTCGGCGTTTCATATTCACGTTAGTTACTCCTCAGTATTGTGAGTGTGTTGGTTGTGTGGTGTCGATGGGCTTCACGGTTAAGTAGACACGGTCACCGTGTTTCAGTTCCCCATCACGCTGGAATTAAAGTTAACGCTTTAAGCCAGCTACACTAACCTCCACTGCATTTGCTAGTGGGGGGAGTGGGTTGTTTTCCAAAAGTGGATTCACAAACCCTTTGCTTGTTGGTTCGTAGAGTGCGGCATACCGCAGGCCTTCTTTCCAACTATAACTTGTTGTGCGATGGTTCAGTACATGCGCCACTGCCGTGTTAGCTGCTTACTGTCCTCGAAGTGCTCCGCACCGCGATCTCACTTCCGTACCCTCCGAGGATGATACGGTTCCTGACCCCAGGACAGGGACAAGCATACCGAATACATGAATGAACGCAAGGGGGTTAGGGAAAAAAATGTGTATTATTAGTATATTAGGGATTTTCTAATAAAGCAGTCTTGCCGCTTCCTGGCCCCTTAATTTTGGCGCTCCAACAGGCGCTCTACCACCTCCAGGTGGGCGTCGATACGCGCGGCATGATAATCATCCACCGGCCCCTGGCGACGTGCGGTTTGGAGTTGATCGTGGGCGCTGTGGGGCTCATTGAGCAGCAGGTGGTACTCGGCCTGGGCAATATGGGAGGCGACCTTATTGCCCAGTGCCGCCTCGGCCATGGCGAGTAGGCGCAGTACCTGCGCCGAACGATGACGTTTTAGTTGTTGCTGCAGGATTTCACGGGCTTGTTGATGCTCCCCTGCCGCCATCAGACTCTCGGCCAGGCCCACGATTAATAGTTCATTGGCAGGGTAGTATTCCAGCCCGGTCTGATAATGTGCGATGGCCTGTTCGAACTTGCCATCGGCCACCTCCAGACGTCCCAGTCCGTCGATATAGGCAATGCGTTGAGGGGCTTCCTGATGCAGTGCCTGCAGTATCCCCCGTGCCTTGCTGTAGTTGCGCTGTCTTTGATGCAGCAGGGCACGCAGGTAGCGAGTTGCCTCGTCCCCCAGTCGCAGGCGCGGGTCTTCCTGTTCCAGTTGTGTGATCAGCTCGGCGGTGCGCCCGTGTTGGAGCATCAAGCGGGCCTTGGTCAGTTGGTAATTGATACTGTCTTGCCGTTCCACGCTGGGATAGCGCTCGGCGCGCTCCTGGGCCTCGGCCATGCGGGCGCTGCTGATGGGGTGGGTGCGCAGAAACTCTGGCACCCCATCGCTGGCGAAGCGCGACTCCTGTTGCAGGCGCAGGAAAAAGTCGGCCATGCCGCGTGGATCGAAGCCCGCAGCGGCGAGCAGTTGCATCCCCACCCGATCGGCCTCTTTCTCGTTGGCGCGGGTAAAGTCGATCTGCATCTGCGTGCTGGCACCCATGGAGGCGGCGAGGGCGGCATTGCCCAGCTCCGGATCGGAGGCGCCCAGCAGGATCGCCGCGATCACCGCAGCCGTGAGGGGCAGGTTCATCTGTTGCGCCTTCTCCACACTGCGGGCGATGTGATGCTGGGTGACGTGGGCGATCTCATGGGCCATCACGGCGGCCAGTTCGTTCTCCGAATGGCTGGCCAGCAGCAGACCGCTGTGGATACCGATATAGCCGCCGGGCATCGCAAAGGCATTGATGGAACGCTCGTTGATCACAAAGAAACGAAAGGGCTGCGTCGAGGCGGCGCTTGCCGCCACCAGGTTTTGCCCCAACCGTTGGATGTAGTCATTCACCAGCGGATCGTCACTGAGCTTCCCCTGCGCTTGTATTCGCTTCATCATCATCTCGCCGATCTGATCGGCGGTATCTGCATCCAGCACGGTGGTGGCGCGATCCCCCATCTCTGGCAGATTGGCGTAGCCGCCCTGGGCAAACACGGCCAGCGGCGCGAGGCTGAGTGTGAGCCAGAGCAGCAGAGGCAAAGCGTGGCGGTGGTGTGACATAGAGGCTCCATTGAGGATGACTGTCAGTAGGACAGGCAAGCTCAGAAAAGGTTTTATCGCCTCGGGCGATGATTATGGACAACCGATGCAGGTTTTCTATCTTATTGAATTATATGCGCAACTTACTAGTGCTGCCATCGGATTGCGCTGTCAAGGCTTGCTTTCGACCTGCGCTTGGCATATAAGTACGCACTTGAATTCTGATTTTACACCACTCTGGTCCCGCTTGAACGGGGCCGGGTTTTTTCATCAAAAATCCATTAGGAGAGATAGACAATGGCACATGATCAAGAACTCGACGCATCCGGCCTGAACTGCCCACTGCCCATCCTGCGCGCCAAGAAGGCCCTCGGTAGCCTGGAAGCCGGTCAGGTGCTGCGTATCATCGCCACCGATCCGGGCTCAGTGAAGGACTTTGAAGCCTTTGCCAAGCAGACCGGTAACGAGCTGATGGAATCTGGCGAAGAGGGCGGCAAGTTCGTCTTCCTGATCAAGAAGGCCTGATCAGAGCGTCACCCAAGGGCCGGAAGTGAAGTCACACACGTGCTTCCTCCGGCCTTTTTGTATCGAAAATCCGCCATGCAGGACTGTCCGCAGATACAGCCAGCGGTGTTATTTCGAATAGTAAAGTAAGCACAGATCACCACGTGAGGGATATCCCAATGTCAGATCAAAAGAAAATGGCAATCATCGCCACCAAGGGCACGCTGGACTGGGCCTATCCGCCCTTCATTCTGGCCTCCACTGCTGCCGCGCTGGGTTATGAGGTACAAATCTTCTGGACCTTCTACGGCCTGCAGTGCCTGAAGAAGGAACCCAACCTGCAGGTTACCTCGCTGGGTAATCCGGGCATGCCCATGCCCATGCC
>SLDE01000066.1 GCA_007125455.1 Ectothiorhodospiraceae bacterium
AGTGGTTACAGAAATCAAGCCCGTAGGCCTGGGAACAAAACACACAATTAATTGTGGCTCTGGTGGGGTTACCCCCGGAACCGATGACAACTCTAGCCCTTCGGCTGGGGCAATGCAAGCACTTTTCTGCAAAAAAACAACAAAAAGAATGCCTGTTGCAAAAAAACAACACCAAATTAATTCAATGACTTAGCATAGATGCCGAAGAAGATGCTTTAGAAAGGCAAGGAGAATGGAGCAAGGGGAAGGGGGCAAGGCGGTGACCGCGTGGACGGTCACCTGTATTGGCGTGGGCAGTTACACAGATTTATTTACAGGCTCGCTCAGCCCCTACTCCCTAAAACACCCTCGCCAGCCAGAGCCGGGCACGTAGACCCAAGCCGCTGGTGTAGCCTCGGGTGACAAAGCGCACCTCGCCTTTGGGGTTGAGCACGAAGCTGGCGGGGACGGCACGTACCCCGTAGGCGGCGGCAAGGGCACCGTCGGGATCGTTGATCACTGGGTAGTCCACCCCTTGCTCGCTGAGGTAGCTGGCCACCTCGGCGGCGGAGCCGGACTGCATCGCCACGGTGATCACCGGATAGCCCTCGGCGAGGCGGTCGATCATCCCCTGCTCCAGATCGCAGATCCCGCACCAGGTGGCCCAGAAGTGCACCACCCCCGCCTGCCCTTGCCAGTCGGCCAAGGAAAAGGCCTCGCCGGTGATGGTATGGGCCTCCAACGGCGGGGCCGTTCCACGGGCAGCGTCGCGGGTGAGAAAGGCCTCCAGCACGAGGATCGCCACCACCACCAGCGCCAGCTCCATCAACAGGCGCGGGCCACGCCGCCGGATCTTTTGCCAACGACTTTTCTCAGTGGGGTCAGGTCTTGACATGACAGTTTTCTTGGTTCGATATCATTTCGGTTTCGTTCCGTGTCTGGCGGGTGCGGTTCTGGATCGGTGTGGGCATTGGTTCTCAAAGCTGATACAAAGTTCCGGTGCGATTTGCTTGGGTTCGTTCCGGTGCGGTTCGCGGGGCTCACCGCACCCTAGGTTGGTGGTGGTCGCCTGGGGCGCGCGCGGGGGGCCTGCTTTCGCTTGTATCTTTTAGCTTGCCGCTGCCTCAACCTGTGACGGTGCCACATGCAAGTTGCCTACAAAGCACGTGATGTACTTGCCGGAATACGTCACTACGCAACGCACCGAAACGCCCCAGTAGCAGTGACTGGTTGAGTGTGTATACCTTGGCAGTGCGGATCCAGCTTTCTTTTGGCAGCTTCCCCTCACAGAAGTGTGAGGCCAGGAGTCGAAAACCATCCGTGTGGTGAGGTGATGAGGTAATGGGCAAACAGATCAAGTCACCCATCTCATCCGGCGAAGTCAGCAGCAGTATGGGACGCTTTTTACTGGTCTGGCGATCGCTAAAGGGAAAGGGAATAAGAAGCACATCACCTGGTTGGTACATCATCCCAGACATTGTCTTCCTCGTTATCCCAAAGTGTTTTCATGCCGGCTTCCTGGGCAAGTAGAAGGCTCTCTTGCTCGTTTTTTTGCTTAAGGTACTTCGCAAAATCGAGCACTTCTCTGGCAATGGGCTCCGGGAGCCCTCGAAGTTCTTGATAAATCTCATCCGCTGTAAGCATAACCAGCCCCTCGCCCTGCCAGTGAAATTGAGTACGATTTGATTTTAGCACAGGCAGAACACATGTGGGCCAAGGGTGCCGGTGCGGTTCGCGGGGCTCACCGCACCCTAGGTTGGTGGTGGTCGCCTGGGGAGCGCGCGGGGGGCCTGCTTTCCGCTTGTATCTTTTAGCTTGTCACTGAACTTAAGCAAACATCAGCAGCGGTTGCTTGAAGTGCGCCAGGGCCATGATGTAGACGAAGAGCAATACTCCTAGCCACCAGGCATTGACCCGCGCCACGCGGCCGAAGCGTCCGCGCCCCAGGGCGACGAAGCCAAGCAGGATATATACCACCAGCAGGCCTGTCTTGAGCTGTAGCCAGAAGTGGTCGAAGGACCAGGGGCCGTTGAATACCAGTAGCAGGCCAAACACCAGTAGCAGGGTATCGGCTACATGGGGCCAGACCCGCATCCAGCGGCGATAGAGCAGGCTGGATTCGAGCATCAGCAACAGGCCGCGCAGCAAAAAGCCGCCCAGGGAGATCAACACAAACAATAGGTGCGCATGTTTAAACAGTGCGTAGGAAGACATTCAACGGGCCTCTGCTAGTATTCTTACAATGTTGTTTATCACCGCCTCGCCCCTGGTTGACGCTGGGACGAGTACGGCTTGGTGACGGCGATGTGCGCGCAGTGCACGGGTTTACACATAAACCCCGCCACATTCAGACACGGCCTCTCGTCACTCGTTCCTCGCCCCTTCGAACAGGCTGTGCATTACCTGCTTAAGGGCGATTGGTACAGTCTCATCCAAACTGGAGAGCCAAACCCATCATGGACATCACCCCCACTGCTGATGACAAGGGGCTGCAACGCCTTAAGCTGGAGCGACAGGATAAGTCGATCAAGCCCGCTGCGCCGGTGGAGGGCTATCCGCGCATCCCCGATAGCGAGGATCAACAGCCCAACCCGCCACCACCCCACGGCGAACGGCGTCGTGGGGAGCGGCGCGATGGCAAGGAGCGCCGCCAGCATGACGATCACGCAGCCTATGATACACGGGGCAAGGAAGATCGTCGCCATCAACTGCGCCGGACAGAAGATCGTCAACGGGCCAGCAGCGATGAAGGCGCGCTACGGCATATCGACGAAAAAGTGTGAGCTTCAACGATCGACGTGCCAATAGGCGTAAAGGCCCATCACCGCACCGGGGATCAGTTCCAGCCAATCCTGGTACTCCTGATCATCCATTTCCATCTCGTCGTCCGAGGCCAACAGTGCCAACTGTGCCATCGGCACCACCAGGGCTTGCTCG
>SLDE01000150.1 GCA_007125455.1 Ectothiorhodospiraceae bacterium
CCCAATACCCCGGCCTTGGTCGTGGCGTGCATACGGGTGAGCAGATCAGGCATGCGCCACAGGCCGAGCGCGGCGATGAGCATGAATCCGGCACCCAGCAATTGCAACAAACTGGCGATTAGCTCATTCATGGTGACTTCCCCCCTTCTCCAGGTAACGCGCAAAGGCCACGGCGGTGAGGAAGGCCGTCAATGCCAGCACCATCGCCACATCGAGAAAGGCGGTCTTGCCGGAGGTCAACACATAGGCGGCGATGATCCCCACGGTAATCGAGGCGAACAGCTCCAGTGCCACCACCCGGTCGGGCAGGCTGGGACCCCGCACCAAACGGATGAAGCCAAAGCCCAGCGCCGCCGAGAGCACCACCCAGGTAAGCAGTTGTATCAGGTTGATCAGTGTGTCCATGCCATTCACCGCAGGATGTCGAGGATGCGCCGTTCCAGATCCTTGATCTCGTGTACCACCTGCGCCTCATCGGTCAGGTACATCACATGGATGTAGAGCACACGGCGATCACTGGAAACGTCCAGGCTGAGGGTACCGGGGGTGAGCGAGATCAGGTTGGCGACGATAGATATCTCACCGTCGCTGCGCGCCTCCAGCGGCATCGCGATCACCCCCGGCTTCATGTGGTGGGTGCGGGTTAGCACATCATAGGCCACCTTGAGGTTGGACTTGATCAGCTCGCGATTAAAGTAGAAAAAGAAGCTGATCGTCCGTGGCACCTTGCTCACATAGCGGGCAAAGTCAGGCAGATCCCGCAGCGCGATGGCCAGCACCAGGTAGCCCACCACAAAGCCCACCAGCAGGTTGACCCCACTGAAGTCGCTCCACAACGCCGCCCAGATGATGGCGAGAAAAAAGTTCCAGGTCAACGCGATCATGGCTTCGCCCCCAATACCGCCTCGATGTACCCGACCGGATTGAGTAACTGCTCGGCCGCGGCCTCTGCCAGCTCATAGATGGGCTGGGCCGCCACACCAATCAACACTGTCATCAAAGCCAGACCGATGATGGGCAGATAATACATCACCAGGCTATTGCCCTGATGAGTGTAGGGCGGGGCCTCGCGCTGTTCACAGCCTTCGGGGGCGGCCTTCCAGAACACCTCATTCCAGATCTTGATCATCGAGTAGAGGGTCAGCAGGCCCACGATCAGCGCGACCGCCACCGCCAGCCACTCACCGGCCTCGACACCGGCACGGATGATAACGAACTTGGCAAAGAAGCCCGACAGTGGCGGCAAGCCCGCCAGCGACAGCGCCGGGATCAGGAACCACAGCCCCAGCCAGGGATGGCTGCGGTATAGCCCGCCCAGCTCCTTGAGCTCGTAGGTGCCACGCAGACGATAGACCAGGCCGCTGACCAGGAAGAGGTTCGCCTTCACAATGATGTGGTGCATGATGTAAAACACCCCACCAACGATGGCCAATGGGGTAAATATCGCCAGCCCCAGGATCATATAGCCTATCTGGCTGATGATGTGAAAACTGAGGATACGGCGGAACTCATACTGGGCCGCCGCCCCCAGCACCCCGGTGAGCATGGTGAGCATCCCCATCCACAGCAGGATGGTGTGGGTCAGCTCGGTGTCATCGGCGAAGATCATGGTGTAGAAGCGGAACAGCACATACACCCCGACCTTGGTCAACAGCCCGGCGAAGATCGCCGAGACTGCCACCTGCGGGGTGTGGTAGGAGGCCGGTAGCCAGAAAAACAGCGGGAAGGCCGCCGCCTTGATGGCAAAGGCCACCAGGAAGAGGATGGAGATCACCGACACCAGCCCCTGCTCCGCCTCCGGCACCTGGCTGAGCTTTTGCGCCACATCGGCCATATTGAGGGTGCCGGTGACCCCGTAGAGCAGGCCGATAGCACTGAGGAACAGCGCCGAAGAGAACAGATTGAGGGTGACGTATTTGATCGCCCCCTCCATCTGGGCCCGTTCGCCGCCGAGGATGATCAGCGCAAACGAGGCCACCAGCATCACCTCAAACCAGACATAGAGGTTGAAGATATCCCCAGTGAGGAAGGCCCCGGCCACCCCGGCCAGCAGCAGGTGCAATAACGGGTAGTAGCCGAACTTCTCGTGCTCACGCGGTATGGAGACCAGCGAATAAAGCGCCGTGGCAAAACCGGTGATCCCGGTGAGCAGCACCATGATCGCCCCCAGCAGATCGGAGACCAGCACAATCCCAAACGGGGCAGCCCAACTGCCCATGTGCATCACCTGGATGCCATCCTGCCAGGTCACCTTGAGCAACACGATGGACGACCACAGCAGTGCGCCGGTGCCGATCACGCCGATCCAGCGCTGCGCCAGGTGCGAGCGCCAGAAGGCCAGCGAGAGCGCCCCGGCCAGCAGTGGGATCAATACGGGTAGCGCCAGGGATACACTCATCGATCGGTATCCTTCATCATATCCATGTCGTCCTGCTTGACCACCTCATAGGCGCGGTGGATCAGCACCACCGCGAAGGCCAACACACCAAAGCTGATCACGATGGCGGTGAGGATCAGTGCCTGGGTCAGGGGATCGGCCACCAGCCCCTCGGGCTGCAACATCCCCTCGGGCACTAGGGGCGGGGCGGCGGGGGTCATCCCACCGGCGGTAAAGATCAACAGGTTGGCCGCATTGCTGAGCAGGATCAGGCCAATCACCAGCTTGATGATCGAGCGGCGCAGCATCATGTAGAGGGCGGTGGCATAGAGGATCCCCACCACAATGGCCATCAAACTCTCCATCAGGACTTCTCCTCCGCCTCGGCCAGATTGAGGACGATGGTCAGCACCGAGCCGATAACCACCAGGTAGACCCCGATATCGAAGATCAGCGGGGTACTGAACTTCACCTCCCCCAGCAGTGGCAATTCCACCGGCCACCACAGCGAGGTAAAGAAGGCCTTGCCCTGCAGCGCGGCGGGAATACCGCTGAGCACCGCAAGCACCAGCCCACCGCCAATGAGGTCGCGCGGGTCCACATACAAGGCCTTGCGCGCCGCCTGGATATCCATGGAGAAGAGGTATAGCGCGATCGCCGCCGCCGCCACCAGCCCGGCGATAAAGCCACCACCGGGCTCGTTGTGCCCGCGCAGCAGCAAAAAGATGGAAAAGATGATCAACAGCGGCAGCAGGAAGTGACCTGCCGCGCGCAGGATGATGGAGGATTCGATCTTCATGGCCTGTCACCCTCCTTACGGTCTTCGGCGCGCAGCTTGATCATCGCGTAAACCCCAACCGCCGCCAGTGCCAGCACGAAGATCTCGCCCAGGGTATCCAGGGTACGGAAGTCCACCAGGATCACATTGACAATGTTGCGCCCGTGGGCACTGGGGTAGCTGTGCTCGATAAAGTACTCGGAGATCGACGGGAAGAACTGCACATCGATGGCCATCAATAACAACAGGGTGAAGACCCCACCCATCAGCACCGCGACGATGGCATCGCGTAGGCGCGTGCTGTGCTCGGTAAGATCCAAAAAGCCGGGCAGGCGAAACAGCACCAGTACCAGCAGGATCACCGTGAGGGTCTCCACCAGCACCTGGGTGATCCCCACATCCGGCGCAGAGAACATCACATACATCAGCGCCACACCAAAGCCCACCGCTCCCAGGGTGGCAACCGCCCCGAGGCGTGAGTGGGTACTCACCGCAACCAATGCAGCCAACACGATCAGTACCGCGATCACCAGGTGTTGCAGCTCGATCCCGCTAAAATCGACCCCAGGCCAGACCGGGTAGCGGGTCAGGATGGTGTAGGCCAACAGGGCGAACAGAGTCATCACGGTGGTGAGGATGTAGTAGCGCAGATGGCCATTTTGCAGGACGCGGGTCTGCCACTCAGAGACCACCACCAGGGCGCGCATGATGGCATCGTAGCCACGCTCGGCCCCCAGGGTGTCGATAAAGCGCCGCGCCTGCAGCAGCTCGCGTACCGTATCCCACTTCCAGTAGATGGTCAGCCCCACCAGCAGGCTGATCGCACTCATCAGCAGCGGCAGGTTAAAGCCGTGCCAGAGCGAGAGCTTGAGCTCGACCGGCTCACCGGCGATCGCCAACGCCGCCGCCGAAAGCACACTACGCTCGGCGATAAAGGGCAGCAGGCCCAGCAGCAGCCCCAGGCTGGCCAACACCCCCGGCCCCAGCAACTGGGCCAGCGGCGGGTCATGGGGGGTGTGCTTGGTGGGTTTGCGAACGCCGAACCAGGGGCGCAGGCCGACGATCGCCGCCGCTGCCACGGTCATGATCCCGGAGGCCAGTGCCAGCAGGGTGATCAGCGTACCGATGGTATTGGCCTCCAGCACCGCCTCGAACATCAACTCCTTACCGATAAAGCCGAAGAAGGGCAGGATCCCCGCCAGCGAGAGCGCCGCCAGCCCCCCGAACAGGGTGCTCACCGGCATCTCGCGGCGCAGCCCGCCCACATCACGAAAGTCCTTGTGGCCGGTCTCGTGGGTGATATTCCCCGCGGTCATGAACAACGCGCCCTTGTACAGCGAGTGGGCGAGCAGGAAGGTGACCGCCGCCGCGATCGCGGTGGGCGTACCGACACCCAGCAGCATGGTGAGGGTACCCAACGCCATCACGGTGGAATAGGCCAGAACGCTCTTGAGCCCACTGGAGCGTATCGCCATCAGGCTGCCGGTAAACATGGTCGCGGCACCAAACAGCCCCAGCACGATCATCCAGGTATCGGTGCCGCCCAGGGTGGGGTGCAGGCGTGCCATTAGATAAACCCCGGCCTTGACCATGGTGGCCGAGTGCAGATAGGCCGACACTGGGGTGGGCGCGGCCATCGCGTTGGGCAGCCAGAAGTGGAAGGGCACCTGGGCCGACTTGGTGAAGGTGCCCAGCAGGATCAGCAGCAGAATGGGCAGGTAGAGGGCATGTTCCTGCACCACCTCGCTGGAGCCCAACAACTCGACCAGCTCATAGCTGCCGCCCACCATCGCCAACGTAACCAGGCCGGTCATCAGCGCCAGCCCACCACCCACGGTGACGTAGAGCCCCTGCTGGGCCGACTTGCGGGACTTTTCGTCCTCGTGGTTGAAGCCGATCAACATGTAGGAGGTGATGCTGGTCAGCTCCCAGAAGACAAACAGCGCGATCAGGTTGCTCGACAGTACCAAGCCCAACATCGAGGCCATGAAGGCGAGCAGAAAGAGAAAGAAGCGCCCCTGATACTGATGTCCGTCAAGATACTTGCCCGCGTAGATCATGATGAAGGTGCCGATCCCGCTGATCAGCAGACCAAACAGCAGGCTCAAACCATCGAGCAGGAAGGTCAGGTTGATATCCAACCCAGGGATCCACGGATAGTGGTAGTAGAAGCTCTCCCCCGCCGCGATCGCCGGGATATAGCCGGCCAGCCAGACGAAGATCGCCGCTGGCAGCAGCGCAAACAACCAACCGACCCGGCCGCCCAGACGAGCGGTCAGCCACGGGGCCAGCGCCGCGAGCACAAAACCGGCAAATACTGCGGTCAACATCATGCCTGGGGCCGCCTATTGGTTAGGATTTTGGACACACATGGAGCGCGATTGTAAAGAAGCCACAAAAGCGGGGCAAGGCCAAACGCGCGCCGCTCCAGAGCGGATCAATAAGTATGTAAAATTCGAGACCAGGTGTTTCAGGCCGGTCCCTGCTCCACCGGTGCCTTCGCGGCGGGATCGGCGGATCCCTCGTTCGTAAGGGGCCCCGGCTCGGACGTCTCCTCAGCGCTCAGCAACTGATGGCTGGCGGTATCGCGTACCTGATCGCTCATCAGCACCCCGGCCCAGCGGGTCTGGGGATTGGCCTCCAGTGCCAGCTTGGCGATCATGGTGAGCGGGATCGACAGCAGCATCCCCACTGGCCCAAACACCCAACCCCAAACCAACAAGGAGACCAGCACCACCAGCGGCGACAGCCCCAGGCTACGCCCCATGAAGCGCGGCTCCAGCACACTGCCGATAAGCACATTCACCGCCACATACATTGCCAGCACGACCAGCCCCTCAAGTGGCCCCAGGCCAAGTACCGCAAACAACAGTGCCGGTACCGCGGCGATGATCGAGCCGATATTGGGGATAAAGTTAAGCAACCCGGCGAGGATCCCCCACAGCAAGGCAAAATCCACCCCGATGATCGCCAGCCCGACACCGATGATCACCCCGGTAGCGGTACTGGTGGCGCTCTTGATCAGCAGATAGCGGTAGACAGAACGCAAGAAACGACGGGTACGCACCCTGGCGCGCCGCCGTCCGGGGAAGGCCACGCTCAGCTTGGCCATCAGGGTACGCTCTTCCATCAACAGGAACATGAAGATCAGCAGCACCAGGAAGGTGCTGGCGGTGAACTGCCCCAGGCCACCGGCAATGCCGCCGGCGGCACCACTGAGGGTCGCCATGGTGGGCAGTGGCAGGGCATCGGGCAGCAGCTCTGCGGATACCCCCCGCGCCACCAGGGCCTCGCGCAGTTGCGCCACCCAGCCCGCCAGCCGCTCCTGGTAGAGCGGGGCCTGGCTGGCCATGCTCTCCGCCGCCCCCTTGAAGGCCAGAAAGAGCAGAAAGAAACTAAAGCCCACCAGCGAGAACAGCAGCACCACCGCCAGCGGCCCCGGCACCCCGCGCCGCTGCATCCAGCCCAAGGGTGGGGCGCAGATAATCGCCAGAAAGGCCGCCAGCAGGAACGGGGTCACCAAATGGTTTACCAGCTTGAGCGCCCCGAGGATGACCAGCAGCGCCGCCGCGCCGATCAGCCAGTGCCAGGTGGTCAGTACGACAGGGGGCTTTGTATTTGAAGAGGACATGGGCGTTAGTCTGGTTGATGATGGGAGAGAAATGGCAAAAACAGCGAGGACATAACCGTCCTTATGCACAATCCATATCAGGCTGAAAAATCCCTGTCAAGAAGATAGCATTTATTTCCAACAAAATCCCAACAAAACCCTAACTGATTGATTTTAGTGAACTATGGCTAAGGCGTGTAGAATGTAGTCAATCTAAAGCTGGGCCAGCCGTGGCGCGGGCTATGGCAAGTTTTCAGCAATTCATCCACAAACTTATCCACAGCTTTTGTGGATAAACTTCAGCGCAGCCGCACCCGGCTACCATCACGGATGTCCCCACTGGGATGCAGGATAAGCCGCTCCCCCTCGTGCAGTCCGGCAAGGATCTCGCGGGACAGGCCGCTGCGCCTCCCCGCCTCCACCCTGCGCAGGCGCGCCTGCCCATCTTCGATCACATAGGCCGCCCAGCCCGTGCCATCCCGAAACAGCGCGCTGGCGGGGGCCTGCAAGACCGCATCCCCCTGCCAGAGGATGAAGCGGGCCTCGATCCGGTAGGCATCCCCCAAGGCGGCCCATTGCTCCCGTTCGCCGCTAAAATCCACGCTCACCCATACCCGCTGCTCCTCTACACCCAGCGCAGAGACGCGCGTAAAGCCGGTTGGCTCCACCCGCCGCACCCTACCGGGCAAGATCTCCTCACCACCCCAGCGCTCCAGCTCTACCGCCATGCCAGAGCGCAGGCGCACCGCATCGGCGGAGAGCACATCCACCTCCACCTGCAGGCTGTCGAGTCGCCCGATGGAGAGGATCGGCTCACCGGCATGGATCGCCCCCTCACTCTGGCGCATACGACGCAACACCTGGCCCGAAACCGGCGCACGTACCGTGAGCGGTGCCCCGCCCTCTCCTTCCTGCTGCAAGGCGGCACGGGCGTTTTCCCGTTCGTAGCGGGCGATATCCATCGCGAAACGGGCCGAGCGGTGGCTGGCGCGGGCGCGCCGTGCCTCCGCCACGATGCGCTCAAACTGATCGGCACTCAAATGACCCCGCTCAAACAGGGGCTGGGCACGCTGAAGCTCAGCCTCGGCCAGCTCCAGGCGGGCCTGTTCGGCTTCGCTCTGACTGCGGGCAAGCTGCTGCGCGACCTCAGCGGCGGCCAGCACGGCCTCAGCCTGCGCCTGACTGCGAGGATCCAGCGGTGCACTGGGCAGCGGATGGATGAAGAACAGTGGCTCACCGGCCTCAACGAGATCCCCTGGCTCCAGCAACACCCGCGAGAGCTGCCCGGCCAGTGGGGCATACAGCTCATAGCGGTCGGCCACACGGGTACGCCCCTCATCCTCTACGGTGAGGCGGAACTCGCCACGCACCACCTCGGCGCTATCGACCAGCGCCGGTGGAGGACGAAAGCCCTGGATCAGGGCGAGCAAGATCACCAGCCCCAGCAGGGCAAGCATGACAGTACGGATGCGTGGTAAATATCCTTTCACAAGCCTCTATCCCCGTTCATTGTTAACCACTAACCCATTTGAAAGATGGTAGCGAAAAAAGCGAAGCGTGTGCCAAATTCAATCGCAGCAGAGGCCACATTACTCCGCCGCTTTAAGCGCAGTGATCATCTCCAGTGAGCCTGCACGGCGAGTGATCAGCCAAGCCGAGAGCAGGGTTGCCACCAACACCGTGGTGGCGGCAAGGGCATAGGCCTCGGTGGTGATCACCAGCGGGATGCGGTAGAGATCGGTCTGCATGCTGATCACCAGCAACCAGCCCAGACCATTACCCAGCAAAAAACCCAGCGGCAGTGCCGCCAGGGTGAGCAGCATCAGCTCACCCACCAGAATAAAGGCAGTCTCACCGCGGCTAAATCCTAACACCCGCAGGGTGGCCAGTTCACGTCCCCGCTCGGCCAGGGCGATGCGGGCGTTGTTGTAGACTACCGCAAAGGCGATCGCCGCAGCGATGAACATCATAAACAGGGTGTAAACCAGGATGGTCTCATCCATCAGATCAGTAAATGACTGGATGCTGTTCTCCCGCTGGGTGATCCCCGCCACTTCGGGGATCTGCTCCAGGCGCGCATTCAAGGCCGCGATGCCGTCCGGATCTACCGCAAGAAAGGCACCGTTCACCGCCTCGCTCTCGCGCAGCAAGCGGGCCAGACTGTCCAGACGCATATAGGCCCCGACGCCGACGTATTCGGTCACCAGGGCCGCCACCGGCACGTTTAATTGGGCGCGTCGCCCCTCCAGTACATCCACCTGCAACTCATCCCCCGGCACGACCCCCAGCATCTCGGCCAGGTAATCGGTGAGCATGATCCCGTCGACGGGCATCACCATCGGCTGTAACTGCTGATCCAACACACGGTGCAGGCGGGCATCGGCCGGGTAGCCCTGCAGGCTGGTGCGGTAGCTCTGCTGTCCGTGGCGCAGGGTCACCGGCACCGCACGAAAGCCCTCGGCGTGGTGCACACCGGGCAGTGCGGTCAACTCATACAGGGCGCGGGTCGAAACCGGCTGGTTGAAGCTGACCGTCACATCCTGCTGCTGGGCGAGGCGAAACTGCACATCCAGCATGTGGTTGATCGCCCCCTGCTGGAAGCCGGTGAGCATGGTTAATGCCACCGCGAAGGCAATACCAAGCACCGACAGCAAGGACTTGAAGGGATGGCGTTCCAGGTTGCGCAGGATCATCCGCGAGGGCTGACTCAAGCCACTCATGCCCAGGCGTTCGATCACCGTGGGGCGATAGCGCGCCGGCGGCTCGGGGCGCATCGCCTCTGCAGGATGCAGGCGAAAGGCACTGCGCAGCGCCCCCAGACAACCCAACACCGCCGCCCCGCTGGCGATCAGGATCGCAGCAAGCGCCACCACCGGGCGCAACTCGAAGATCAGGTAGGGAAAACGAAAATACTCCTGGTAGATCGCCCCCAAGCCATCGGCCAGCCACAGCCCGAGCAACACACCGATGACCGAGCCCAGCGCAGTGATCACCAGGATCAATGACAGGTAGTGGCCCGCCACTGCCAGGCTGCTATAACCAAAGGCCTTGAGTACCGCGATCTGCTCGCGTTGGGTGCGGATCAGCCGGGCACTGACCACATTCAACAAAAAGGCCGCCACGCCAAGGAAGATCAGCGGCATGAAGTGGGCCATTCCCTCCAGCTGGGTAAGCTCCTCATCAATAAAGCGGTGTGAGGTCTGCTCATCCCGACCATGAGCCCCCAGCCCGCCCCAGGGGGCCAGCAGCAGATCGACCTCCTCGATCAGCGTCTCCTCGCTGGCCCCCGGTGCGAGGGTAAAGACCGCGCTGTTAAAGGCCCCCTCCATGCCAAAGGCCGCTGCCAGCGCGGGGCGGTTCATCCACAACAGCGCATAACGCGAGAAGTCGGGAAACAACTCGCCGGGGCGGATGATGTAGATGTATTCGGGAGAAAGGGCGATGCCGCTAATATGCAAACGCTGGAAGCGACCATTGATCACCACCTCCAGGGGATCGCCAGCGCGCAGGCCGTGGGCCTCGGCAAAGGCCTCGCTCAACACCACCTGATCGCTGCGCCCCGCCTCCGGGAGGCTACCCTCACGCAGAAACAACCGGTTCAACTCCGGCTGCTCGCCATCACCGATGGAAAGCACCATCCCCGGTACCGGCTCGCCAAAATCCGGCATGCGCAGATTCACCGATGCGCGCACCCGCGTCTCCACCATCGCCACCCCCGGCAGCTCGCGCAGACGATCCGCCAGCGCCTCCGGGGCGCGCTTGAGGTCAACAAATACCGAGGAAAAATACTGGCTCTGATAGACCTGCTGCTGGGTCAGGCGCAGGGAATCCAGCGCCATCAGCGACATGATCATCATCGCCACCCCCAGCGCCACCACCAGCGCGATCGCGCTGCCCTGGGCCTTCATTGCCCACAGGTTACGCCAGAGCTTGATCTGCAGTGCCTGCATTGCCCACACCTTAATAAAAGCGTTTCAACGCAGAGTACGCAGAGATCGCAGAGGATAAAAATGAAACCCCATTGTTCTTACTACTTCAAAGATACCTGCAGAAACCCTTTTACCCGAAGGTGACAGCAGGGCATCGGTTCCGGGACGCTCGATCATCAACTCATATACCCTCTGCGTTCTCTGCGCTCTGCGCGTTGACCATCTTTTCTCTTGCCACTGCAAACAGGTTGCGCCAGAGCTTGATCTGCAGTGCCGACCCCTTAATAAAAGCGTTTCAACGCAGAGTACGCAGAGATCGCAGAGGATAAAAATGAAACCCCATTGTTCTTACTACTTCAAAGATACCTGCAGAAAC
>SLDE01000050.1 GCA_007125455.1 Ectothiorhodospiraceae bacterium
CCTGGCCCATTGGCTGGGCCGACCGACGGGTCTCCGGCGGGTGGGGGATCATGCTGGATGACATCCTCGCCGGGCTGTGGGCGGGGGGGATCCTCTGGGGGATCGTCTTCGTGCTGGGATAGAGGCGGAGGGTACGGTGCGGTTCGCGGGGCTCACCGCACCCTACGGGCTTGCCACTTGCTACTTGCCCCTGCCTTACTTCGCCAGTGGCAGCTTTTCGTCCTGCGGTGGCATCTGGAGATGAAAGCCGCGCTCTTTTAGGTTGGCAAGCACCTCGTCCGCACTGCCACGGGCCAGTTTTAGATCTGGGTGAAGCTCCAGCTCCATCGCCTTTTCCAGTTTGCCGACATGGGTCATCACGCTTTCTGGTATGCAGTCGAACTCATCTTCCTCCAGCACGAACAGGTACAGACCATCCTTGCGCAGGCTGCGGTAGATGTAGCATAGGGTGGTATCGGACATGGGGTACTCCTGGCTGGGCAATGGAAGCGGTGTGTTCAGGGCGCGGGATTATCGCCGTTTTCCCCCAGGATCAGCAAGTCCCCGCTCAGCCAGTGGTGGGGCGGTATCGCGATGTCCCGCCCGCTACCCCCGCCCAGACTGCGTCCGGCCGCGTCGTACCACTGGTTTTGGCAGATCTCACGAAAGCCGCCATGCCAGGGGTGTTGCGGTGCCTGGCGGTGGTCTGGTGGCAGCCACTCCAGAGGACAGTTCATCCCGCCGGCACGATCGTAGAGCACCAGGTATTCGGCCCGTTGGGCGCGATGTGTGGCCGCATCATCCCCGTCAAACTGGGCCAGAACGCGGGCGTCGCGGTATAACACCAGCACATTCCCCGCCTGCCAGGGGATGCGCTCCACTGTCTGCCGGGCTGATGCGCTGACCCGATGCTGCGTCTGGGGGAGGGCACCCGCTTCGCGAGAGGGAAAGGGGAGGCTGCCGAGCAGTACCCAGAGCAGTGCCAGTACCAGCAGGAGGGTGAGGGACTTAAGCGCTACGCGCAGTCGCAGGCGACGCGGATTGTCAGCCTTGGTCACAGCGATCCTGCAGCTCACTCAGGCGACTATAGCTCTGATCCAGCTCGCCTTTGATTTGGCGCAGTTCGTCGATCAGCGCATGCAGTTCGCACTGACTGTATTGACCATCGTTGTCGATGCTGCCCAGCAGTTCGATGGCGGTCTCCAGTGAGCAGCGCGCATCTCCCAGGTCGAAGTGGGCGTTTTCCAAGCCGTTCATGTGCCGGTATCCCGTTTGTTTTGTGTCATGTGTGACATGATAGCGTCTGAGAATGATAATGCCATTATTTATTTTAATGGATTTACCCGCTTCCATCGGCTTGGCAAGGCCTCAGGGTTTACCCGACTGGAACCATCGGGCGCCATACCCTACAATCGGATGCCAACTGCTGCCCGGCTCCCCCTGGAGTGCGGCGGCGGCTCTGTAATAGTGAATAATACAAGTCACAACACCCAGGAGTCTGCTATGTCATTTTCCCGCCGTCAGTTCATTCAACTTATGGGGATCGCCGGTGCCGCCGGTATGCTTCCCGGCTGTAGCTCCGGCGATGGCAACGGTACACCCGCTGTATCCGCCAGCAAGGCCCCCTCGGATCTCTACGAGGTGCCCAAGTTCGGTAATGTCTCCCTGATGCACATCACGGACTGCCATGCCCAGCTAAACCCGATCTATTTCCGTGAGCCGAATGTCAACCTTGGTTTGGCCGATGCCTATGGCAAGGCACCCCACCTGGTGGGCCACAAGCTGCTGGAACACTTCGGCATCAAGCCCAATACCATCGAAGCGCATGCCTTTAGCTACCTGAACTTTGAAGATGCGGCGCAGACCTACGGCAAGGTGGGCGGTTTTGCCCATCTGTCCACCCTGGTCAAGCGCCTGCGTGCCGAGCGCGGCGACGGCAACAGCCTGCTGCTGGACGGCGGCGATACCTGGCAGGGCTCCTACACCGCACTGCAGACCCGCGGCATGGACATGGTGGAGGCCTGTAACCTGCTGGGCGTGGACGTGATGACCGGCCACTGGGAGTTCACTTACCGCGACCACGAAGTATTGAAGAACCTGGAAGCCTTCAACGGTGAGTTTGTGGCGCAGAACATCCGTGTGCGCGACGAGGCGATGTTCGACTACCAGTTCGAGGATTACCACGGCTACAACGATCGCAGCGGCCACGCCTTCCAGCCCTACACCATCCGCGAAGTGGGCGGTGTGCGCGTGGCGGTGATCGGTCAGGCCTTCCCCTACACCCCGATCGCCAACCCGGCGCGCTTCATCCCCGACTGGACCTTCGGCATCCGCGAGCGCGAGATGCAGCAAATGGTCGACCAGGTTCGCGAGACCGAACGCCCCGATGCGGTGGTGGTGATCTCCCACAACGGCATGGACGTGGATCTCAAGATGGCCGCCAATGTCACCGGCATCGACGCCATCTTCGGTGGCCACACCCATGACGGCATGCCGGCACCGAGCATCGTCAAGAACGCCAGTGGCAAGACCCTGGTGACCAACGCCGGTTCCAACGGCAAGTTCCTCGGCGTGATGGATCTGGATGTACGCAACGGCAAGGTGCAGGACTTCCGCTACCGCCTGCTGCCGGTGTTCGCCAATCTGATCGAGCCGGACCGCCAGATGCAGGCCTACATCGATGAGGTGCGTGCCCCGCACATGGGCGTACTCAGCGAAGAGCTGGCGGTGGCCGGTGAGCTGATGTATCGCCGTGGCAACTTCAACGGTACCTTCGACCAAATCATCTGTGATGCACAGCGGGTGATTGGCGATGCGCAGATCTCTCTCTCTCCCGGCTTCCGCTGGGGCACCACCGTACTGCCTGGCCAGGCCATCACCATGGAGCATATCTACGACCAGACCGGCACCACCTACCCGGAAACCTACGTCAATGAGATGTCAGGTGCGGATCTGAAGATGATCCTCGAGGACGTGCTGGATAACTTGTTTAATGAAGACCCCTACTTGCAGCAGGGCGGTGACATGGTGCGCGTGGGCGGGATGGACTATGTTTGTGACCCCACCGCCACCATCGGCAAGCGTATCAAGGAGATGCAACTGGACGATGGCACCCGTATAGAGGCAGACAAAAGCTACAAGGTGGCCGGTTGGGCCACCGTCGGCTCACAATCACCTGGGCGCCCGATCTGGGATGTGGTTGCCGACTACCTGCGCGATGTCAAGGTGGCCGAGATCCAAAAGCTCAACACCCCCAAATTGGTGAACGTGGACGGCAACCCGGGTCTGGCAGACTATCCGGTGTAAGCCACTTCCTTCCCTGATAGACAAGGGCCGCATCTGCGGCCCTTGTTTTTTTCCACTCTCGCCACGACCTATTTCCCATCGTCTGCCGACTTGCGACTTGCCATTGCGTGCGAGATCCGTTTAAGTGGGCAGCTGTCCTAAAAACCCTTTGCAGGATGTGCTCATGTCTGATACCGCCACCCCGTTCAGTGATCTGTTGACCGTCGATAGCGAAGGCCGCCCCCGTGTGCTGCCCACGGTACACCATCTGGAGCAACTGCTGGAGATGGACGCCGAGGCGGTACTGGAGCGCTTCAAGCAAGACCAGGTCGCCGACTTTCGCAAGGTGGTCGAAGAGCTCAAGGACCCAAGCAACGCCCTCTACGCCGAGTTTGCCGAGCTGCGCACCATCGCCGAGGCCCAGGGGGACAACCCCTTCCTCGACACCGCGCTGTTCGATCCACAGGCGCTGGAGGGGATGTTTCTCGAGCTACACGACCACGTAATGGCCCACCCGGTCTGGCGCCACCCCTTCTTTGTGCGGGTGTTCAATGGCGAGATCGACAAACAGCAACTAACCGAGTTTGCCCTGCACTACTTCAATCAGGTAAAGAACACCCGGCAGTGTGTTGCGCTGGCACTGGGGCGCTTCTCCGGGGTGATGGAGATGCCCTACGGCCAGCTGAACGAGCGGATCTCCGAGATGAGCCAGATCGTTCTGGCGCAGCTGGTGGCCGACGAGTACGGCGTCGGCAGCCACGAGGTGGAGGAATACCCCAGCCTCGGTGGCCTGTTCGCCTCACGGACCCACATCGTGATGTACCGCCAGCTCTTCGAGGGGCTGGGGGTGCCGTTTGAGGAGCAGGACGTACCCATGCTGCACGCCGTGGCCGACAACATCCTGATCCAGCGTCTGGTGGCAGGCGACGAGCGCTTTACCCCGCTGGAGGCCCTCTCTTCAGTGGGGCTGGGGATGGAGTGGGGCGTTCCCGAGTTTTTCACCCTGCTGCTGGGCGGTATGGTGCGCTTTGCCTGGCAGAACGATGTGCCGCTCACCCGTGAGCACCTGATCGTCTTTGTCGCCCATGTGCAGTACGACGTGCTACACGCCATCTCGGTGATGCTGGTCACCAGCTTCTACGCCAACGACGAAGAGGCCATCGCCCGCATCAAGGCGGCCACCAATATGCTGATGTCCGGTCGTTATGGCATGGTCAGCGAGCTTTACGAACATGTCTTCAAGGAGGCCTGCCCCGGCCTGCACGAGATCGACCTGCCCAGCCAATATCACATCACCGACCGGCGCATCGAACAGGCCCTGCTCAAGGCCCGTAGCGAGGTGGCCGAGGGGCGGGTAGTGGACACCGAGGCCTATCGGCAAAAGACCGCCATGCCGTTTGTGTTTGCCCAGGGGATCTGAGCCGCACGCTATCCAATGCCCCGGTGGATCGGCTTGACGCCATCACCACAAAAGCATGTCCCTGCCTCCTAAATATCGACTTTGTGCTGGTAAGTACTGCGTTAGCTGCTAGTATCAGGGGATAAGATGTGAGCGGGCGAGGATCATGGTGTCACTGACGAAGGGCTTGGCAAAGGGCAGGGCTGTCACCGGCGCGGTTGCGCTGGTGATGGTTTTGGCTTTGCTGGTGCCGGTGGCCGGGGGTGCCGCCGCGCTCTTGTCTGATGCCAGCAGCGCCTTCGCCCACACCGCAGTGACCAGCGACTGCCCGCATCAGGAACCGCATCTAGCCGATCCCTCCGAGCCTGTTAGTGGCTGTACCGGGCCTGGTTGCGCACAATGCCAGTGTTTCACCTCCCTGCTTGGTCAGGCCACTGGAGCGCACAGCATTCCCCATTCTTTTGCTTCCGCTGGCCTGTCTGGGCAGGTGGAGCAACGTTTTTCTCGCCTGGAGCGTCCCCCGAAGTACCCCGTTGTTTGAGTAGCCGTTTTTTCGTTCAAGCTCATTCAATACGAGGATACTTTATTATGTTACGTCGCGATTTTCTTCGCCTGGGCGCGCTGGGCCTCATGGCCTCGCCGCTGGTCGCCGGTTTGGCCCTGGCCCGTATGCGAGGTGGCGATCATGGTCACGCCATGGGTGCCGCCGGGCATAGTGCTTGGGCCACGCAGCTTCCTGAGCAACAGGCCCTGCGCGGGCTGCCGCCCATCGACAACCTTCGCCGTCTGCCGCATTTCAAGGCTTCCCTGAACATCCAGCCGGTCACGGTGCCACTGACAAACGATCTGACCCCCCAACTCTGGCTCTATAACGGCAAGCTGACGCCGTTGATCGAATTGGTCGAGGGAGGCGAGGTCGAGGTGGCAGTAAGTAACCAGCTGGACCAGCCCACCACTATTCACTGGCATGGCGTCAAGGTGCCGATTAGCGAGGATGGCGGTCCCCACGATCTGATCCCCGCAGGGGGGAAGCATACCTACCGTTTCCAGGTGCCGGAGGGCAATGCCGGTTTGCACTGGTTTCATCCCCATCCCCACGGTCATTTGGCCGAGCAGATCGCCCACAGCCTTGCCGGTGCGTTGTTGGTAAGGCCCAGGCAAGACCCCATGCCGGAGAGTATTCCCAGCTATTTGCTGATGGTGACCGATCTGCGACTGGATAGTCGGGGGGAGGTTGCCCCGCATAGCGGTGTGGACTGGATGAACGGGCGCGAGGGCGACATTCTGTTGGTGAACGGGCAGCGTAACCCCCTGCTTGAAGTGGCCCCTGGTGCCACCTTCCGCCTGCGTATGATCAATGCCTGTGCAGGACGCTACCTGCGGTTGAGATTGCAGGAACACGGCCTGCAATTGATCGGGACCGATGGCGGCTACCTGGAACATGCCGAGGCCATGGATGAGCTGCTGCTGGTGCCGGGGCAGCGCTGTGACCTGTTGGTGAGGGCCAGTGAGCGTGCCGGGCAGCGCTTCGCGCTGCACAATCTGCCCTATGACCGTGACTGGATGGGGCCTGAACCGGCCCATTACCGCCGCACTGAAACCCTATTGACCTTGCAGACCAGCCAGGCGGCGAGCCAGGCCGCTATTGAATTGCCGACTCGACTTGCCAGCATTCCGGCACTGGAGCGGCCCGCTGTGACGCGGCGGGTGGTGCTCAGTGAAGAGATGCCAGGCCACGGCAGTCACGGTGGTCACGGCGGCCATGGCGGTCATGGTGGTCATGGTGGTCATGGTGGTCATGGCATGGGCGGTGGGATGGCAATGAATGGGCGTCCCCCGATCCGTTTCATGATCAACGGCGAAACCTTTGAGCCCGGCAAGATCATGTTCGAGGGCGTGGTGGACAAGGTGGAGGAGTGGGAGGTGGTCAATGACTCCCACATGGATCATCCCTTCCATGTACACGGCACCCAGTTTCAGGTCGTGTCGATACGGGATGATAACGCGCCATGGCATGAGCCGCCCTTCCGGGCCTGGCAGGATACGGTCAACCTGAAGCCGCGCCAGAGCCTAAAGCTTCGGCTGGTATTTGAGCAACCCGGCGAGTGGATGTTCCACTGCCATATTATCGAGCATGAAGAGCTGGGCATGATGGCCAGTATTCTGATCCGCTGAGGAGGTGGGTAATGATGAATCAAATGTATGAGGGTGGGGCGATGATGGGCTGGTTTCCATCCCTGCTGTGGATTGCCCTGTTGGTCTTGATCGGGCTCGGCATTGCCGCGCTGATCAAGTATCTGTTTAGCAAAGAGTAGCTAACGAATACCATCATAAGCTGAGTGGCCGGATCCTGTCAGCACGGAGTAGACCGTTATGGCTAAGCGCATCGAGTTGATCGTCCCCGGTATGGGTAGTGACCATTGTGCCGGGATCGTCAAGGGCAGTTTGCTGAAGCTGGAAGGCATCGAGCAGATTGGTATCAATATCGCGCGTCATCGGGTCACAGTGACGGTGCAGGATCAGGGTCCGGTTGCATCCACGTTGCGACAGGCAGTGGAGAATGCCGGCTATGAGGTGGCGGCGGTGGAAGGTGAGGACGAAGCGCCTACCAGCGAGCGCCAGGTCGAGGAGGACTATCTGCGTCAGGCACGGCAACGGCTCTGGATAGCCGTGCTGCCGACCACCCTGATCATGTTGTTAATGGTGCCGCAGATGCTCTGGCAACCCGTGCCTGGCTATCTGTTCTGGGTGGCCCTGCTGGCCTTCCCGGTAGTATTCCTTGCGGGCGGTGCGGCCACCCACAAGGCCGCATGGCGCTCGATCAGAAGCCGTGGCTACAACATGGACGTATTGATCTCAATGGGCAGCCTGCCGCCCTATCTCATTGGTCTGTTGGGTTTTGTTACCCCCATGACCTCTTTTATCGAAATGGCCGCCACCATCATGACCTTCCACCTATTGGGGCGCTATCTGGAGGCGCGGGCCAAGGGGCGTGCCTCGCAGGCCATCAGGCAATTGCTCAACCTGGGCGCGAAGACCGCCCGGATCGAACGCCAGGGGCAGGAACTGGAGGTGTCAGCACAGGACTTGCAGCCCGGCGATCTGATGGTGATCCGCCCCGGCGACAAGATCCCGACCGACGGCGAGGTGGTGGCGGGTGAAAGCCACCTCGATGAGTCCCTGGCGACGGGGGAATCCCTGCCGGTCTATAAGGTGGTGGGGGACCAGGTGCTGGGCGCGACGCTGAATAAGGAGGGTCATCTCAAGGTGCGGGCGACTCGGGTGGGTAAGGATACCTTTCTGGCGCAGGTGGTACGCCTGATCGACGAGGCGCAGGGTTCCAGGGTTCCTATCCAGGAGTTCGCCGATCGCATGACCGGACGTTTTGTCCCCGTAGTGCTTCTGATTGCCCTGTTTAGCCTGGTGTTTTGGTTGTTGTTCGCCGACTTCCTCAGGCCACTTCTCCTCTGGGGAGAGAGTTTTCTGCCCTGGGTCGATGCCGGGGCACCTACCCCCGTGTTGGCGATGATGGCCGCCATCGCGGTGCTGGTCATTGCCTGCCCCTGTGCCCTGGGTCTGGCCACGCCCACGGCCCTGATGGTGGGTTCTGGACTGGGGGCACAACGGGGGATCCTGATCCGTTCGGGGGAGGCGATCCAGACCTTCAAGGATATCCGGGTGGTGGCGCTGGACAAGACCGGCACCATCACCCGCGGAGAACCCCGGCTGAGCGCCGTGCAAACGGTGGCGGGGATGGCGCGGCGACAATTGCTGAGCCTGGCCGCCAGCGTTGAGCAGGCGTCTGAACACCCCATTGCGACAGCCGTGGTGGCCGGTGCCAGGGAAGAAGGTATCGAGCTTGCCAAGGTCGAGCACTTTCGCTCTTTGGGTGCAGGTGGTGTGAGCGGTGAGGTGGATGGACGGCGGATCCTGCTGGGCAATCGCCAACTGATGGAAGAGGCCGGTGTCACCGGTCTGAACGAGCTGACACCAGCACTGCAGGAACTGGAAGGCAAGGGCCAGACCGTGATCCTGCTGGCCGCCGATTCGGCGCTTTGTGGCCTGCTGGCCGTCTCGGATACACTCAAGGACGACTCGGTCGCAGCGATCGAGGCGCTGCACCGCATGGGCCTGCGGGTGGTGATGCTGACCGGTGACAACCCACAGGCCGCACAGGCGGTTGCCGATGCGGTGGGGATCGATGAGGTTCTGGCCGGGGTGCTGCCCGAGGGCAAGGTGGAGGCGATTCGTGGCCTGCAGCAAAAATACGGTCAATGTGTCGCCATGGTGGGCGACGGCATCAACGACGCGGCGGCGCTAAAGCAGGCCAATGTGGGGATCGCGATCGGGGCCGGGGCGGACGTCGCCATTGAGGCCGCCGATGTCACCCTGATTCGTGGCGAGCTGACGGGGGTGATCGAGGCGATCCGGCTGTCGCGGGCCACCTTCAGCAAGATCGTCCAGAATTTGGTTTGGGCCAGCGCCTATAACGTGGCGGTGATCCCTATTGCTGCGCTGGGTTTGTTGCATCCGATGATCGGTGTGATCGCCATGACGGCCAGCTCCCTGTCGGTGATAGGCAACTCACTGCTGCTCAGGCGGGGGTAGCTCCGTTCCCCCCTTGAAGTCTGCGGACTTCTACTGCTGGTTGAATGATCCCTTGACACAGCCGTGGTTACTCTCCCATGATCCCCCCTCTGTGCTCAGGCTCACAGAAAATCACACACACAACAACAAAAACAAAAAACCGGGAGGGTTCATGTCAAGAATCAGTGTTCACCGTGGGAGCTCCTCACGGGAGGACGAGGCCGAGGCCATCGCCGAGCTTGCTGGGCAGACCGGTAGTGACGGGCTTACGGCGGTTATTCTCTTTTGCTCTCCGCGTTATGACTTGCAGCGCCTGGGTCAGGCGATCGCACGGCACTACACTTGTCCGGTGATCGCCTGCACTACCGCTGGGGAGGTGACCTCAGGGCGGGGCTACCAAAACGATGCTATCGTCGGGGTGGGGCTGAGTTCGCCGGAGCTTGTGGCACACACCCGCTTGATCGCGCCGCTGGATAAATTCGATGCCGAGCAGAGTATCCATTTTGCCGATAAGCTCCAGGGCGAACTGACCATGGCGGAACAGTTCGATCCGGCGAAGATGTTCGGATTTATGCTGATCGACGGCCTGTCGATGTTGGAAGAGCAGGTCACCGCCTCGCTGTTCAGCAGCCTTAAAGGGGTCTCGCTGATCGGTGGCTCGGCCGGGGATGAGCTGCGTTTCGAAAACACCTGGGTCTATCATGACGGGGAGTTTCACAGCAATGCCGCATTGTTCACCCTGTTCGAGACCACGCTGCCGTTCAAAACCTTCCGCATCCAGCACTTTATCCCCTCCGAGGATCGGCTGGTTATCACCGAAGCCGATGGTGCCAAGCGCATTGTCTACGAGATCAATGGCGAGCCTGCCGCCGAGGAGTACGCCCGCACGCTTGGCCTGCAGGTGGATGAGCTGACCTCCCAGGTCTTTGCCGCCTATCCGGTGATGTTGCGCATCAATGGGGAGTACTTCGTCCGCTCGATCCAGAAGGTCAACGAAGATGGCAGCCTCACCTTCTTCTGCGCCATCGATAATGGCCTGGTGCTCACCGTGGCCAGGGGGAGCAATCTGCTCGATAACCTGCAGCAGAACCTGCGTCAGCTCAAGGAGGATATGCCGCAGATGCAGCTTATTCTCGGTTGCGACTGTATTCTGCGCCGTTTGGAGCTGCACCAAAAGGGCCTACTGGATCAGGCCGCCCCGGTGCTGGATGAGGTGAATTTTGTCGGTTTCTCCACCTATGGGGAGCAGTTCAACGGCATTCACGTCAACCAAACCCTGACAGGCCTGGCCTTGGGTGGCTAGCATGGACGGGCAGACCGCAGAAGAGCGCATCGCCGCGCTGGAGAAAAAGCTGGCGGCACAGCAGAAGATCAATAAGGTGCTGATGGATCGGGTTGAGCGTTCTGTCGATGGCGCAGGGGCGGCCTACTCGCTGTTTGAGCGCAATATCATCCTCCAGCAAAGCGTGGAAGAGCGCACCGTCGAGCTGGAGCGCAAGAACCACGAATTGCAGCAGCTTTATGATCTGACCAATCAAGCGCGGATGGAGCTGGGCCTGGCCAAGGAACAGGCCGAAGCGGCCACCGAGGCCAAGAGCCACTTCCTGGCCAACATGAGCCACGAGATCCGCACCCCGATGAATGCCATTATCGGCATGGCCCATCTGGTTCAGCGTACCGAGCTGAGCCCCAGGCAGCAAAACTATATCGGCAAGATCAGCAACGCGGCCCAGTCGCTGCTGACCATCATCAACGATATCCTTGATTTCTCCAAGATCGAGGCCGGCAAGCTGGAGCTGGAGCTGACCACCTTCAACCTGGAGGAGATGCTGTGCGGCTTGACCGACATCGTTGGTTTCAAGGCCGAGGAAAAGGGGCTGGAACTGATCTTCGACGTGGCCGCCGACACGCCCCACTTCCTGATCGGTGATCCGCTCCGGCTGGGGCAGATCCTCACCAACCTGGCCGGGAATGCGGTCAAATTCACCGACCAAGGTGAGATCGTTATTTCTGTGCGCCCCTTGAGTAGCGACACTGACGCCGATGAACTGACCCTGGCCTTCTCCGTGCGCGATACCGGGGTGGGGATGAGCGAAGCGCAGATCGAACGGCTGTTTCAGTCCTTTTCCCAGGTCGATAGCTCGGTGACCCGCCGCTATGGTGGTACCGGGCTGGGGCTGGCGATCAGCAAGCAGCTCACCGAGATGATGGGCGGCGAAATCCGCGTGGTCAGCCAGCCCGGACTGGGCACCACCTTCAGCTTTACCGTAAAGCTGGGTCTGGCACGGGAGACCACCCGCCCTGAACGGCGTCTGGAGGAACTTAACGGACGTCGGGTACTGGTCGTCGATGACAGCGCCAGTGCGCGCGAGGTGCTTGCCACCATGCTGGGCGGTTTTGGCTTTGTGGTGGACACCGCCCACTCCGGCCTACACGCGCTTACCCTGCTGGAAGAGCGGGCCAGCCATGGCGATGGCTTTGATCTGGTGCTGATGGATTGGCGCATGCCACACCTTGACGGCATAGAGACCTCACGACGGATCAAAAGCCATCGCCACGGGGCAAACACCCCGGCGATCCTGATGGTGACGGCCTTTGGCCGCGAAGAGGTGATGAAGCACGCCGATAATATTGGTTTGGATGGCTTTTTGCTCAAGCCGGTGAACGAGTCGGTGTTATACGATTCGTTGCTGAACCTCTTCGGTGTTGATGTTCCACTTGGCAGCCAGGATCAGCAATCACTTAACAACGACTTTGAACAGACGCTACGTGGACATCGCGTATTGCTGGTAGAAGACAACCTGATCAATCGTGAGCTGGCCACCGAACTGCTGATGGATATGGGCTTGGAGGTGGCCACCGCCGCCGACGGCCAGGCGGGGGTCGAACGGGCCTTGTCCGAGCCCTTCGACCTGGTGCTGATGGACATCCAGATGCCCATCATGGATGGCCTCACCGCGACCAGCAAGCTGCGCGAGCACGAAGGGTTACAATCGCTGCCGATCATTGCCATGACCGCCCACGCCATGAGTGGCGATCGTGACAAGAGCCTGGCGGCGGGGATGAATGATCACCTGACCAAGCCCATCGATCCGCAAAAATTGGCCGAAACCCTGCACTACTGGCTCAACCAGCAAGCCGAGCCGACACAGATGAGCAGCCCGCCTCCCACTCCGGTCAGTGGCGGTGGGGAGGGCCTGCCGCAAGCCCTGCCCCCCTTCATGCTGGCCGATGCCCTGCGGCGTTGTGGTGGCAAGAGCAGCCTGCTGCGCAAACTGTTGTTGCACTTCGGCGAACAGTTTCACGAGGGCCTGGCACCGCTACGGCAGCTCCTGGCCGACGGACAGACGCAGGAGGCTGTGCGCTTTGCCCACAGCTTAAAGGGGGTTGCCGCCTCCCTGGAGGCCAATCAACTTGCGCAGGACGCCGGGCTTGTTGAAGAGGCGCTACGTGACGGCTGCCATGACGAGGCGATGTTGGAGACCTTGGCCACCAGTCTGGAGCAGGCCCTGCTGGCTGTCGCCAGCCTGCAGGCAGACGCGCCGCCACAGACAGCACAGGCTGCCAGTGAGCCGCTCATGCTCAGCCAGGAGGCCCGTCAGACCCTGGAGGCCTTGCAGCCCTTACTGGCGGCCAACAGCCTCAAGGCACGGCGGTTCTTCAATGAACTTCGCCCCACCCTGGAGCCCTGTTGCCCCGAACCGCTGTTGCAAGCGCTGCAGCGTGCCCTGGAAGGACTGGAATTTGAGCAGGCCCACTCGCTGGTAACGCAGATGGTAGAAGGCCAGCAGGGATGAGTAATCGTAATGACAAAAGGAGATGCCGATGACCGCAAGCAGCCAGGAAAAGATACTGATCGTCGATGATGAGCTGACCAACATCGAACTGTTGGCCGAGATCTTCGATGGACAATACGAGGTACTGTTTGCCAACAACGGCAGCAAGGCACTGGAGATCGCCCAGGAGGCCCATCCCGATATCATTCTGCTCGATGTGATGATGCCCGGCATCGATGGCTTTGAAACCTGCGCCCGTCTCAAGGCACAGCGCAGTCTGAAAGATATCCCGGTGATCTTCATCACTGGCATGGGCGACAGCGAGGCCGAGGTGCGCGGCCTGGAGATGGGGGCCGCCGACTATGTGACCAAACCCATCAACCCGCCGGTGGTGCTGGCACGGGTGCGTAACCTGTTGGAACTGAAGCAGGCGCGGGATCAGCTACAACGTCTGGCCACCACCGACGGGCTGACGGGTATCGCCAATCGCCGCCACTTCGAGCAGGTGCTGCATATGGAGCACGAGAACCATGTGCGCCGTGGTGGCGAACTATCCCTGCTGATGATGGATATCGACTACTTCAAGCCCTTCAATGACAGCTACGGCCACTTGCATGGCGACGATTGCCTGCGCCGTGTGGCACGCACCATCGACGAGGTGGTCGGTGGCGGGAACAATCTGGCGGCGCGTTACGGCGGGGAGGAGTTCGTCTGTATCCTGCCCGACACCGATCCAGCCTCCGCGGTGGCCCTGGGCGAGTCGGTACGTCAGGCGGTCGAGGCCTTGGCCATTCCACATGCCCACTCCGATGTGGCCGCGGTGATCACCACCAGCGCCGGGGTCGTCACCAGTCGCTGCTATGAAGACCGTTCCGTACTGCACCTGCTGGCGATGGCCGATGAGCAGCTTTATCATGCCAAGGCCGCCGGGCGCAATCGCATCTGTGCCAGCTCAGCCCAGTGAGCGGCTGAGGGATAGCCGCATCAACCCGTATTTCGCCGTGATCGTTCGCTAAGCGCATCTAGGCAAGCCTCTGATATCCGGTCATACCTGACCTTCAAGCGTGCAGGGGTGACATTTGCCAGCTTCTTGCTATGTTCTATAAGAGACCAACAGAGGAGGCCGATGATGTTGCACCGTCTTGTACCAGAAGTGGGGCAGTGGTACCGCAATGACAGCGGCGATGTGTTCGAGGTGGTTGCCTACGATGTAGGGGATCCGGTGGTGGAGCTTCAGCACTTCGACGGTACAGTGGAAGAGCTGGAGCTGGAGGCCTGGTATGCCCAGATGTTGCAGTTGGAGGCGGAGCCGGAGGATTGGTCCGGCCCCTTTGACGATCTGGTCTCCGATGACTTTGGCGATACCGAGGCGGTGCGCCAGGGCAGCGAGGAGTGGAGCAACCCACTCGATTCGCTGGATTGGGACAAGTGATTAAGGGTGTGATTCGTCGGGTGCGGTGACGAAAAAACCGCACCAAACTGTCTAGTCCTCCTTATCTTCCTTGTGACTGTCGGCGAAGGTCTGGCGGATCTGCGCCATTTCCAATAGTCGCGCCTGAATACGTGCGTTGATTGAATCCTCCGGATACTCCCCTTGCTCGTCCGCCTCGCCGATGGGTATCCCGGTCAGCAAGGTGATGGCCTGATCCACGTTTTCGATGCTATAGATGTGGAACTCCCCGGCCTCTACCGCCGTGACCACTTCGTGGTTGAGCATCAGGTTGCGGCGGTTGCTGGCGGGGATGATCACCCCCTGCTCACCACTGAGGCCGCGTGCCTTGCATACCTGAAAGAAGCCTTCGATCTTTTCATTCACCCCGCCGATGGGCTGGGAGCGACCGTGCTGGTCGACCGAGCCGGTCATCGCCAGGGATTGCCTGATAGGCAGTTCGCCGATGGCCGAGAGCAGGGCGCACAGTTCGGCCATGGAGGCGCTGTCGCCCTCCACGCCGCCATAGTTCTGCTCGAACACCAGGCTGGCGGAAAGGGACAGGGGGTGCTGCTTGGCGTAGCGGGCAGCGATGAAGGAGGAGAGGATCAAGACGCCCTTGGAATGGATCGGCCCGCCCATCTCCACTTCGCGTTCGATGTCCACCACCTGGCCCTCACCGATATGTGCCGTGGCGGTGATGCGCGAGGGCTGGCCAAAGCTGTAGTTGCCCATCCCCAGTACCGACAGGCCGTTGATCTGGCCGATCTTGCTACCCTCGCTGTCGATCAGGATATGGTCGTTTTGGATGGCCTCATGCAGGTGCTCTTGTACCCGGCTGGCGCGGTAGGTCTGTTGGTCGATGCTGCGGCGGATATCCTCGCCACTGACATGCTCGCGTCCGGCCTCGCGTGCCCAGTAGTCGGCCTCGCGCAGCAGATCGGCAACGCTGCGCATATGGGTGGTGAGTTTGTGGGCATCCTCCACATGGCGGGAGGCAAAATCGATCACCCGCGCCACGGCCTCGCGATGGAAGGGCAGCAGTTCTTCCTTGCGTACCAGGGTGGCGATCAGGCGGCTGAGCAGGGTGATGTTTTCCGGGCTGCGGTCGATCTGTTCCTCGAAGTCGGCCTGCACCTTAAACAGTTCGGCAAAGTCCGGGTCGTATTCATGCAGCAGGTAGTAGAGGATGCGATCGCCGAGGATCACCACCTTGATATCCAGCGGGATCGGTTCGGGTTCGAGCGAGACGGTACTGGCCAGGCTAAGCATCTTTTCCAGTGGTTCGATGGTGATCTGGCGTGAGTAGAGGGCGCGCTTGAGACCTTCCCAGGCATAGGGATGGGTGAGCAGTTTATGGGCGTCCAGGAGCAGGTAGCCGCCGTTGGCCTCGTGTAGGGAGCCGGGTTTGAGTAGGGTAAAGTCGGTCACCAGGGTGCCCATTTGGGCGATGTGTTCGGCCCGGCCCACCAGGTTCATATAGGTGGGATTATCCAGGTAGATCACCGGGGCCCCATCGGGGCGGCCATTGATGATCAGGTTGTTGACCTTGTAGCGGTGCAGGCTGCGGGCATCGATGGGCTGGCCTTCGCTGTCCTCGGTCTTGATAAAGTCGGGGACATGGTTGATCACGTCCTCCTCGACCTCGTCCAGGTAGTCGAGCACACCCTGGTGCCCCTGGTATTTTTCGCGCAGCTCCTGCATCGGATGGGCGACTGCCAGTTGGGCGGTCTTGGTGTTTAGCTCGCGTACCTTCTCGCGGGTTTCACGGCGCCACTGGGGCACATGCTGCAGGATCTCCTGCAGCTGCTCCTGTAGCTTGCTCACCTCTTCTTCCAGGTGACGCTGCTCGTCCTGTGGTAGCTTTTCGAACTCTTCCGGGCTGACCACCTCCTCGTCGCGCAGCGGTGCGAAGGCAAAACCGTTAGGGGTACGAAACAGCTTGATGTGGTGTTCGGTGGCCGCCTCGGCCAGTTCGCCAAAGGCCTGTTCCTGGCGGTTTTTAAGCTCTTCCTCCAGCGCCTGGATCTGGCTGCGGTAGTCGTCGCTTTCAAACGCGGAGGGCAGGGAACTGGCCAGATCGTCGATCAGCTTTTCCATGTCTTCGGCCAACTGCTCTCCCTTGCCGTGGGGCAGGGCGAGGGCACGGGGCTTGTGCGGGTGGTCGAAGTTGTTGACGTAGCACCAATCGTCCGGTGAAGACTGTCCGCTGGCCTTTTGTTGCAGGAACTCGCGCACCATGGTGTGCTTGCCCATCCCGGAGGGGCCCATCACGTAGAGGTTGAACCCCTCGCGACGAATACCGATCCCGAAATGTACCGCCTGAACGGCGCGGCTTTGGCCGATGATCTCGCCCAGATCTTCCAGTTCATCGGTGCTCTCGAAAGGGAAGATGTCGAGGGAACAGGTGTTGGCCAATTCCTCGGCCTTCAGTTTGCTCGCTTCGTTCATGGTGGTCCTTGTTGATTATTATTTAACACAGAGATCACAGAGTTGAATGGGGAAACAATCCATATCGCTTGAATACTACCAACACTCCGTGATCTCTGTGTCCTCTGTGTTGAATGCCGTTACGCCAGTTTTTTGTATTTGATGCGGTGCGGCTGGGCGGCTTCGTCGCCCAGGCGGCGTTTGCGGTCTTCTTCGTAGTCCGCGTAGTTCCCCTCGAACCATACTACCTGGGAGTCACCCTCGAAGGCGAGGATGTGGGTGGCGATACGGTCGAGGAACCAGCGGTCATGGGAGATCACCACCGCGCAGCCGGGGAATTCCAGGATCGCCTCTTCCAGCGCACGCAGGGTTTCCACGTCCAGGTCGTTGGTGGGCTCATCGAGCAGCAGCAGGTTGCCGCCCTTGCGCAGCAGCTTGGCCAGATGCAGACGGTTGCGCTCACCACCGGAGAGATCCTTGACCCGCTTTTGCTGATCCGCGCCCTTAAAGTTGAAGCGCCCCAGATAGGCACGGGAGCTGACCGTGTAGTTACCCACGGTGATGTTGTCCAGTCCGTCGGAGATCTCTTCCCACACGCTCTTGCTGCCATCCAGATCGTCGCGGCTCTGATCCACATAGGCCAGCTCGACGGTGTCACCGATCCGCAGCTCACCGGCATCGGGTTGTTCCTGCCCCACCAACATGCGGAACAGGGTGGTTTTGCCCGCGCCGTTGGGGCCGATGATGCCGACGATCCCGCCCCGGGGCAGGTTGAAGTCGAGGTTTTCGATCAGCAGGCGATCGGCAAAGCCCTTACGCAGGCCCTTGGCCTCGATCACCAGGTCGCCCAGGCGTGGCCCCGGCGGGATGTAGAGTTCGTTGGTCTCGTTGCGCTTTTGGTAATCGCTGGAGGAGAGCTCTTCGAAGCGGGACATGCGCGCCTTGGACTTGGCGTGGCGTCCCTTGGGGTTGGTGCGTACCCATTCCAGCTCCTGCTTCATCGCCTTGATGCGGGCGACCTCGGATTTTTGCTCCTGCTCCAGGCGCTTTTCCTTCTGTTCCAGCCAGGAGGAATAGTTGCCCTCCCACGGGATCCCATGGCCACGGTCGAGCTCAAGGATCCAGCCGGCCACATTGTCGAGGAAGTAGCGGTCATGGGTGATCGCCACCACGGTGCCCTCGTAGTCGTGCAGGAAGCGCTCCAGCCAGGCGATGGACTCGGCGTCCAGATGGTTGGTTGGCTCGTCCAGCAGCAGCATGTCGGGCTTGGAAAGCAGCAGACGGCACAGCGCTACGCGACGGCGTTCACCACCGGAGAGCTTGCTGACATCGGCTTCCCAGGGCGGCAGGCGCAGGGCATCGGCAGCCACCTCCAGGTGACGTTCGATATTGTGGCCATCGGTGGCCTGAATGATGTTCTCCAGCTCACCCTGCTCGGCGGCGAGGGCATCAAAGTCGGCATCGGGTTCGGCGTAGGCGGCGTAGACCGCATCCAGACGGCTCAGGGCATCCTTGACCTCCTGTACCGCCTCTTCCACGTTACCGCGCACGTCCTTGCTGTCATCCAGCTGCGGCTCCTGTGACAGATAACCGATTTTAATACCGGGCTGCGGACGGGCCTCACCCTCGATCTCGGTGTCCAGACCGGCCATGATGCGCAGCAAGGTGGACTTGCCCGCGCCATTCAGGCCGAGGACACCGATCTTGGCACCGGGGAAGAAGGAAAGGGAGATATCCTTGAGGATTTCACGTTTGGGCGGCACGATCTTGCCGACACGGTTCATGGTGTAGATGTATTGGGCCATATGCTCCACGCGACAGAGATTATCAACAAGATTCTGATTGTACCTTGCCGGGGGGAGAATTTCAGCCGTTGTGCCGCTTGCTTAACCATAGGAGTCTCGCTTACGATGGTGCTTCCTTGAGTCCTACCCCGAGTAGCTACATGGGCCATGCACTACGCATATTGATGCTGGAAGCCAGCGATGCGGATGCCGAACGTCTGGCAGGGGCATTGAGTGATGGCGGATTGAAGACGCGTCTGGCTCGTCCGCGCGATCGGGGTGAGTTTCTGCGCCTGCTGGATGGTTACCGCTGGGATCTGGTGCTGTGTGATAGCCAGCACGACGACCTTACGGCGCGCGAGGCCCTCACTCTGTTGCATGAACGCCAGCGTGTGATCCCGCTGATTGTGGTGGGCGATGGAGTCGACGCTGGCATGGCGGTCAGTGTGATGCATGCCGGGGCCCATGACTTTGTCAGCAAACAGGATCTCAGCCGTTTGGTGCCGGCCATTCGGCGCGAGTCCCATGAGCAGGCCGAGCACCGCCGTACCGAACATGCCTTGCAGGTAACCGAGCAGCGCTTTCGCCAGTTGAGTGAAAACATCCAGGAGGTCTTCTGGCTGCTGGATGAGGCAGGTGAGAAGACGCTCTATCTCAGCCCGTCCTTCGAATCAGTATGGGAGCGTCCGGCACAGTTGATGCTCAGCACCCCTCAATATCTGCTCGCCACCATCGCTCCCGAGGATGTGCCGGCGATCCAGCAGGTGGTCGAGGAGCGTGGTTGGGCGGCGCTTAATCACGACTATCGTATCGTGCTGCCCGATGGGGCGATCCGCTGGATCCACACCCGCTCTTTCCCCCTGGGCGATGAGCAGGGGCAGGGCTTACGCATTGCTGGGGTCTCCAGCGATATCACCGAGCGCAAGCAGTTGGAGCAGGATAAGGAGATGATGTTGCGCGCCCTGGAGCAGTCTGCCGATACGGTGATGATCACCGATACCCAGGGGATCATCGTCTATGTCAACGCCGCCTTCGAGGACATCAGTGGTTATGCCAAGGAGGAGGTCATCGGGCAGCGCCCCTCGCTGCTACGCTCGGGATTTCAGGATGAGGCGTTCTACCGTCGGGTGTGGCAAAGCCTGGACGTGGGAGTGCCCTTTGCTGATGTGTTCATCAATCGGCGCAAGGACGGCGAACTGTTCTATGAAGCCAAGACTATCGCCCCGCTACGTGGCTGTGACGGTACCATCACACACTACGTTTCCACCGGCAAAGACATTACCGAACGGCTCAAGGGGCGTGAGCGCTTGCACAGGTTACTGCACTTTGATGCGGTCACCGGCCTGGCCAACCGCGTCCTGCTGCAGGATCGACTGCACCAGGCGGTATTGCATGCGCGCCGACTCCACCTCCACCTTGGGGTGATCTGTGTTGGCCTGGGGCTGAGTGGGCTGCTGGGCGAGGGCCAGGCCCCCGAATTGCAGGAACGCATGATCCGTGCTGCCGCCGAAAGGCTGCTGTCAGTCGTTGAAGGGCTGGGGCAGACCACCGTGGCCCGGCTCGACAGTGATGCGTTTGTGGTGGCCCTAAATAGCATTGATGATGGTGAGGTATTGGCACAGTGCAGTCGGGCGGTTATTGCCGCCTTTGAGCGGCCCCTGCAGGCGCATGGCCACGAGCTGTTTCTCACCCCAGCGCTGGGGATGAGTCTCTGCCCGGAGCATGCCGAAGAGGCCGATACCCTGCTACAACGGGCCGAGCAGGCAATGCAGCATGCCCGCCAGCATACCGTGCGTGCTGGTGTGTTCTACCAGCCTGAAATGAAGCTGCACAGAGTTTCCGTCTAGACCTGTTTATCGATTGTAGGACAAAAGCCGATACAAAATCGGTAGAATAAGCTTTATAAGAAATCGTGTGGCCGTGTCGCCAACCCATAATAATGGAGGGGCCAGGCCATCACTTAATACACCATGGACGGGAGATGTAATACACAGTGTGAGCAAAGTCCATGAAAAAAAGCCTGTTTGGCAGTCTATCCATCCAGGCCAGAATCAATCTGGCTGTGGTCCTTATCTTTCTAACTATCCTGGTGGTGGCCCTGTGGCGTATGGCCAGTAGCGAGACGGCGCTGATCCAGGAGGTGGTCGAGCAACAGACCCGCGATGCGGCCGACTCCTACTTCGATAGCATCAATACCATGATGCTGACCGGCACCATGGCCAATCGTGGCATCATTCGTGACAAGATCCTGGAGCGCCCCGGTGTGCTTGAGGCACGCATCCTCCGCAACGACCTGATCGACGGCGTCTTCGGGCGCGGCTTTGATGAGCAGTATCCACAGGATGCCCTTGATCGGCGCGCTCTTGCGGGAGAGGCGGTCACCGAACTCTCCCGGGACGGTGAGGGACGGGTGATCACCGTGATCAATCCCATCATCGCCCGTAGTGATTACCGGGGCACCAACTGCCTGAGCTGTCATGTGGTGCCCGAGGGCAGTGTGGTGGGTGCGGTGCGGGTGAGTTATTCGATGGCCGAGCTGGATCAGCAGGTCGAGCGCAATCTGTGGGTCAGCATGGCGATCTTTGCGGTGCTGTTTATCGTGGGTATGGGACTGATGGTGACCCTGTTGCGGATGATCGTCATCCGCCGGGTGAAGCGCCTGGGTGAGACCATGGAGGCCATCGCCGAGGACGCCGATCTGTCACGTCCCGTGGCGGAGGCCGAGCACCGGGATGAGATCGGCGATATGGCCCGTGCCTTTACCCATATGCTCGCCACCTTCCGCCAAAGCATGCAACAGGTGGCCGAGTCGAGCACCCAACTGCACCACATGGCCGGCCGTGTGGCGAAGGTGTCTGACACCACCCTGCAGGGTGTGCTGGGCCAGCAACGCGAGGTGGAACAGGTCGCCGATGCGATGAATCAGATGAACCAGTCGGTGCAGGAGATCGCCAGCCATGCGGTCAGCACTGCTGAGGCCTCACGCCAGGCCACCGACGAGGCCAGCAATGGTGCGCTGGTTTCCACCGAGGCCTTGGGCGGGATCGGTAATTTGATGCAGCAGATCGACAATGCGGCCAAGGTCATCAAGGGCGTTGATGCCGATAGTGAGAATATCGGCAAGATCCTGGATGTGATCCGTGGGATCGCCGAACAGACCAACCTGCTGGCACTGAATGCCGCCATCGAGGCCGCCCGTGCCGGTGAGGCCGGGCGTGGCTTTGCGGTGGTGGCCGATGAGGTGCGTACCCTGGCCTCCCGCTCGCAGCAGTCCGCCGAAGAGATCCGCGTGATGATCGAAAAGCTTCAGGGCGGTGCCCGCGAGGCGGTTACAGCGATGGACGGCGCCCGTGAAAAGGCGGTGCACAGTGAGGAGCAGGTAGAGGCGGCCGCCGAATCGCTGGGGGTCATCGCCGGGGAGGTTGCCGGGATCAGCGACATGAACAGCCAGATCGCCACCGCCGCAGAGCAGCAGAGCAGTGTGGCGACGGAGGTCAACGGCAGCGTGAGCAACATCACCCGGGTCGCCGAGGAGGCGGCCGAAGGGGCGCGCCACTCTAGCGAGATCAGCGAGGAACTGGTGGCCCTGTCTACCCAGCTGGAAGGTCTGGTGGCGCGTTTTCGGCTTTAGCCTGGGGGGCCGGTCAGCTCAAGGTCTGTGGCTGTCTGCAAGGTGGCGGGCAGGTCAAAACATACGCAGATCCCGCCTTGCGGCCCATCCTCGATATACGCCTTGCCATCAAACAGGCTGACGCTCTTGTGCAGTAGCGCCAGCCCCACACCGGTGCCCGTATCCTGCGGACGATTGCCCTGCAAGCGGGCGAACAGTTCAAACACCTTTTGGCGGTAGTCGGCGGCTATCCCCGGGCCATTATCGCACACGGCAAAGTGGATCCGTTCCCCCTGCCGCTTGGCATGGATCCGGATCGCCAATGCACGCTGGGGGTCGTGATAGCGGGCGGCGTTGTCCAGCAGGGCGACAAACAGTTCGCGCAACTGGCGCGGGGGAAAGTACACCCACGGCAGCGGCGCGTCGATATCCACCTGGGCCTGTAGGCCACACTGTTCCACCGCTTTGCTTGCGGCCTGCTGACTATCGCATGGTGCCGCTTGTTGCTGAAGGTGATCCAGTGCCAGGTAGCGTTCGATGTCGCGTATCAATAGCGATAGGCGTCGTGCCTGCTCGACGATGAAGCCGAGTTCCTGTTGTGCCTGCGCCGAATCCAGCGGCTGTTTGCTCAAACGCTGGGCAAAGCTGCTCAGGCGGCGGCTCGGCTCCTGAAAGTGGTGCGCCATGACCTCGCCCAGACGACGCAGCTCGGCGTTGTGTTGCTGTAACTGGCCGACCATGCGTCCACGCAGCTGGTGCAGGCGGCGGCGATAGAGCAGGGCGAAGACCAGCACCACAATCAAGCTTGCCTGCGCCAGCAGTGCGGCATACATCATCAGTTGTTGGCGTTGGTTGGCCTTTTCTATTTCGGCAACCTGGGCATCGACCATCTCTTCGAGACGCTCCTGATAGTGCCACATCTGCTGATCAAGGCTTCTCCCTGGGGTGATATCGACAATAATTGACAGCAGCAGGGGCTGTTCGGCAAAGCTGTAAGGGCTGGAGTAGACCTCCACGGTACGGATCTCCCCGTCGGCCAGGCGATGACGGAAGATGAAGTGATTGCGCCCCTCGCGCAGTGCGCGCTCCATCTCCTCGGCCACCTGCTGCTCGGTGAGGGTGTTGAGCTGCTGGATCTGGCGTTGCTGCAAGGCCTCCTTTGGGTAGCCGTAGAACTGGCTGGCCGCCGGGTTGGCGGTGACGATCTGTCCGCTCTCAGGTTCGATCAGCAACATCGGGATACGCTGTTGGTGGAAAAACTCTTCAAACACCGGTGCCGCCTGTAGCGACAGTGGGAGCAGCAGCAGCGTCAGTAGGGCGGGGACGGTGGGGTAGCTCAGCTTGGGCAAAGGATTCTCCTGGCCCGTCCATGGTGTGGTTTGATGATCACCATCTTAGCCTGTTCGGCCAGGTTTTCTCAATAAACCATCCGTGGGTCGCCCGCTCGCTGGGGCAAAGCCATGCTTTGCCTTGAATAAGCTATCGCGTCGCTGTCAGGCCCCCTTGAAATAGGCTATGGTTTCCCCTATCTGACAAATAATGTATATTAGCGAAATCTAATATTTGTTTTTCAACACATTTAAGCGGACAGGGGTACTACCATGCGCGTGATGCGTTACTTTTCCTTGGCACTCGTCGGCCTCGTTGGCCTTTCGACTTCCTCCTTGCACGCCAACCCATCGGCCACGGTTGCCGATCTGGCCGTGGCCCCGGCTACCACACAGGTGATACCGCGTGAGCAGGTGGTCGATGCCGTGATCGAGGCCGTGCACAAGAGCACCGTGTCGGCCGAGACCTCGGGGCGCATCACCGAGGTATTGGTGGATGTGGATGATTTTGTCGAGAAGGGCGATGTGTTGGTGCGCTTTCGTGATCTGGAGCAGCGTGCCAATCTGCGCGCCGCCGAGGCCCGCGCCAGTGAGGCGCGCGCCAGCTATGAGCGGGTCAGCGATCTGGTGCAACGCCAACTGGTGCCCCGCGCCGAGTACGACAGCGCCCAGGCGGCCCTGTTGGCAGCCAATGCGGCACTGGATCAGGCCCGTGAGCAGCTGGAACACACCGTGGTACGTGCCCCCTATAGCGGGATCGTGATGGAGCGCCATGTGCAGCCCGGTGAGTCCGCCAGCCCCGGTATGCGGCTGATGACCGGTCTATCCCTGGAGCAGTTGCGCGCCATCGCCGAGGTGCCCCAGCGGCACATCGATCAGGTACGCCAACTGGCCCGTGCACGGGTGGTCCTGCCTACTCAGCAAAACCTCAGCGTGGAGAGCATCGGGCTGACCTTCAGCCCCTATGCCGACCCCAACTCCCACACCTTCCGGGTGCGCGTCGATCTGCCCTTGGGACAGTACGGGGTCTATCCGGGGATGTTCGTTAAGGTGGCCTTTGTGGTGGGTGAGCAGCAGCGCCTGGTGGTGCCGGCCTCGGCAGTGGTCCACCGTGGTGAGGTGACAGCGGTCTATGTGGTGCAGGGCGATAACATCCGCTTCCGTCAGGTGCGTACCGGGCGTGAGTTGGACGACGGCCAGATCGAGATCTTCGCCGGGCTGGACGAGGGCGAACAGGTGGCGCTGGATCCCATCCTCGCCGGGGTGGTACTCAAGGCCAAGCGTGAGGGTGGAGTATGAGTGAGAAAATGGGGATCTCCGGCAATATCGCCAAGCGCTTCCTGACCACCGAGATCACCCCATTGCTGGCCCTGGTGGGCCTGCTGCTGGGGGTCTTCGCCATCCTGGTGACACCGCGTGAGGAAGAGCCGCAGATAAACGTCACCTTTGCCAATATCTTTATCGCCTACCCCGGTGCTTCGGCAGTGGAGGTAGAGCATCTGGTCAGCACCCCGGCACAGCAGATCCTCTCCGAGATCGAAGGGGTCAAGCACGTCTATTCGGTGTCCCGTCCTGGCCAATCGGTGCTGACTGTGCAGTACGAGGTGGGCGAGGACCGTACCGCTGCCATCGTGCGGCTGTACAACGCGATGTTCTCCAAGGGGGACTGGTTGCCAGATAATATTGGCGTCAGTCAGCCGATCATCCGCCCGATGGGGATCGACGATGTGCCCATCGTCGGCCTGACCCTGTGGAGCGAGGATGAAAACGTTGGCTCCTTTGAGCTGCAAAAGGTGGCTCACGCCATCGAGGCGGAACTCAAGCGGGTGCAGGGTACGCGGGATATCTACACCATTGGTGGGCCCGATCAGGTGGTGCGTGTGCTGCTTGACCCGGTCCGTCTGGCGGGCTTCAACATCGCCCTGGATGATCTGAGCAACGCCCTGCAACTCTCCAATGCCACTCGCCCCTCGGGGATGCTGGTGCGCGACAATACCGAGATCCCGGTGCAGGCCGGGGAGTTCCTGGTCTCGGTAGATGAGGTGCGCTCGCTGGTGGTTGGCGTACACGAGGGCAAGCCGGTCTACCTGGAGGATGTGGCCGATATTCACCATGGTGCCGGGGAGGCTAGCCAGTACGTGTGGTTCGGCACCGGCCCGGCGGCGGCCGAGAAGGGGATCAAGGCGGCGGGGGAGTTCCCCGCAGTGACCGTGGCCATCGCCAAGCAGCCGGGCACCAATGCGGTGAAGATCGCCGAGCAGGTGATCGAGCGCTTTGATAACCTGCGCGGCAGCTTCGTGCCCGATGGGGTCGAGGTCACCGTTACCCGCAACTACGGCCAGACCGCCGACGACAAGGCCAAGCACCTGATCAGCAAACTGCTGTTTGCCACCATCTCGGTGGTGGCGCTGGTGTTGTTCTTCCTCGGCTATCGTGAGGCCTTTATCGTCGGTATGGCGGTGGTGATCACCCTGGCGGTGACCCTGTTTGCCTCCTGGGCCTGGGGCTTTACCCTCAACCGCGTCTCGCTGTTCGCCCTGATCTTCTCCATCGGGATCCTGGTGGATGACGCCATCGTGGTGGTGGAGAACATCCATCGCCACATGCAGATGGGCGGCAAGAAACTGGTAGAGGCGATCCCGCTGGCAGTGGATGAGGTGGGTGGTCCCACCATCCTCGCCACCTTTACCGTGATCGCGGCACTGCTGCCGATGGCCTTCGTCACCGGCCTGATGGGCCCCTATATGAGCCCGATCCCGATCAATGCCAGCATCGGGATGCTGATCTCACTGGCGGTGGCCTTTGTGATCACCCCGTGGATGGCGAATATCTTCATCAAGGCCGATGGCCACGGCCATGGCCACACGCAAGGGGTGGACACCGGCAGCCGCATGTACCGTCTGTTCAATCAGGGGCTCGGCCCCTTCCTGCACGGCAAGTCCGGGCGGATGCCGCGGCTGGCGCTCACCGTCGGGGTGCTGGTGCTGATCCTCGGCTCGGTCTCGCTGGTGGTGGTGCAGGCGGTGGTGCTCAAGATGCTGCCGTTTGACAACAAGTCCGAGTTCCAGGTGGTGGTCGATATGCCCGAGGGCACCAGTCTGGAGCAGACCGCACGGGTGCTTAACGAGCTGGGCGGCTATCTTGCCACGGTGCCCGAGGTGACCGACTACCAGGTCTATGCCGGCACCGCCTCGCCGATCAACTTCAATGGCCTGGTGCGTCAGTACTACCTGCGCGAAGGGGCCAATGTGGGCGATATCCAGGTCAACCTGACCGATGCCAAGGCCCGTAAGCGCGAGAGCCACGAGATCGCCCAGGCGATGCGCGAGCCCCTGCAGGAGATCGGACGACGTCATAATGCCAACGTCAAGATCGTCGAGGTGCCGCCGGGGCCGCCGGTGCAGGCACCCCTGGTGGCCGAGATCTACGGGCTGGACTACGACGGCCAGATCGCCGTGGCCCGTCAGGTACGCGAGGTGATGGAAAACACCAAAGATATCGTCGATGTGGACGACTCGGTAGAGGCCGTGGCCCCGAAGAAGATCCTGCGGGTTGATCAGCAAAAGGCCGCACTGTTGGGCGTGCCCCAACAGAGCATCGTGCAGGCGGTCTCCACCGTGCTTTCCGGTGAAGATGCCAGCTATCTGCACGTGCCCACCGCCAAGCATCCGGTGCCGATCCGTCTGGAGTATCCCATCCACCACAAGGCCGAGATCGAGTCGGTGTTGGCGCTCAAACTGCGCAGCCGTGACGGTCGCCTGATCCCGCTTTCCGAGCTGGTTGAGGTGCGCGAGACGGTGCGAGAGAACGCCATCTACCACAAGGATCTGCAACGGGTAGTCTTCGTTACCGGGGACATGGCCGGCGAACTCGACAGCCCGCTCTACGGCATGTTCGACATGGTAGGGCAGCTTAATCGCCATAGCCTCGACGACGGTCGCCTACTGGAGCAGTACTTCATCAATCCGCCCGATAACCCCTATGACTACAGCCTCAAGTGGGACGGGGAGTGGCAGATCACCTACGAGACCTTCCGTGATATGGGCCTTGCCTATTCCATCGGCCTGATCCTGATCTATCTGCTGGTGGTAGCGCAGTTCCGCTCCTACCTGGTGCCGCTGATCATCATGGCGCCGATCCCGCTGACCATCATCGGGGTGATGCCGGGCCACTGGCTGATGGACAAGCAGTTTACCGCCACCTCGATGATCGGGATGATCGCCCTGGCCGGGATCATCGTGCGCAACTCCATCTTGCTGGTGGACTTTATCAATCAGCAGGTACGTGAGGGCGTGGACTTCGAAATGGCGGTGATCAACTCCGGTGCGGTACGCGCCAAGCCGATCATGCTCACCGGTGTGGCGGCGATGATGGGGGCCTTCTTCATCCTCGACGATCCGATCTTCAGCGGCCTGGCAGTCTCGCTGATCTTCGGGATCCTGGTCTCTACCGTACTGACATTGGTGGTGATCCCGGTGATGTACTATGCCTTTATGCACAAGCGCGTGGATGAGCTGCGCCAGTCTTCATCCTGAGCATAGTGGCAAACGGGTATTCAAGGGCGCCTTTGGCGCCCTTTTTTGTACATAAGGCATAAGTACTCACCTTGCTTTGAGAAACGAAGGGAATTCCTTTATAGTGAGCGACTTATTGCCGCTGAACGGCGACTCGCCGGGTGTATCGGATTCGGTACCCAGGGGACTGAATAAAACCTAGCAAAAACAAGAGCTTTCTATGACCTCCTTGACGCCACTTCGTGAATTGCCTGCTGCAAACATCTTCCGCCAGGGGGATGTCTTTGTCCTGTTTGGTGAACTCTTTGGCCGTGGCTATGTAAACGGCCTGCTGGATGAGGCCCGTCGGGCCGGGATGACCATCCTCGGCATCACTGTGGGGCGGCGTAACGAAGATCACAGCCTTCGTGCGCTCACCCCCGAGGAGCACGCCGCGGCCGAGGCCAACCTGGGTGGGCGCATTATCAACCTGCCGCTGATGGCCGGTTTTGACCTGGATGCCCCGTCTGGCATGCCTACCCCCACCGATCAGTTGGCTTCCTTTAAGCTCAATAATTGGCAAGAGGCCAAGCTTGACTGGGATCAGATCGAGGCCAGTCGCCAGGTCGGGGTAAAACGCTTTAAGGACACCCTGGCCCAGGTGATGAGCGAGATCGAAGCGGCGGTACCCAAAGGGGCCAATGTCTTCTTTGCCCATACCATGGCCGGCGGGATCCCCAAGACCAAGGTCTTCCTTGCCATCGCCAACCGCATCTACAAGGGCCGTGGCGATCGCTTCCTTTCCTCCCGAGCCCTGATCGACAGCGACCTGGGCAAGATGATCCTGATGAACTTCGACGAGGTGACCGCCAACACCTTTGCCCACCTCATTGAGGCCAGCGCCGGATTGCGCGAGCGCCTGGCGGGAGAGGGCGGCGAAGTACGCTACAGTGCCTACGGCTACCACGGCACCGAGATCCTCATCAATGGTGACTACCAGTGGCAGACCTACACCAACTACACCCAGGGCTACGCCAAGATGCGTCTGGAGAGCCACGCCGAGGCCGCCTGGCAGCAGGGCGTCAAGGCCACCGTGTTCAACTGCCCCGAGATCCGCACCAACTCCAGCGATATCTTCGTCGGCGTTGAGCTCTCCCTCTTCCCGCTACTGCATGCGCTAAAGAGAGAGGGCGGCGGCGAGTGGGCCGAGCAACAGTGTCAGCACTGCCAATCCCTACTGGAAGAGGGCACCAGCCTGGAAGAGATCCTCAAGATGATCGAGGACTACAACAACGACGCCACCATCGCCAAGTTCCGCAACTACGAAGCCTGGCCGATGGACAACAACGCCGAATTGGCCGAAGTCATGGTAGGCACCTCCGAAGCGATCACCAAGCTGCACAAGGACCGCAAGGCCCTCATCACCGACCACCTCAGCGCCCTGGTACTGGAAGGCACCGGCCCACTCATGTTCCATGAAGTCTCCGCGCCCCACGGCCCGGTGCTATGGCTCAACCACGACATCATCGCCAAGCAACTCGCCCGCCTCCACGCGGGCTAAAGGGAAAGCCCTAACCGCAAAGGGTGCGACGATGTGCAACATAAAAGCCCGGCTATCATGATGATATCCGGGCTTTTTGTTGTCCTGCAAACTCGCAGGGGGAGCGCGTGCTACATTGTGTTTATGCAGGTCTGGAATGTGAATCGCCCCCGGTTTCTCAGCGGCCTGGAATGACTAACTTCGGCTTGTATTCCGGGCCGGAGCGTCAAGCCCCAGCTCGATGAATTGAACGAAGTGATGGGTGTCCCGGTTAAACCGTTGAGAATGCTTCTACCATTTAACTGCCGAACGCCGCAATCACGCGCTTGTCGCGTGCATCGCATTATTAAGCCATCTTTTGCCAGTGAGTGACATCTTGAATCTCCGCCAAGTCGTCCTGTTCGGCTTGTTGTGTCTTGTAAAGATCCCACCTGATCTGCAGGTTCAACCAGAAATCGGCCGAGACACCAAAGAATCGAGCCAAACGAAGCGCAGTGCTAGGCGTAATGCCACGCTTCTGATTAACTAGCTCATTAACCCTCTGGTAAGGAACATGAATAGCATCTGCCAGTTCGCGCTGCGTAATATGCATTGGACGCAGAAACTCCTCTACCAGCATTTCGCCGGGATGAGTCGGCTGCCTATGTGTAGGAATGCGGACCATACTTCACCTCTAATGGTAATCAGTTAATTCTACTTCGTCGGGCCCAGTCTCAGTCCATTTAAAGCAGATCCTGTATTGCTCGTTCACTCGAATGCTGTGCTGGCCCTTTCTGTCGCCAGATAAGGCTTCCAGGCGGTTACCGGGAGGAACTTTTAACTCATCTCGATGAACAACAGAATCAAGTAATTCAAGCTTTCTTGACGCGATCCGCCACAACGACTGCGGACACACTTTTCGGGCGGCCTTTGACTCCACTCCGTTGAAGATGTCTTCCGTGCCTTTGTCTTTGAAATGAATAATCATGGTATAACGGTAGCACGGTACACATGCTACGTCAACGAGAGTGGAATTGAGGGGAGGGGATGAGGGGATAGGGGGCACCCAGTGCGCCGAGATAAATCGGTAGAAGATCGGAGGTGAAATTCCTCTGCTTGGTAAGGGCTAGCCACCCACCGAGACCCCG
>SLDE01000200.1 GCA_007125455.1 Ectothiorhodospiraceae bacterium
ATCCGGGTGATCACCCGTCTGATGGGGCTGCTTTTGTCGGTGATTGCGGTGCAGTTCATGGTTAATGGCTGGCAGCAATTGTAGTTCGACGCCAGGATGGGGATAATCGACCCCATGGATGGCCTGGATATGGCGAGGTGGATGTGAATCAACAGTTGAAGGCGCGCCTGGTTGGCGCGATCGTGCTGATCTCGTTGGCGGTGATCTTTATCCCCATGCTGCTCGATGGTGGCGAGCGCGAGTCCTCTCCCCTGGGTGAGCGCTATGTGCCGGATCGACCGGGTTACCACTACGAGTCCCTGGATATCCCGCTCCGCTCAGCACCGGCGGCCCCTTTGGTGCCGCGCCTGGTCGACCCTCCTGCAGCTGCCGATGAACAGCAGGCCAGAGTTGAACCACCCCCCGCCGAAACCAAGCCCGAACCGGCGCCCAGGGCGGCACCGAGCCGCCCTGCCCCCGAGCCACCCCCAGCGCCAATGGCCTCTCCCCCCGCTGCAGAGCAGGTCGGCTGGGTGGTGCAGGTGGGCAGCTTCTCACGTCAGCAGAACGCCATCGGGCTGCGCGATCGCCTGCGCAGTGCTGGTTTCACCAGCTTTGTAGACCGTGCCGAGGGCAGTGCCGGCACCATCTGGCGGGTGCGCGTTGGCCCCGAGCTGGAGCGCGAACGGGCCGAGCGGCTACAGCAACGTTTGCAGCAGGAGCAGGAGCTGAGCGGGATCATCATTAGCCATGGCTCGTGATTTTGGCTTTTGTGCCGGGGGCGGCTCTGTTAAAATTCGCCATCTTGCTCTTCACTTCAGGACGCCACCCCACTCATGAATTGGGTTGACTACAGCATTCTGGCCATCCTGGCCATCTCGACCCTGATCAGTGTCTGGCGTGGCTTCACCCGTGAGGCCCTCTCCCTGGCTGGCTGGATCATCGCCGCCTGGGTAGCCCTGACCTTCGCTGACGACCTGTCGATCCTGCTCGAACCCCATATCGACGCGCCGTCGATGCGTCTGCTGATCGCCTTTGCCATCCTCTTCCTGCTCACCCTACTGGTGGCCGGGATCGTCAATTTCCTGGTGGTGCAGCTGATCTACAAGACCGGGCTGAGTGGCACCGACCGTGTGCTGGGGATCTTCTTTGGCTTGGCCCGTGGCGCGTTGGTGGTGGGGGTGCTGGTGCTGATCGGCGGCCTCACCCCAATGCCACAAGACCCCTGGTGGGGTGAGTCGCAGTTTTTACACTATTTTCAGGATATTGCCCTGTGGATCCGGCAATATCTCCCCGACGATATAGCAGAAAACATTGAATACTAACGAGGTGAAGTAAAGGCATGTGCGGGATCATCGGTATCGTAGCCAAATCTCCTGTCAACCAGATGATCTATGATGGTCTGACGGTTTTGCAACACCGTGGACAGGATGCCGCCGGGATCATGACCAGCGACGACGATCGCCTCTACCTGCGCAAGGACAATGGGTTGGTGCGCGACGTCTTCCACACCCGCCACATGTTGCGCCTGCAGGGCAACCTGGGGATCGGCCATGTGCGTTATCCTACGGCGGGCTGCTCTTCCTCGGCAGAGGCCCAGCCCTTCTACGTGAACTCCCCCTACGGGATCGCCCTGGCCCACAACGGCAACCTGACCAACGCCGAAAGCCTTAAGGAAGATCTGTTCCGCGAAGACCTGCGCCACATCAACACCAGCTCCGACTCGGAGATCCTGCTGAATGTCTTTGCCCACGAGCTGCAGCGCCAGGGCAAGTACCGCATCGATGAGAATGATATCTTCGAGGCGGTGGCCCGTGTGCACAAGCGCGTCAAGGGGGCCTATGCGGTGGTGGCCTTGATCATCGGCTATGGCCTGGTGGCCTTTCGAGACCCTAACGGCATCCGCCCACTGATGGTGGGCAAGCGCGGCACGGCAAACGGGGAGGAGTATGTGGCCTCATCCGAGAGTGTTGCCATCGACGCGCTGGGCTTTGAGCGCCTGCGCGATGTGGCCCCCGGTGAAGCGGTATTTGTCGACATGGCCGGCCACTTCCATAGCCGCCAGTGTGCCGAGCAGGTACAGTACTCCCCCTGCATCTTCGAATATGTGTACTTCGCCCGCCCCGACTCGATCATCGACGGGATCTCGGTCTACAAGGCCCGCCTGCGCATGGGCGAAAAGCTGGCCCGGCGCATGTTGAATGATTGGCCGGATCACGATATCGACGTGGTGATCCCCATCCCCGATACCAGCCGCACCTCCGCCCTGCAGCTGGCCAACTCCCTGGGGGTGACTTATCGCGAGGGCTTTATCAAAAACCGCTATATCGGGCGTACCTTCATCATGCCCGGCCAGCAGCAGCGCAAAAAGTCGGTGCGCCAAAAGCTCAACCCCATCGAGCTGGAATTCAAGGGCAAGAACGTGCTTTTGGTGGACGATTCCATCGTGCGCGGCACCACCTCGCAACAGATCATCCAGATGGCGCGCGATGCCGGTGCCAACAAGGTCTATTTCGCCTCCGCCGCACCGCCGGTACGCCATCCCAATGTCTACGGCATCGACATGCCCAGCAGCAGCGAGCTGATCGGCCATAACCGGAATGAGGCCCAGATCGCCGAGGCCATTGGTGCCGATCGCCTGTTCTATCAGGATCTGGACGATCTTATCGCCGCTGTGCTCTACAAAAAGAACAAGACCGAGGTGACCCGCTTCGATACCTCCGTCTTTGATGGCGAATACATCACCGGTGATGTGACCCCCCAATACCTCGACCACCTGCACAGCTGCCGCAGTGACGATGTGAAGGACGAGCGCAACAAGCGCGACAACGCCATCATCGAAATGCACAACAATAATTGAGATAAAAGATTACACCGCAGAGGACGCAGAGCACGCAGAGGGGGATCGGGCGTTCAGCGACTAGTAGTGCTCGTCTGTGCAATATTGACAGCGTTTGAGATGCGATGTGTGCAAGGAACTGTATCTTTCGCCATCTCTGCGCACTCTGCGTCCTCTGCGGTAAGATGATTTTTTTGAGCGAATTCGCTTGAGCCAATGAGGGCAGATGATGACGATTTCACGCGATGATTGGGACGAGTTGGGTTTTGACACCCTGGCGGTACGCGCCGGTCAGGTACGCACCAGCGAGGGTGAGCAGAGCGAACCGATCTTTCCCACCTCCAGCTTCACCTTCGAGTCCGCCGCCCAGGCCGCAGCACGCTTCGGTGGTAGCGAGCCGGGCAATATCTATTCGCGCTTTACCAACCCCACTGTGCGTACCTTTGAGGAGCGCATGGCAGCCCTGGAGGGGGGCGCAAGCTGCGTGGCCACCAGCTCCGGGATGGCGGCGATCCTCGCCACCTGCATGGGCCTGCTCAAGGGTGGTGACCATATCGTCTCCTCACGGGCGATCTTTGGCACCACCACCGTACTGTTCAACAATTTCATGGCCAAGTTCGGGGTTGAGATCAGCTTTGTTGATCAGACCGACTACGCCGCTTGGGAACAGGCCATCCGCCCCAACACCCGTTTTCTGTTTTTGGAGACCCCCTCCAACCCGCTCACCGAGGTGGCCGACATCCCGCGTCTGGCCAAGTTGGCCCACGCTAACGATACTCTGCTGGTGGTGGACAACTGTTTCTGCACCCCGGCCCTGCAACAGCCGCTTAAGCTGGGTGCGGATGTGGTGATCCATTCGGCCACCAAGTATATCGACGGCCAGGGCCGGGCCATGGGGGGGGCCGTCGTGGGTGATGCCGAGCTGGTGGGCAATCAGGTCTACAGCTTTCTGCGCAGCGCCGGGCCCACCATGAGCACCTTCAACGCCTGGATCTTCCTCAAGGGGCTGGAAACCCTTAAGCTGCGTATGCGCGCCCACTGCGACAACGCCATGCAACTGGCCACCTGGCTGGAGCAACAACCGGGTGTGGCGCGGGTCTACTATCCGGGGCTTTCTTCCCACCCGCAGCACGAACTGGCCAAACGCCAGCAAAGCGGCTTCGGCGGCATCCTCTCCTTCGAGTTGGATGGCGGCCAGGAACAGGCCTGGAAGGTCATCGACGCCACCCGTGTGATGTCGATCACCGCCAACCTCGGCGATGCCAAGACCACCATCACCCACCCGGCGACCACCACCCACGGTCGCCTCACCCCTGAGCAGCGCCAACAGGCCGGGATCAGCGACGGACTGGTGCGGATCTCTGTGGGCCTGGAAGATATCAAAGACCTCAAGGCCGATCTGGCGCGCGGCTTGGGCTAGTTTCCCTGGTGGTCAAACAGCCCCTGCGCATTGCTTAAGGCCAGTTTGCTGGCAATGTCTTCCGGTAGCTGGGCCAGCCACTGGCGCGTGATGGCTACCAGTTCACCGTAGCCCTGCCAGCGGGTCAGGCTAAAGGTGTCCATGCCGAGCAGGATGCGCTCGGGGTGTTTCATGATCAGGTCGTACCAATCCTCTTGCAGCTGACCTCCTGGGGCGATGCGTGCGTCGCGCATCGACAGGTCGATATACAGGGAGGGGTAGCGCGTCAGGTAGTCGTTGAGCAGCGAGGGGTAAGGGTAGGCCCCGGCGTGGGCCCAGATGACCTTGAGATCGGGACTGACCTGGTAAATGGTGTCGATCACCGCCGCATCGCCGTGGATCATCACCACCAGCTCGTGTTGCGCGGCCAGTTTCAGCAGTTGGTGGAAGACTGGGCGATTGCGGTGGTGGGCGAATATGTGCAGCTCGCCGATGCCACGCCAGTGGCCTTGCTCCAATGCCGTGGCGACCCGTGCGGGCAGGGTTTCGTCCAGCGGCCAGGCCATTTTGTCACGCAGGTCGCGATAGACGCCGAGGAAGGGGACGATGCGATCAGGGGCCTGTCGGTAAAGCTTGTTTGCCAGCTCGGCAGGCTGGCCGATCACCACCGCGCGTTTGACCCGGTGTTGGTCGAGGATGGCGATGATCGCCTCGGTGGACAGGTGTTCGGCCTCGCGGGCATTGTAGTGCAGGTGCACGTCGAACAGTGGCTGCGCCGTCAGCATGGCGGGAAGGCCAAGCAGTAGGGTCAGCCATGGCAGGATCGGGTAGACTGTGCGCTTTCTCATTTTCATGCAGACCATCATCATGCAGACAAGTTTCCAGTTTAACAGCCCGGAGGGCAGATTGGTCGCCGGAGTGGATGAGGTGGGGCGTGGGCCGCTGGCCGGGCCAGTGGTCACCGCAGCGGTGATCCTCGATCCACACAGGCCCATTGCCGGTCTGGCTGATTCCAAGGTATTGAGCGAGAAGCGCCGCGAGGCCTTGTTCGAGGCGATCCGGGAAAAGGCGCTGTGCTGGGCCATTGGGCGCTGTGAGGTGGACGAGATCGACCAACTCAATATCCTCCAGGCGACCATGCTGGCGATGCAGCGCGCGGTTGCGGGCTTGAATCCCGCGCCGCATCATGCGCTGATCGACGGTAACCGTTGTCCGGCCCTGTCCTGCAGTGCCGAGGCGGTGGTGGGGGGGGATGGTACGGTGGCGGTGATCAGTGCCGCCTCAATCCTGGCCAAGGTGACCCGTGATCGGGAGATGGTGGTGTTGGATCGTCTTTACCCCGGTTACGGTCTGGCGGGGCATAAGGGCTATCCAACCAAGGCGCATATGCAGGCGCTGAGCGAGTTGGGGGTGACACCGATCCATCGGCGCAGCTTTGCACCTGTGAGGCGGGCATTGGAAGGGGGGTGAGTGGCGGCACTTCCCTGTGCCGACCTCCTTAGAAGAACTTTTTCAGCATCTTGCTAAGCAGGCCGCCACTGGGCGGCTTGATGTCGAGGGAGCGCACGTAGTCGGCATCCTCGTTCTTGATATGGCTGGAGAGCCAGATCTGCAGCTCGCCGGAGAGCGCACGGGCGACGTTTTTTCCCTTGTCGTGGTCTTCCTTGTGCTTGTTGATGCGGCTGATGAAGGCTCGGTGGACCTTCTTGTGCGCCTCGATGAGATGGTATTCATGCTGCTCGAGCATGTTCTCCTCAAAGGCGAAGTGGGACACGGTATAGTTGATCAGTCCGTCGAGCACATGACTGACCTTCTCGCGATCTTCTTCCAGTGCCGCTTCGTGCAGCTCATTGATAAACTCCACGATCCCCTTGTGTTGCTCATCAATGACCTCGATCCCGGTGTCCAGGGATGAGTCCCAAACCATAAACGTCATATCTTTTCCCTCTCGTTTTGTCTGTGAACGTATGTGTTATGCGCTTCAAATTATCTCACATATGGGTATCGACTTATACAAATGGGGGGAGTTCCTAGTGCAGCTTAACCTGCGGATCGATGCCCTTGCGCAAAAAGTGCAGCAGACTGATGAGGATGGCCCTTGGCCAACCATACAATGCAGCCTGGTGCATCTTGTACAGGGATAGATATACGAAGCGTGCAGTAAGCCCTGAAACCATCATGCTGCCAGCCAGTCCGCCCATGAGATTGCCCACGGTGGTATAGCGCCCCATCGCCACCAGTGAGCCATAGTCCCGGTAGCGATAGGGAAGGGCGGGTTTTCCATTGAGGCGGCGTTGTAGGGTTTTGGCCAGCAGGGTGGACTGCTGGTGAGCGGCTTGGGCTCGGGGTGGGGCGAGGTTGCCCTGTTCGTCGATGGGGCAGGCGGCGCAGTCTCCCAGAGCGAAGATGTGTTCATCCCGGGTGGTTTGCAGGGTTTGCTCCACCACCAGTTGGTTGATCTGGTTGGTCTCCAGCCCATCGATCTCATGCAGAAATTCCGGTGCCTTGATACCAGCGGCCCAGACCTTGAGGGTGGCGGGGATCATGTTGCCATCGGCGGTGTGTATCCCCTCATCGGTGATGGCGACCACTCGTTGCTCGGTATGTACCGTCACGCCCAGCTTTTCCAGCTCCTTTTGGGCTGCGCTTGAGAGGCGTTCGGGCAGGGCAGGAAGGATACGTGGCCCAGCCTCGATAACATGAATGCGGATGTGCTTGTCCGGGTCGATGGTATCCAGCCCATAGGCTGAGAGCAGACGGGTTACTTGATGTAGCTGTGCTGCCAGCTCGACCCCGGTGGCCCCGGCCCCGACGATGGCAACATTGAGTTGCCCTTCCTCGATCGGCTTGCCAGCAGTATGGGCCTTGAGCATGCAGTTGAGCAGCTGCCGTTGGAAGCGTTCGGCCTGCGCGGTGGTATCGAGGAAAAGGCAATGCTCTTTCACACCGGGGATGCCAAAGTCATTACACAGGCTACCGACCGCCACCACTAGGGTATCGTAGGCAAAGTGCCGTTCCGGGATGATCTCCACCCCCTCCTCATTGAGGGTAGGGGCGAGGCGGATGCTGCGATTGGCCCGATCCAGGCCGTTCATGCGCCCCAAACGAAAGCGAAAGTGGTTCCAGCGCGCCTGCGCCAAGTATTCCAGCTCGTCTTCGGATGAGTCCAGGGTACCGGCGGCGACCTCGTGGAGTAGCGGCTTCCAAATGTGGGTGCGGCTGGCGTCGATGAGGATGATCTCGGCCCGGTCATTGCGTCCGAGCCTGCGCCCGAGTTTGGTCGCCAGTTCGAGGCCGCCGGCACCGCCGCCGACGATAATGATGCGGTGTGGTTTCATGCTTTTTTAGTTAATCCTAGGGGAGTATTTGTTTTTATTATATCAGTGGCCGCTTATATTTAAAGGGCCTGATACAGCTGGCGTGTGCCATGACGACATACAGCTGGGGGGCAGGTATTCTGATAAGGATCAGTCGAGAGAGTGTTTCTTGATGCGATACAGCAGCGTGTCACGTGTCAGTCCGAGCAGTCGTGCCGCTCGGCTGCGATTGCCGCGGGTGCGTTCCAGCGCCTGGTTGATCATCTCCCGCTCAAGTTCTTCCAGGGAGATCCCGTTGGCCGGTAGTGAGAAGTCGCTTGCCTGGGCGTTGTTACTCGAGCCATTGGAGAGTTCCGGTGGGAGCATCTCCTGGGTGATGGTCTTGCTGTGGTGGAGGATCACCATGCGTTCGCACAGATTGCGCAATTCGCGGATGTTGCCTGGCCAGGGATAGCTCTCCAGCCTTTGTACCACCTTTTTGTCGAACATCGGTGGATCGAGACGGTGGCGGGCAGCCAGCTCACGGCTGAAGGCAAGCAGCAGCGGGGCGATGTCATCGCGGCGCTGGCGTAGTGGGGGCAGTTGCAGGGGGACCACGTTGAGGCGGTAGTAAAGGTCTTCGCGAAACTTTCCCTTACGCACCTGTTGGTACAGGTCGCGGTTGGTGGCGGCAATGATGCGTGCATCGACCCGTTCCACCTGGCTTTCGCCCACCGCCTGGCACTCGCCGTTTTCCAGGAAGCGCAGTAGCTTGGCCTGGATGGCGAGGGGCAATTCGCCGATCTCGTCCAGGAACAGGGTACCGCCGGTGGCGGCGCGGATGCGCCCCGGCTGGTTTTCGGTGGCACCGGTGAAGGCACCGCGCCGGTGGCCAAATAGCTCGGATTCCACCAGTTGCTCGGGCAGGGCGGCGCAGTTGATGGCGATGAAAGGGCCGCTGCGGCGTGGGCTGGCATCGTGCAGGGCGCGGCCCAGCAGCTCCTTGCCGGTGCCGCTTTCGCCGTGTACCAGCACGGTCACGTCGGTGGCGGCGACGATCTGCGCCGAGCGCAGTACACTGACGAACTCGGGCGCTTTGCCCAGCATGGTGGTTTCGAAGATGTCCATGGGCGAAGAATATACCCCAGCACGGGGGGGTTGGGCAAAGCCTATGGCAGGTCGTGGTAGATCGGCGCCATTGGCAGTGTGAGCGCCAGGCTGGTCAGTTCTAGCTCCGATTCCAGGCCACTGGCCTGTACCAGCTGCCACTGATCTGCCCCGCTGCGGCGAAAGAGCTCGATAAACGGACGATCCGGATCGACCAATACATACTCCTGTAGGCTGGGCAACGGGCGGTAGTGGGCAAATTTTTGCCCCAGGTCGTAGCTGGCAGTAGGGGCGGAGAGCACCTCGACGATCAGCGTCGGCTCGCGCTTGACCAGCGGTGAGGCGGCGTCCTGCTCGCTGCAGGTGACCAGTAGATCCGGGTAGAAGAAGGCGTCGGCGGCCTCTACCTCCACCTTGATATCCGACATAAAGACCCGGCAGGGGCCGCCACGCAGCCTGTCACGCAACTGCAAGGTCAGGTTGATGGCAATGGTGTTGTGCCGATCACTGGCCCCGGTCATGGCGATGATCTCGCCCCCCAGGAACTCATGGCGTGTCGGCTGCTCCTGCTCCCATGCGAGGAATTCGTCCATGCTCATAGGCAACTTTTCGGCTGCATCCACCATCGGCTCATCTTCTGAAATCCCATGTGACCAAGTCTACCACCGTCTGGTGTACTGGCAAGGCGGTTAACATCTTGCCCACACAGGCCCGCCTGCGTACTATGCGCCCATGCACAAATTGATCTTGTCCCCCCGCTATCTGCCCATTGCCCTGCTGGTCGCGCTGGCGCTGCTGCTGGCCACACCGGTCCAGGCAGGATTCGGCATGGCGCTGGGTTATGAGCCCAAGTACGGGGAGAACTTCAGCCACTTCGAGTATGTCAACCCCGACGCTCCCCGGGGTGGCCACCTCAACCTGGCCTCCATCGGCAGCTTTGACAGCCTCAACCCCTATCCGTTGCGTGGCCAGGCGGCGGCGGGGCTTACCCAGTTGATGTTCGAGTCGTTGATGGAGTCCAGCCTGGACGAGCCCTTTTCCCAGTATGGTCTGCTGGCCGAGCGCGGGGAGCTGGCGGAGGATCGCCTGTCGATCACCTTCTGGCTCAACCCCAAGGCACGTTTTCACGATGGCAGTCCGGTCACCGCCGAGGATGTAAAGGTCAGCTTCGACACACTACGCGAGCATGGCCACCCTTGGTATCGGATCTACTGGGCCGATATCAAGCGGGCGGTAGTGGTCGATGAACGGGTGGTGCGTTTCGAGTTCGCCCGCATCAATCCCGAGCTGCACCTGTTGGCCGGGCAGGTGCCGGTGTTCTCTCGCCAGTGGGTGGCTGGCGAGGACTTTGACCGCCTGGCGCAGAAAGCACCGATCACCAGCGGCCCCTACCGGATCGAGCGCTATGACCTGGGGCGGCGTATCACCTATGTGCGCAACCCCGACTACTGGGCCGACGGGCTGCCGGTACGCCGTGGCATGTACAACTTCGAGCGTATCACCTACAAATACTACCGCGACTTCGTGGTGGCGATGGAGGCCTTCAAGGCCGGTGAGTTCGACCTCAACATGGAGTACAACTCCAAGCGCTGGGCGCGGGACTATATCGGCGCACCGTTTCGGCGCGGCGAGATCCTGCGCGATGAGCTGCCCCACAGCAACAATGCCGGGATGCAGGGCTTTGTCTTCAACCAGCGCCGTGAGCTGTTCCAGGACCAGCGGGTACGCAAGGCGCTGGGGCTGGCGCTGGATTTTGAATGGTCCAACCGCAACCTGTTTTACGACCAGTACGAGTACAATGACAGCTACTTTGCCAACACCGAGCTGGCCGCCACTGGCCTGCCCGAGGGCGAAGAGCTGGCCCTGCTGGAGGCCTTTCGCGACCAGCTGCCGCCACGACTCTTTAGCGAGCCGCCCCCGCTGGTGAGCACCGCTCCGCCCGGCAGCCTGCGCGAGAATCTACGCCGGGCCCGTGACCTGTTGGCCGAGGCCGGTTGGGAGTACCGCGACGGGGCGCTGCGCAATGCGCGGGGCGAGCCGTTTCGCTTTCACATCATGCTGGTGCAGCGCGGCTTTGAGCGCATCGTTGCCCCCTATGCCCGCAACCTGGCGATCCTGGGGATCGAGGTGAACTACCGCACCGTTGACTCGGCCCTCTACCAGCGGCGCATGGACAACTTCGACTTCGACATGGTGGTGGCCGGCTACAACCAGACCCAGTCTCCCGGCAACGAGCTGATGGGGATGTTCCACTCCAGCAGCGCCGACGAAGCGGGCAGCCGCAACCTGATGGGGCTAAAGGACCCGGTGGTCGATGCCTTGATCGACCGGGTGATCTACGCCGAGACCCGCGAGGAGCTAATCACCGCAGCGCGGGCACTGGATCGGGTGCTGATGCAC
>SLDE01000092.1 GCA_007125455.1 Ectothiorhodospiraceae bacterium
CACTGCAGCTTTGGTGGCTTCTTCATCATCTGTTGGCCGGATTGCGCTTTTTGTTGCTGGATGCCGAGATCGGTATCGCCCTGCCTGCTGCACGGGCCAGCGCCCGCGTGGTGATGGTTGCTTCCCCGTTGTTGTTATTGGCACTGCTGGTGTGGTTATGAATCAACACATCTCCGGTTTGCCTGCCTGGCTGGTGCAGCGCCTCAGTGCGGTATATATGGCGCTGTATGTGTTGTTATTGCCCCTGTTATGGTGGTCAGGAGAGGGGGGCTACGCCGCCTGGCATGGGCTGTTTGCCGGTACGGTGGGTGGCGTGGCTGCCGCGTTGTTCATCCTCGCCCTGCTGTTGCATGCCTGGGTGGGTATGCGCGATATCTTTCTCGATTATCTGGGCAAGCGCCCCGGCCTGCGTTTGCTGATGCTCAGCCTGTTGGGGGGCTGGTTACTGGCGATGGGGGTGTGGGCGCTGCGGATCCTGTTGGGGGTATGGTTGGGATGAGTTTGGCACGTCGACGATTCGATACCCTGGTGATCGGGGCCGGTGGGGCCGGTCTGCGCGCTTCGCTTTCGCTGGCCGGGCTGGATGCCAGTGTGGCGGTGGTCTCCAAGGTCTTTCCCACCCGCTCCCACACCGTGGCCGCCCAGGGCGGGATCAACGCCGCGTTGGCCAATGTGTTACCGGACAATTGGCACTGGCATATGTACGACACCATCAAGGGTAGCGACTACCTGGGTGATCAGGATGCCATCGAGTATATGTGCCGCTCGGCGGCCCACTTGGTCTATGAGTTGGAGCATGCCGGGGTACCCTTTTCCCGTCTCGACGATGGACGCATCTACCAGCGCGCCTTCGGCGGGCAGAGTCAGCACTTCGGCGGCGCGCAGGCCGCTCGTACCTGCGCCGCCGCCGATCGCACCGGTCATGCGATCCTGCATACCCTCTATCAGCAAAACATCCGGGCCCGTAGCCACTTTTTCGATGAGTTCTTCGCCGTTGACCTGATCCGTGATGAACAGGGCTATATCCTCGGGGCGCTGATCCTCGATATCGAGAGCGGGGAGCCGATGTTGATCGAGGCCAAGACCACCCTGCTGGCCACCGGAGGGGCCGGGCAGCTGTTTCGCACCAACACCAACGCCCACATCAACACCGGTGATGGGCTGGCGATGGCGTTACGTGCCGGGATCCCGTTGCAGGATATGGAGTTCTTCCAGTTCCACCCCACCGGCATTGCTGGCAAGGGAATGCTGATCAGCGAGGGCGCGCGCGGCGAGGGGGGCTATCTGATCAACGCCGAGGGGGAGCGCTTCATGAGGCGTTACGCCCCCCAGGCGGGGGATCTGGCCAGCCGGGATGTGGTCAGTCGGGCCATCTATAATGAGGTGAAGGCCGGGCGTGGTTGCGGGCCACGGCGGGATCATGTCCTGCTCAAGCTGGACCACCTGCCCGAGACGCTGATCGCCAGCCGTCTGCCGGGGATCCGCCAATTGGCACAGACCTTCGCCGGGGTAGACCCGGCCCGTGCGCCCATTCCAGTCTACCCCACCGCCCACTACACCATGGGTGGGATCCCCACCAACCGCCATGGTCAGGTGGTGGTGCCCGTGGGGCAGGGTGAGGAGACCATTCCCGGCCTGTATGCGGTGGGGGAGTGTGCCTGTGTCTCGGTACACGGAGCCAACCGGCTGGGGGGTAATTCCTTGCTGGATATCGTGGTGTTTGGTCGGGCGGCGGGCAACCATATTGTTGAGTACCTTAAGGAAAACCGTTTCCACCGTCCGCTGGATGAGGCCAGTGTGGCGGCGGCGATGGCCCGTCTGCAGCGCTGGGATCAGCGTGGTGAGGGGGAGAGTGTTGCCACGCTGCGAGCCGATCTTCAACAGGCGATGCAGGAGTATTGCGGGGTGTATCGCAGCGAAGAAGTGCTCCGTGAGGGGGTGGTGGTGCTACAAGGCATCCGTGCCCGCTTAAACGGGGTGCGCCTGCAGGATCACAGCCGGATCTTCAATGTCGCCCGTATCGAGGCGTTGGAGCTGGAGAACCTCGTGGCGCTAGGGCTGGCGACGGTGCACTCGGCACTGGCCCGGCGCGAGAGCCGCGGGGCCCATTCGCGGGTTGACTACCCGGCGCGGGATGATGAGCACTGGCTCAAGCATTCACTGTTCTATCTGGAGGGCGAGCGCATGGACTACAAGCCGGTACAGCTCAAACCACTCAGTGTGGCGAGTTTTCCGCCCAAGCCCAGGGTGTACTGAAGATGAAGTTTCGTATCTACCGTTACGCCCCTGAGGCGACGGACGAACCCCATTTGCAGACCTTTGAGCTGGCAGACGTTGCGCCGGATGCGATGCTGCGCGATGCCCTGCTTCGTATCAAGGCCGAGCAGGACGAGACCCTGGCCTTTCGCCACTCCTGCGGCGAGGGGGTGTGTGGCTCCGATGCACTCAATATCAATGGCCGCAACGGACTGGCCTGCATTACGCCGCTAAGCGAACTGAAAGAGCCGATCACCGTGCGCCCGCTGCCGGGGATGCCGGTGGTTCGCGATCTGATCGTCGACATGAGCCAGTTTTACCACCATTACAAGGCGATCAAGCCCTGGCTGACGGTGCACGAACCGGAGCCGGAGACCGAGTACCGCCAGAGCCCAGCGGAGCGCGAACGCCTCGATGGGCTTTATGAATGTATCCTCTGTGGTTGCTGCTCCACCGCCTGTCCGTCATTCTGGTGGAACCCGGACAAGTTTCGCGGTCCGGCGGCATTATTGCAGGCCTGGCGCTTTCTTGCCGATAGCCGCGATCAGGATACCGCCAGCCGCCTGGAGGCCCTGGATGGCCCCTATAAGCTGTTTCGTTGCCATACCATCATGAACTGCGCCGATGTCTGTCCCAAGGGGCTC
>SLDE01000086.1 GCA_007125455.1 Ectothiorhodospiraceae bacterium
CAAATCCGCGCTCTCTGCGTTGCAAATCTTCGCAATAGCGGGCTATTACGTGCGATTTGCGCCTTGATAGCACAGATTTGAGAGCCCAATCTGACGCACTCAGAATAATTAGAAGTGCCCTTGATTTGCACGAGCGCGGCTTACTGTGTGACGATCGCCCGGAAAACCGGGCTCCTGCAAAAGCAAAGCGGCCTCCAGGGTGCAGACCCTGGAGGCCTATGCTCTGATGGGTAGTTCATACCGTCGCAGCCCTGTGCCCTCTGTGGTGTCTATCTCTGTTCGATAGGGAGTAACACCATGTTTCGCCCATCCCACTGCAATGTCCCCACCTGGGATCTGCCCACCCGTATCTTCCACTGGTCGGTGGTAATCATCGTCGCCAGCGGCTGGCTCAGCCACAGGTACGGTGACTTCACCATGGTCTGGCACAAGTGGAACGGCTATGCCTTGCTCACGCTGCTGCTGTTTCGGCTGCTATGGGGGGTTGTCGGCAGCTCCACCTCGCGCTTTAGCGACTTTTTCTCAGGTCCAGTCAAGGTATTCCGCTATATACAGGGCGGGATGCGCGATAAATACCTGGGCCACAACCCGGCGGGTAGCCTGTCGGTATTCGCCATGCTGTTGTTGATGTTCATCCAGGCCTTTAGCGGCCTGTTCGCCACCGACGATATCTTTGTCAACGGTGCCCTGCGCTCGCTGGTAGAGCGCGACACCGCCGATTTTCTCGATAGCATCCACCGCCAGGCCTACGACATCCTGCTGGTGCTGATCGGCCTACACCTGGCCGCGCTGGCCTACTATCGCATCTTCCGCAAGGATAACCTGGTCAAGCCCATGATCACTGGCTACAAGTGCCCGGAACACGTCCCTGCCGGTGCGGCAGCCCACTGGCGACCCATCTGGCTGGCACTGATCTGCCTGGCCATCGCCGCGCTCACCGTCTGGCTCGGCCTCAACGCCTGGCGTTGGTGATGAATAACTATTCACCGCAGAGGTGCAGAGTCGGCACTCGCTTCGCAGGCCGCTCAGGGCCGGATCGTACTTTCCGTGTCGGCAGTAAGTCCTTGATTCTCGGACGTCGCCAGCAGGGATGCTGGCGTCGAGCTTACACGGACGTATTCACAGCGCTCCGGGAATCAAGGACTTACTGTCGACCTGGCGCTAACTTTCGGAAAGTATGCTCCCGCCCTGCTCGTCTTTTCTCTGCGCTCTCTGCACCTCTGCGGTAAAGTTATTCCTTATAAGCCTCGGCGACGGCCTCGCCGCGGGCCATATCGACTTTCAGGCTAACGATGAAGGCCAGCGCGAAGAACACTGCGCAGAGCAGGATCGCATTCTGCAACCCCACCCAGGCCTGCAGTAGCCCCACCGCTACCAGGCCGATGATCGCCGCCAGCTTGTGCGATAGCCCCCAAAAGCCATAGAACTCGGCTGCGCGGGGGAGGGGGGTAAGCTGGCCGACAATGGCGCGGCTGGCCGACTGGGTGGCCCCCAGGCAGAGCCCGGCGGCCACCGCCACCACTAAAAAGACATCCTGCGGGTGCAGTTGGTAGCCGAACTGGTTGAGCCAGGTGGTGATTGCCGGGGTGCGCCAGATCAGCACAATCGCAACGATCCAAAACAGCAGGGTGAAGCCGTAGGTAAAGCGACTGCCCATCCGATCCTGTACCCAGCCGAACAGGATTGCCCCGCCGGTGGCGGTGAGCTGTACGGTGATGAAGGTCAGTACCCGCATCCGCTCATCCCACTCAATCACCTGTGCCCCGTAGATGAAGGTAAAGGCGATGATGATGTAGATCCCCGACATGGCAAACACCGCCGAGAGCAGGAAGGTCGTCAGATCGCGATAGCCCTCCAGGTGGCGTACACTCTCGCGTACCCGAGCGCGTCCCAGTTGCCACATCTCGCGTCGACTGACCGGGTGCGCCGTGCCACGCTCTTTGAGCCAGAGAAAGGTCGGGATCGCCGCCAGCAGGAAGAAGGCGGCGGCAAAGGGGCCAACCCAGCGCACGTTATCAAAGTTCTCTGCGCTTACCTCACCCAGAAACAGCAGCGCCAGCCCGGTGGCCACCAGCCCGCCCACATAGCCCAGTGCCCAGCCAAAGCCGGAGATCCGCCCCATGTCCTCCGCTGGCCCCAGGTCGGGCAGAAAGCTGGCGATGAACGACTCGCCGATGGAGTAGGCATAGTTGGAAAAGACGATCAGCAACATCCCCAACAGGATGTAACCCGGTGCCACAAAGTAGAGCAGGGCGGTGGTCAATACCGTGGCGATGTAGCTGAAGAACAGAAACTGCTTGCGCCGTGCGCTGATATCCATCACCGCGCCAAGGAAGGGGGCGCTCAGCACCACCAGTAGATAGCCGGCCGCCAGTGACAGGCTCCAGAGCAGATTCCCCAGCCGATAGCCACTCTCTGCATCGGCTACGATCACCCGTGTGAAGAGATCACCAAACACCACCGTGATGATCAGCAGGGTATAGGCCTGGTTGGCGAAGTCGAACATCGCCCAACCGAGGATCTCTTTTTTCGATGCGCGTTGTCGAGGCATGTATGGTTCCGTTAGGGACTATTGAGAGACTATACCATCATTGCCCGGTGGGTCGGCCTCAGCCGATATCTTGCTGTCATGCGCAACATCAGCCGTCGGGCTGGCCAGTGGCGAACCGGCCCCTTTCTTGACAACTTGTCCAGTTGTGCTGGCTTTTAGCTCAAGTGTGACTCAGGGGTGGTTTTATGCAGTCAGTACAGATCGGTGAAATGAAGGCGCAGCTCTCGCGGATCCTCGACGAGATCCGTGACAAGGGAGAGGAATACATTCTGGAATACGGCCGCGCCCACGAAAAGGTCGCGGTGTTGATCCCGTATGAAAAGTATCGCCAGCTGCAACAGGGTAGTCGCAAGCCAGGTCTGCTCAAGGGCAAGGCCGATTTCGTCATGGCCGATGATTTTGCCATCAGTGATGATGAGTTACTGGGTGAGTCAGACGGGTGAGTCATCTGCTTGATACCCACGTGTTGTTATGGTGGCTGATGCAGCCGGAGAGGATCCCGGCCAGGGCCATCGCGGTGATAGAACAGTCCGAACAGGTGAGCGTTAGCGCGCTTAGCTTCTGGGAGATCTCCCTCAAATACTCCCTGGGCAAGCTGGAGCTGCATGGCCTGATGCCGGATGAACTGCCCGACTACACCAGGCAATCCGGGCTCGCTGTGCTGGAGTGCGAGAGCTCGATATTTGCCCGTTTCCATCAACTCCCGAAGCTGGGGCACAAAGACCCGTTTGATCGCCTAGTTGATCCACACCGCTATCCGCCACGGCATGACCCTTATCTCCCGTGATAATGCCTTTGTCGACTACCGCGCGCACGGCCTGAAGCTGTTGCAGGTATAACAGCCTTAATCGTCAACAGGCGACAAGCGCAACATCTCGCCATCACGCTCATCGGTAAGCAGCCACAGTTTGCCATCCGGCCCCTGACGCACATCGCGGATACGTTTGCCCAGGCGGCGCAGTAGCTGCTCCTCGTGTATGACCTCGCCCCCCTCCAGCACCAGTCTCGCCACATGGCGGTGGACGAGGGCACCGACAAACAGATCCCCCTGCCAGCGGGGAAAGGCATCGCCGGTGTAAAAACTCATCCCCGAGGGGGCGATGGACGGGCTCCAATAGTGTAGCGGCTGCTCCATGCCTTCCTTCTCCCGGAGCCCCTCACCGATCTTGCGGCCCGAGTAGTCGATGCCGTGGCTGATCACCGGCCAGCCGTAGTTGCGCCCGGCGTGGATGATGTTGATCTCATCGCCCCCACGTGGCCCGTGTTCATGCTGCCAGACCTCGCGGGTTTCGGGGTGCAGCACCATCCCTTGGGCATTGCGATTACCGATGGTGTATAGCTCCGGCAGTGCGCCGGGGGTATCGACGAAGGGGTTGTCCCTGGGCACCCGCCCGTCGTCGTGCAGGCGGAGGGTACTACCGGCGTGATCGTCCTTGCGCTGTGCGCGGGGCATCTCGCCGCGATCGCCGATGGTGATAAAGAGATAGCCGGCATCGTCAAACAGCAGTCGGGAGCCAAAGTGCCGTCCCCCTTGGCTGGCAGGCAGGGCGATGAACAACAGCTCTACTTCACTCAGGTGTCCATCGTGATAACGGCCCCGTGCCACATGGGTGGTGCTGCCACCCTGGTGGCGCGCCGCGTAGCTGAAGTACAGCCAGCGGTTTTCCTCAAACTCCGGGTGCAGGGCCAGATCCATCAGCCCGCCCTGACCACTGGCATGGATCGCGGGAAGGCCCGGGATGGGTGCACTCAAGCGCCCATCGCGCCAACTGCGCAGGCGACCGGGGCGCTCTGAGATCAGCACCTCCCCATTGGGCAAAAAGGCCAGTGCCCACGGGTGTTCAAGACCCTCGGCGAGGGTTTCTATCGTAAAGCGATGCTCTTGCGAATCAAACACCTGTTGGCCGTTAGCACTGGGACCGCAGCCCAGTAGCACGGTGGCGAGGGTGATAAAGGTGGCTATACGCAGCATGACGAACTCCATGGGGATTTCCTCTCTCCAGCCTAGCCTAACAGGCAGGGGTAAGCCATTCCCTGCATCTTCGCCCTGCTTGCCGGGCCGGGTCATAGTTTTCGAGGCGCGACGCTCCCCCACCCAGCGGTCTTTAGTGGTACGATCACGCCGCTACAGCCTGGGGCTCGCTAAGCCTCTTTTCCCAACCCAGACCTTAAACCCGGTGTATGCAATCCACGCAGCCTCGCCATCAGCTCCTTGAGATCTACCAGGTCGCCCTGCGTGCGGTGGCGGGCGATCGTGCCGTGGCCGCTTGGCTGGCGGCCCATCCTCTCGCGGGCGAATGGGCGGTACTGGCCATTGGCAAGGCCGCTGGAGCGATGTTGGCGGGGGCGCGTGCGGGCCTGGGCAGTCGTGTGCGTGAGGTGTTGGTGATTGGCAAGGCCGCACATGGGGGCCGCCCTGATGCAGGAGAGTGCTGGCTGGAAGGGGGGCACCCCCTGCCCGATGAGCGCAGTCTGGCCGCAGGGGAGGCCTTGTTGGACTTTCTTGCCCGGCTGCCCGAGGAGCGCCCGCTGTTGGTGTTGCTTTCGGGGGGCGCTTCGGCGTTGGTGGAGGTATTGCCCGAGGGAGTGAATGGGGCGCAGTTGGCAGAGCTTAACCGCTATCTACTGGGCTCGGGCCTGGGGATCGCAGAGATCAACCGGGTGCGTAAGCGCCTCTCTTTACTCAAGGGCGGGCGTCTGCGCAATTACCTGGGCGAGCGCCCTTGTGTGCAGTTATTGATCGCCGATGTGCCCGGCGATGACCCGGCGGTGGTGGGCTCGGGCCCGTTGCTGGATGATCCGCAGGCGGGAGAGCCGTTGCCCGAGTTGCCCGAAGGCTTCCTTGCCCTGCTTCAGCCGCCGACCCGGCAGGCGTCCCGGCGTGAGGTGGAGAGCCATATCATCGCCAATAATCGCCTGGCCCTGGAGGCGGCGGCGGAGCGTGGGCGAGCGATGGGCCTGGCGGTCTACCTCGACGATAACGTATGGCAGGGGGATGTGGTGGCGTTGGCAGAGTCTTTTTGCCAGCGCGTACTCAGTGGGCCGCCTGGGCTCTATCTGCTCGGTGGGGAGTGCACGGTGCAACTGCCCGCCGAGCCGGGCCAGGGGGGACGCAATCAGCACCTGGCGCTGCTCGCTGCGCGCCATTTGGCCGGGCATGGGAATATCGTGCTGCTGGCTGCTGCCACCGATGGCAGTGACGGGCCGGGTAGTGATGCAGGGGGGTTGGTTGATGGTGCCAGCATTGCCCGTGGTGAACAGGAGGGCTACTGCGTCGAGCTTGCCCTGGCTCGTGCCAATGCCGGGGCCTTTCTTGAGGCCAGCGGCGATCTGTTAAGCACCGGGCCTACCGGGACCAATGTGATGGATCTGCTGTTGGCGTGGAAGTGGTAGCCAATCCATAAGTGGTACTATGCGGCGTATGAAGACAACGAAGCTATTTGAATTGGCCCATCAGGCCCTGATGTGTTGTGACCCGGACGACAAGGCTGCCCAGACCCACGCCCTCAGGGCCGCCTGGGAGGAGGGCGCTTTGTGTCTGGATTCGTCTGGCGCGCCGGTATCGATCCCGGTGCCCGGGCGGCCAGAGCATCCATTACTGGTGCAGCCACGGGAGCTGCCCCAGCGCAAGCCAAGCACGCCGCAGGGGCGGGCGATCCTGTTTCACGCACTGACCCATATCGAGTTTAACGCCATCAACCTGGCCCTGGATGCGGTGTATCGTTTCCGTGGCATGCCTGCCGATTTCTATGCCGACTGGTTGCAGGTGGCCGACGAGGAGGCCAGCCATTTTGTGATGCTGCGCGATCATCTGCGCAGCTTGGGCAGTGATTACGGTGACTATTCGGCCCATAACGGCCTGTGGGAGATGGCGCAGAAGACCGCCCATGATGTGATGGTGCGTATGGCGCTGGTGCCGCGTTGCCTGGAGGCCCGTGGGCTGGATGTGAATCCTGGCATCAAGGCGCGGTTGCTATCCGTGGGCGATGAGCAGGGGGCGGCGGCGCTGGATATCATCCTGCGCGATGAGATCGGCCATGTGGCCATTGGCAATCGCTGGTTTTTGCAGCAATGCGCGCAGCGCGGGGTGGAGCCCATGGCCACCTATCAGCAGCTACTGGACGAGTATATGGACGGCCCACTGCGACCACCGTTTCATATCGAGGCGCGGCGTGAGGCAGGGTTTAGCGAGGCGGAGCTGGCCTATCTGGAAGGGGTGGGCTAATCGCGCTTAGGCAACGCGCAGACGCACGATCTCTGCCCGCTGGTCGAAGATGTCGCGGCACATGGCCGGACGCTTGCCAGTGAAGCGATCGGGTACCTCGGTCGACTCAATCGAGAGGATCTCAAAGCACTCCACCCCGGCGGCAAAGCCGCTGCTCAGGGACAACTCTTCCATGTTGTCCATCACATCCTGCATTGCCATCTCTAGCGCCAGTTTTCGGTTGATCGGTTTGTGCATCGCACTATCCAGTTTTCGTCGGGACAACATCGGTAGCGGACAGCGGGGAGAATACTTGAGGGTAAATTTCCCATCTGGTGTGGATTGGGTACCGATACTCGACCTTTGTTTTTGAACTTTATCCACCAACTATCATGTGGATAGCATTAGAAGTTAAGGTTGAGTATGAGGTTTTTGGGGCGAATAGTCCAGTGGACTAGCTAAACGCGGCTATTGTTTCAACAGCCTGTTAACGCATAACGCAAGCCAAGGGGCGCGAGGGGCAGGGCAAAGGGATGAGGGGGGCGAGTCGACGGCCCCAGCCGCGCCCTGGGGGAGGGCGCGGTGGGGCAGGTGGTTAGCGTTTGATCTCGGGGGGGAGGCAGGGCTTGATGAGCTGGTGCATCGCCTCGAATACCTTGAGGTTGCCAGCGATCACGTTGCCGCTCTGCAGGTAGTCTTCGCCGCCGGCGAAGTCGCCCACCTTGCCCCCGGCCTCCATCACCAGCAGGGCACCGGCGGCGGTGTCCCAGGGCTTGAGGTCGAATTCCCAGAAACCGTCCAGCCGTCCGGCGGCCACATAGGCCAGATCCAGTGCGGCCGAGCCGGGGCGGCGGATCCCGGCGGTGTCTGCGAACAGGGCCTTGAAGGTTTCCAGATAGGTGTCGAGCAGTTCGTGGCGGCGGAAGGGGAAGCCGGTACCCAGCAGGGCACCCTCCAGCCCCTTGCGCGCGGCGACACGGATGCGGCGACCGTTGAGCTGGGCACCATTGCCGCGGCTAGCGGTGTAGAGGTCCTGGCTGATGGGATCGTAGACCACCGCCTGATCCAGCTTGCCGCGATATTGCAGGGCAATGGATACCGCAAACTGTGGGAAGCCGTGCAGGAAGTTGGTGGTGCCATCGAGGGGGTCGATGATCCAGCGGTACTCGTCGTTGCCGTACTCGGCAGCGCCGCTCTCCTCGGCGAGGATGGCGTGGTTCGGGTAGGCCTTGCGCAGGGTCTGGATGATGGTTTCTTCGGCGAGACGATCCACGTCACTGACGAAGTCGTTGCGCGACTTGCTATCGACCTTGAGGCTGTCCACATGGGAGAAAGAGCGAGAGATGACGGTGCCGGCCTGGCGCGCGGCGCGCACTGCCGTGTTCAGCATGGGATGCATGGGGGGAGAGCCTCCAGGTTGTTAAATAGCGGGCAGTGGGGCGAAACACCCCGCTGCTGGTGTATTCTATACCGCTGTTCGATAAATATCACGCCCAATCACAGTGAATAACGCGAGTAAATCCATGCCCTTTCCCCAGATCCGCATCGTAATGGTAGAGACTTCCCATCCCGGCAATATCGGCGCTGCCGCGCGTGCGATGAAGAACATGCAGCTGGACGAGCTCTACCTGGTCAACCCGGTACTCTTCCCCCACCGGGAGGCGATCTCCCGTGCCTCCGGTGCCGAGGATATCCTTGAACAGGCCACGGTCTGCGATAGCCTCTCTGCCGCGCTGGAAGGCTGTCAGCGGGTGTATGGTGCCAGTGCCCGCGCCCAGCGTACCATCCCCTGGCCCCAGCTCAACGCCCGCGAGTGTGCCGAAGAGGTGGCCACGCTGCCTGGCGAGAGCAAGGTGGCAGTGTTGTTTGGGCGCGAGCAGTCGGGGTTGACCAATGACGAGCTGGAATACTGCAACACCCTGCTGCATATCCCCACCAACCCCGATTACAGCTCGCTGAACGTGGCGGCAGCGATCCAGGTAGTTAGCTATGAGCTACACATGGCTCGCCTGGGCGAGCAGGCCGCGACGGTGGCGCAAAACGATGATCCGCTCGCCACCGCCGATGAGTTGGAGGGGCTGATCGAGCATCTGGAGCGGGTGATGCTGAACACCGGCTTTCTCGATCCGGACAATCCGCGCCAATTGATGCGCCGTCTGCGCCGTCTCTATCAGCGCAGCCGCCTGGAAAAGACCGAGCTGAACATCCTGCGCGGCATCCTGACCAGCGTGGAGAAGGACCGCCGCTAGGCGCTGGCAGAAAAGCTGTTTAAATACCCTGTGAAACGACTAGGGATTTGTGCCAGAATAGCACCTTCGTTTTAGTCAGGAATTGGCCAACACCATGTTTTCCCGTCTACGAGAAGATATTGCCTGCATCTTTGACCGCGATCCGGCGGCGCGTAATGTATTCGAGGTGCTGACCCTCTATCCGGGGCTGCATGCGGTGATCTTTCATCGTATCTCTCACCGCCTGTGGGGCTGGGGTCTGAAGTGGCTGGCGCGTGCCCTGGCCGGCTTCTCCCGCTGGATGACCGGGATCGAGATCCACCCCGGTGCCACCCTGGGGCGGCGTTTCTTCATCGACCACGGCATGGGTGTGGTGATCGGCGAGACCGCGGTGATCGGTGACGATTGCACCATCTACCACGGTGTCACCCTCGGTGGCACCAGTTGGAACAAGGGCAAGCGCCATCCAACCCTGGGTAATGATGTCGTGGTCGGTGCGGGTGCCAAGGTGCTGGGGCCGATCGAGATTGGTAATGGGGCGCGGATCGGCTCCAATGCGGTGGTGGTTAAATCGGTGCCCGATGCCACCACGGTGGTGGGGATCCCTGGTCGTATCGTTAAGCGTGACAACCCGGACCCACTGGAGGCCAAGCGCAAGGCGATCGCGGCCAAGATCGGCTTCGATGCCTACGGCACCAGCTCCGACATGCCCGACCCGGTGGCTCACGCCATCAATTGTATGCTTGATCATATCCATGCGATGGACGGGCGGATGGAGGAGATGTGCGGGGCGATCAAAAATCTTGGTGCCGAGATCGGCGATCTGCCACTGCCGGAGTTGGAGGCTTGTGATATCCGTTCCGGCGCCGATGATGATCTGCAGAGTGAAAAGCTGGAGACCGGTGAAGAACCGGATAAAAAGGATGGAAATAATACTTGACTAATTTGCTAGGTATTGATAATTTTACCGGCAATCACCATATTTAACGTACTGGGTATCTTGGGAGAAGGCAATGAGACTGACCACAAAGGGGCGTTACGCTGTCACCGCCATGCTAGATCTGGCCGTTCACTATAATCAGGGGCCGATTACGCTGTCGGACATCTCCAAAAGGCAGGGGATTTCGCTCTCCTATTTGGAGCAGCTGTTTTCACGCCTGCGCCGTAACGGCCTGGTGGATAGCGCCCGTGGGCCGGGTGGTGGCTACCGCCTCAGCCGTGCGGCTTCGGAGATCTGCGTTGCCGATGTGATTACCGCCGTCGACGAAAAGGTCGACGCGATGCGCTGTGAGGGCAAGGGCAACTGCCAGGATGAAGGCAAGTGTCTGACCCATGAACTTTGGTGCGACCTCTCAGCGCAGATCTACGCCTTCCTCAAGGGCATCGATCTGGGGCAACTGGTTGAGCGCAAGGGTGTGAAGGACGTGGCTGCCCGCCAGGACGGCAAGGTCGAGGCCGAGCGCTCTGCCTCTGTCTGATGGTCTACCTGGACCACAACGCGACCACCCCGCTGGACGAGCGGGTACTGGAGGCCATGCTGCCCTGGCTGCAGGCGAGCTACGGCAACCCCTCCAGCCGCCATCGTTTCGGGCGTGAGGCACACGATGCCATCGTTGCCGCACGGGAGCAGGTTGCCGCGCTGGTCAATGCCCATCCCAGCCAGGTGTTGTTTACCAGTGGCGGGACCGAGGCAAACAACCTGGCACTAAAGGGCTTGTTACACCCGGCCATAGCACCTGCGGCCCTGGCCATCAGCGCCGTGGAACATGCGGCGGTGCTTGGGCCTGCAGAGGCGCTGCAAGACCGGGGTTGGCAACTGCAGCGCCTACCGGTCGATGTCGGCGGCGTGATCGACATCAAGGCGGCCATCGCTGCCTTGCCGCAGAATACGCACTTGGTATCGCTGATGTGGGCCAATAACGAGACCGGGGCGATTCAGCCAGTGGCCGAGTTGGCCGCCTACTGCCGCGAGCAGGGGATCGTACTGCACAGCGATGCGGTGCAGGCGGCGGGTAAGATC